>JAJRRK010000059.1 GCA_024279555.1 Campylobacterales bacterium
ACGCGCGGTTTGCGTACCATAGTCATTCTCAATAAATGTCGCCACCCCGATGGCAACCCCAAACAGAAACAGCATCAACACTGCCATTTTCATCGATAGTATCTTCTTTAACATCTGTGTAGTCCCTTGAAGCGACCATAAGCCGCGGTAATAAGTGGCGATTATAACGGATGTTTGCTAACGGTACGTTAATCAGAAGTAAACTACTTCAACTCTCCCCAGCTCTCCCCGACACTCACCGAACACTCCAGCGGCACAGCAAGCTCGTAAATATTCTCCATAATCGCTGCAAATCGTTTGGCGGTCTCATCGACCTTCTCTTCGGCAATCTCGAAAATCAGTTCATCGTGTATTTGCAGCAGCATCGCCGCATCGAGCCCCTCCTCTTTGATGAGCGTATCGATCTCCAGCATCGACAGCTTGATGAGATCGGCAGCGGATCCCTGAAAGACTGTATTGACCGATTCACGCATGAAGGCAGCCTTTTGCATGCCGTTGGCATTGTCATAGTCAAAGAAGCGCCGTCTTCCCAGAATGGTCTCGACATAACCATCTATCTTCACCTGCTCCTGTATGCTCTCAAGAAACTGCTTGACCGTAGGGAAAGAGGCAAAGTAGTTGGCAATGATCTCCTTGGCTTCAGACTGCGGGATACCCAGTTCATCGGAGAGTTTCTTGGGACCCATCCCGTAGAGCAGACCGAAGTTGACCGATTTGGCGAAGTTACGCTTGGCTTTCGCCTCCGCCTTACCAAAGAGCTTGACCGCAGTCGCCATATGGATATCCACGCCGTTGTTAAATGCTTCCATCAGTGCGGCATCTTTAGAGAAGTGCGCCAGCAGACGCAGCTCGATCTGCGAGTAGTCGATGCTTACAAGCTTGTAGCCTTCTTTGGCGACAAAAGCGTCCCGTACCCGCCTGCCAAGTTCAGAGCGTACTGGGATATTCTGCAGATTTGGATCTTTGGAGCTGAGCCGTCCCGTTGCCGTTCCCGTCTGCAAAAACGAAGTATAGATGCGGCTCTTTTCATCTTTTTGCGCCAGTTTCAACAGCGGTTCGACATAGGTGGATAGCATCTTTTGGTATTCACGGTAAGAAAGTATCTTCTCAATAATAGGATGTTCATTTTTGAGTGACTGCAATACTGCTTCGTTGGTACTGTAACCGGTCTTGGTCTTCTTGCCCCCTTTGAGCCCCAACTGCTGGAAAAGCACCACGCCAAGCTGCTGGGTGGAGCGGATGTTGAACTCCGTACCCGCCAAGGCATAGATCTCTTCGGTGAGTGTTGCCAGTTCAGCACTGAGCTCGCTTTGAAGTGCCTTCAGCCGCCCCTGATCGACCTTGATGCCCAACTGTTCCATACGGATGAGGACATTGATGAAGGGGTACTCGACATTTTTTGCTTCTTTGAGCAGGTGTGTTAAAGAGCCAAGCTCCATCTTCTTTTTGATCGCACCGTAGAGCATGAAGGTCATCCAGGCATCTTCTGCTGCGTAAAAAGCTGCTTCTTCTATGGATACCGAAGAGAAATCCTCTCCCTTCTTGACCGTCTCCTTAAAGGATTTCATTTCGTATTTGAAGAATTTCTGTGCCAGTGCATCGAGCCCTACCTTACTACCCGGATCGCTAAGCCACGCCATGATCATTGTATCGGCGAAGGGAATAACCTCCTCTTGGGCATAACGGTTGTAAAGCAAAGAGAGGTCAAACTTTAGGTTCTGACCGATGACCGGCTGCATCATCAAGCGTTTAAGTGCATCAGTCGCATCCGATTCACTGATCTGATCTCCCACACCAAGGTAGCTGTGCCCTACCGGAACATAGTAGGCTTTGTCCGCAGAGGCACAGAAGGAAAAGCCCACCATCTGGGCACTTTTGGTATCAAGCCCCGTCGTTTCGGTATCAAATGCAACGGGTGTATCCTTCCCAAGCGTATCGAGTACGACATCGAGTTTTGCTTTGGTATCGAGCGTGACCGCTTCAAAGGTCAGTGCGGGCTTTTTAGGTTCAACTTTGGGGCTTTCCGGAAGGGGATCGTGGCATCCGGGCTTGCCGTAAAGCGTCTGAGCCTTCTTGATCGCCTGCTTCATCTCGTACTTCTCGAACTCCGGCAGCAGACAGCTCAGATAGTTGCGGTCTTCAAAAACAAACCGGCTCAGATCGAGACTCTCATAGACATCGTCACGCATCCGTACCAGCTCGCGGGAGAGAAAAGCACTCTCCTTGCCTTCGAGCAGCAGTTTCTGGATACGCGGCGTACCGGCATTTTCAATATCGGCATAGATCGCCTCAAGCGTATGATACTTGTTGATCAGCTTCGCTGCCCCCTTGACCCCGATGCCCTTGACACCGGGTACATTGTCGGAACTGTCCCCCACAAGAGCCTGAAAATCGACAAAATCCTCGGGACGCACACCGAACTTTGCTACACACGCCTCTTCATCCACCTCTTTTTTGTTCACCGCATCATACATCACCACCTGTCTGTCATCGATGAGCTGATAAAGATCTTTATCGTGGGAGACGATTGTGACCTTCATATCCTGCTCTCTGGCAAACTTCGTCACAGTCGTAATGATGTCATCCGCTTCAAAGCCCTCTTTGGAGAGATTGGCAAATCCCATCTCTTCGATCCACTTGATCGCTACAGGCAGCTGTTTGGTCAGATCCTCCGGCGGGGCTTCCCGGTTGGCTTTGTACTCCGGATAAATCTCGTTACGGAAGGTCGGTCCTTTGCTGTCAAGGGTAAAGACCAGATAGTCGGTCTTGTGATCACGGTGCAGGGAGTCCACAAGGTTGATGAACCCTGTCAGCAAACCGGTGGGAAACCCCTCGGAGTTGCGCAGCGGCGGCAGTGCATAATAGGCACGGAAAAAGAAGCCGAAAGTATCGATGATGGTGATGGTTTTCAAGATGGAACCCTCATTTTTTCTGCTATTTTAGCCAATTACCCGTTAAGCATGCCCATACTAAAAAGAAAAACGATTCACTGGCTATTAAGTTTGATTATATTATGATTATTCAGGTAAAACCATAAATTATATCTTATATGATGAATATTTATACAATTTCATCCTTAATAAATGAAGAAAAGTAGGCTACAATAGCTATGAAGTGAATAAAAGGGGAGAGTATAGCCATGGATCCAATAGAAGAAGTTGGTGCAAAAATAGATTATGGCAAACCAATCAAACGAACCAAGAAAAAGGTGAATACCACGATCAATGGTGGGAGCTATATCCAACGGCCTGTCAACTGGCAGAAAACACCGTTTCTCTTTTTCCCTCCGGGCAAAGAGATGCTCTTTTTGGGTATCTATTTTGCAATCCTACCCTATATCACCGGACTTCTTTTTCTCTTCTTCTATGTTTCCCAAGGAAAAGCCGCTGTTTTCGGTTCTATCACGCTCAGTTCAGATGCCAACTTCTTCCTTATCTGGACTATCGGCTATGAGATCCTCGCCGCGATCATCATCCTCTGGATCATCAAGAACGCGGTCATATTCTCCATCAGGAACAGCCAGAACAGTAAACGGGGGAAACCCAAAAAGTTCCGTCACCCCTGATCATCCCTCTTTTAACTCCTTTGCCAGATACTCCCCTGTGTAAGAACCTGTCTCCTTATACTCTTTCGCCAGTTTCTCCGGACTTCCCTCTGCAATGATCAACCCGCCTTTGTTCCCGCCTTCAGGACCCATATCGATGATATAATCCGCATTCTTGACCATATCAAGATTGTGCTCGATCACCACGACCGAGTTACCCAGATCGACCAGATGGTGCAGAACTCCCGTCAGTCTATCCACATCGGCAAAATGCAATCCTGTGGTCGGTTCATCAAGTATGTAGAGGGTGCGACCCGTATCTTTACGGCTGAGCTCCTTACTTAGTTTGATACGCTGCGCCTCCCCACCTGAGAGGGTCGTAGCATTCTGCCCAAGGGTAATATAGTCAAGTCCTACGGCTTTAAGCGTAGAAAGCTTGGAAGCGATGGCAGGAATAGCTTTGAAGAACTCCAGCGCCTCCCCTACACTCATCGCCAATACATCGGCGATCGACTTGCCTTTGTAGAGCACTTCGAGTGTCTGGGCATTATAGCGGGTACCATGACAAGCATCACACTCCACCAGCACATCAGGCAGGAAGTGCATCTCAATCTTGATCTGCCCATCCCCTTGACACTTCTCACAGCGCCCCCCTTTGACATTGAAAGAGAAACGCCCAATCTTGTATCCTCGAAGCTCTGCTTCCTTGGTCTGGGCAAAAAGCTTGCGTATCTCATCCATAATACCCGTATAGGTCGCAGGGTTGGAGCGTGGCGTACGCCCGATGGGGCTCTGGTCAAGATAGATCACTTTGTCGAGCTTCTCCAGCCCGTTGATCTCCACACCGTCGATTTTGTTGACCTTCTTGGCGTGATTGAGCAGTTCACGCGCTACGGGCAGCAGTGTCTGCAAGATCAGCGAGGATTTTCCAGAGCCGCTCACCCCTGTCACACAGACAAAATTGTGCAGCGGGATCTTGGCATCGAGATTTTCAATGTTGTTGAGTGTTACGTGCTTGATCTCTATCCACTCCTTCTGCGGTCTGTCATGCGGATAGCTGATCTCTTTTTTGCCGTTGAGGTACTGCGCGGTGAGCGTCTTGGCTTTGAGCAGCTTTTTCTGATCACCCGCAAAGACCACCTCGCCCCCAAAGGCACCCGCACCCGGCCCGATGTCAACGATGTAGTCGGCAGCCATGATCGTCTCTTTGTCATGCTCAACCACGATAACCGAATTACCCTTCTCTTTAAGGGAATTGAGGGTACGGATAAGCTTCATCGTATCGCGTTCATGCAGCCCGATGCTCGGCTCATCGAGCACATACATCACCCCCGTCAGCCCTGAACCGATCTGCGAAGCGATACGGATGCGCTGCGCCTCCCCTCCAGAGATGGTACGCGCGTCACGGCTGAGGGTGATATACCCCAGTCCCACATCATACAGAAAGTAGAGCCGCTCTTTGATCTCCTTGAGGATCGACTCGGCAATCTGCTGCTGCTGCTCGGTCAGATGAGAAAAGTTCTTCCCGTCGGCAAAGTAGGCATAACTCTCCTCGATGGGCATGTCGATGATGTCGGCAATATTGTGCCCCTCTATCTTGACCGCTAGAGAACGGGGGCGCAGACGGTGTCCGTGACACTTGTCACACACCTTTTCAGTCATATACTCGCTCATATCCTTCTCATCCTTGAACATATCATGCGCAAACTTCACGACACCGGGCCACTCCCGCTTGAGTTTATGGCGCTTCCATGTAAAGTCTACTGTCCCGCCGTTGCCGTAGAGGATTGCTTTTTGTTCATGGGACTCAAGCTCCCCGTAGGGCTTTCTAATATCAATGCCGTTTTGTTCACAAAAGGCGTTGAGGAACTTGGTGTAGTAACTCTTGTTGAAACCGTACATGATCTTTACCGCACCCTTTTCGATGCTTAGATCAGGGTCGATCACCTTTTTAAGATCGATGGCATAGCGTATCCCCAATCCGTCACAGGCGGGACAGGCTCCCTTGGGAGAATTGAAAGAGAAACTGACAGGCTCCAGAGGCTCGAAACTGATCTTACAGTCAAAACACGCCAAATGCTCGGAGTAGTGATAGTCTTTACGATCCAGCCCCAACGCTTCATGGTTGAGCACTTCGATCTCCATCTCTCCGTAACTCTCTTTGAGCGCCTTTTCCACATCCTGCCCGATACGATCGCGACTCTCCTCCTTGACCACTACACGGTCGATGACCACTTTGATGGTGTGTTTTTTGGTCTTGGAAAGCTCTATCTCGTCATCTAAACGCACCATCACACCGTCAATCATCGCACGCACATACCCTTTGTGGCGAAGTGACTCCAGCATATCGGCGAAGGTACCCTTCTTCTCCTTGACCAGCGGTGCCATGATGACCAGCTTGGAGCCTTCGGGAAAACGCAACACCTCTTCGATGATATCTGCCGCGCTCATCGAAGAGATCGGTTTGCCGCACTCATGACAGTACTGTTTTCCCACTCTGGCAAAAAGCAGACGCAGATAGTCGTAGATTTCAGTGATCGTCCCAACAGTTGAACGCGGGTTCTTGGAGGTGGTCTTCTGGTCGATAGCAATGGCAGGGGTAAGCCCCTCGATCTTGTCGACATCGGGCTTGCCTACGCGCCCGAGAAATTGCCGCGCATAGCTGGAGAGCGACTCGATGTAACGCCGCTGTCCTTCCGCATAGAGCGTGGAGAACGCCAGTGTCGATTTACCCGAACCGGAAATACCGGTAATGACCACCAGCTCATTCTTGGGAATGGAGATATCGATGCTTTTGAGGTTGTTCTCTTTTGCACCGTAAACGTGGATCATGTCCTGTTTTTTTGCCATAGTTTTACTTGCCTTGCTGTAAAAATTAATCGAAGATTATACCATAATTGGAGAGAAAATGATCAAGTACAGTGAAAAAACTCCCGATCAAGTCGAGAGAAACACTGATATGTCAGGAAAACATCTTATAGAGCATAATCGCCAAAATAAAGCTGTACATCACGACAATAAAACGGGTATGATGATGGCTGCTGACGCGGTCTTTGAGGTGGATGCCGATATAGACTCCCAACAATGAGGCAATACCCACGACTGCTCCGTTGTGCAGGTCAATCTCACCGTGCATCCAGCGACCGATAAAGCCGGCAATAGAGGAGAATACGACAAAGAAAAGCCCTGCACTGACCGCTTTCTTGACCGGATAGTGCAGCAGTCCCGAAAGCAACGGGATGAGGATGATCGCACCCCCTACTCCGATACTGATAGCGATCAGACCGATCCCCACACCGATACCAAAAAGCAGTACGGAGGGGAGATCATGCTCTGTCGTATGCTCCGTGTGCTGCTTGCCTGTCGCCATACGGTAGATGGCAAAAACCACGAAGCCGACAAAAACTGACTGGAGTACAATGTCGGAGACATACTGCACCACATAACCGCTCAGATAGCCTCCAAACGCACCGCCAAGCCCCACATAAAGCCCTTCGCCCAGCTTGAGACTTCCCTTTTTGACATTGAGGTAGGAGCCGTAGATAGAGCTAAAAACCATCTGCATAATGGAGATACCTACCGCGTGCTTCATATCAAAACCAAGCAGCAACAGAACGGGAACCAGTACCGTTCCCCCACCAATTCCGAAGAAACCTGAAAGCGCACCGATGAGAATACCAAGAAGTGAGAGTTCTACAAACATGAAAGTCCAATCTGTAATATTGAAGGGATTATAACATAGAAAAAACACTTTATCGACATTAGATAGGCAGATACATGAACTGCGAAAGAAAGATAATGGTTAAAACAAAAGCAAATGGCAGTACATGGCTCTTAAATACAAAAGGCTGGATACCAAAATAGACCTGCAGACCGCCGCGAAGCCCGAGCCAAATCCCCAGAAATGCCTTGAGCCCTAACAGTGTCTGAAACCATGTCAGACCGTCAGGCCCTATGGGACCATAAACCTGTGAGATCAGGTAGAGACCAGTAAAGACAGCGACCAGAAGACTTGGCGGTACTACTTTGCGTACATACTTCATGAAGGATTCGCGTATCTTCGCATGCTCCTCTTCACTGAAACTGTGCTTGATCTTGCTGAGAAAAAGATTATCGGTAATGAGAAAACCGCCGTAAAAGAATGCGGCAAAGAGGTGAATGGTCTTAATGATGACAAAAGTCATATCCACTCCTGTTTTTGGATGGGATTATAGGGAAATCCCTGTTAAAAATATTTGATGCACATCAATGTTCATAACAGAACTTTTGTGAAAAGAACGCATCGATCACTTCACGCATCTGGACAGGGTCTTCCATGCGGTTGATGGTATCTCGAAAAGCCGAAGCACCTTGAAACCCCGCTTTGGAGTAGGCGTGCAGGTTCTTGCGGAACATAATGGCGCCGTACTTGTCATAGTAGGCGATCATCTGATCAAAATGCTCAAGTACCACACTTCTGATAAGCTCCGAGCTTGGCTCTGCCATCCCCTCTTTGATCTGCGCAAAGAGCCACGGTGCCTTCACTGCCGCACGCCCGATCATAATGCCGTCCGCACCGGTATGTTCCAATACCCACTGCGCTTTTTGCGGAGAGTCAATATCACCGTTGGCAATGACCGGGATGGAGACACTCTCTTTGATCTCCCTGATGGCATCATAATCGACCGCTGCTTTGTATCGTCCTGCTCTGGTACGCCCGTGTACGGCGATGTAGTCAGCACCAGCCGCTTCAGCAACTTTTGCGATCTCGACATGGTTCTTTTCGTTAAAACCAAGACGCATCTTGACAGAAGTGTACTCTTTGTTTGAATATTTTTTGATGGTCTCGATCACCCTGCCCATCTGCGGCAGATCGGTCAACAGTGAGGAGCCTTGCAGGTTGTTGACCACCTTGGGAGCAGGACAGCCGCAGTTGAGATCGATAGCAGTGACTCCCTCTTTTTCGTTGATGATCTCCACTGCTTTTCGGATCACTTCAAGATCACTTCCTGCGATTTGTACGCTGTAAGGGTCTTCACATGAAGCTTTCTCAAGCATACGGTGGGTCTTTTTGCTCTTGTGTACCAGTGCATTGGAGCTGATCATCTCGGAGACGGTCAGGTCGACCCCGAATTTCTTGACAACAGAGCGGAAAGGGAGGTCGGTAAAGCCCGCGAGCGGGGCTAAGGCGTAGAGAGGCTGGGTAAAATCGAGTTTTGACATAGAGTCTTAGACATTCTTACAGATCGACTCGGCATCGATCAGATCTTCGAGTTTGAACCCTTTGTTCTGTTTTTTCAACTCAAAGAGCGCACGGTACTTGACGAATTCATGTTCGTCATGTTCGTCAAAATAGTTTTCGATCTCATCAAGAAGCTCATACTCAAAGAGCAGATAGAGATAGGCATTCTGCGCTTTGGGGTTCTCTTTCTGATAACGTTTGAAAAGTGCCAGGTTCTCATCGGGAGAGAATATCTTCTTGGTCACCTTGGCGATACGCACAAAATCTGCACACTTGAGCTTCAGAGCTTCGACAAAGTCATTGAGTATCTCTGCGCTCAAACCCATCTCTTCATCTTCTGCCGCACGGTTGAGCATGACCATGAAGTTCTCCACGTCAAAGATCTTCGCATATTTTCGTGCCTTGAAGAAGGTTTCCCTCGAAGCGAAGATGCGCAGTGCCTCTTTCTGAACCTGCTCGGAGTATTTGGAGGAGGACTTCATCACCTCTTCGACGAACTCCGGGTCATTTTCAAGCCGGTTCAGGCGGTTTTGGATAAGATGCGGGTTGCCTTCGTTGAAAACCTTGGAAAGCTTGTACTCTTTGAGATCCACATACTCGCCGTTCTTGATCTTGTTGAGGATGTTGACTATTTTGGTCAGTCTGTCACTCAACCCCTCTACACCGTCTACGACACTCAAGGTGGAACGGCTCAGAAGTACTGCAGATTTCTTGACATCGTCAATCAGATATTTCTGCTCTTTGGGCTCATGCACCAGTGACCAATAGAGCGCATCTTCAAGTGTTTCCGCGTCATGCATCCACTTCTTCTTCTTGAAATAGCTTCTTACCCCATAATAGAACATATGTATGATCGTGAACAGCAGCAGCAGTCCCATGGGCAGAATAACCCATACAGCTACAGGGAAATTGAAGTTGATCCCCATTACCTCTATGAGAAAATTGTTCGGGTTGACCATGTGTACCAATGCACCCACGATCCCCATAAGTGTCAATGCCGCAAAAATATATAAACCGAGTCTCATCTGTGCGCCCCTCCTTCAATCAATACGCCCGTTTCAAAGGACGTATTACTATTCTTCTTTTTCGTTGATCTCCCTACAGGTAATGCAAAATCTCGCAAAAAGCTTCACTTCAAGCCTGGCTTTCCCGATAGGCTCTTCGCACATTTCACAGATACCGTAGGTGCCATTCTTTATTTTATCCAAAGCAAGGTCAATTTCAGCTAATTCCTTGCGTTGCTGTTCCATAATGGCACTGTCTACCATCGTCTCGGCCGATGCCGCTGCGTAGTCGCCCTCATCGTTGAGCTCAAGGTCTCTCATCTCTTTGAGCTCCAGTGTAGTGCTCGTCAGGTTCTTTTCGATCTGTGCCCTTCTGTCCAACAGCTTCTTCTTGAACATTTCCAACTCTTCTTGTGTCAGCATTCTTCTTCCTATTTATGATATGGGTGATTGTTGTTGATCGCCAGACCTCTGAATATCTGTTCGAGCAGAACAACTTTCACCAATTTATGTGAAAGCGTTATTTTACCAAATGATACCGACTTATCACATTGACGCAAAAATGCCTCTCCAAAGCCGTAAGCACCGCCAATGTAAAAGTTAACCACCCCTCTATCCTTAAGCAGATTTGCGAATTCAAAGCTGTCAACCTCTTTCGATGAAGGATCCAATGCAATATTAAAACCGTCCGAAAGATATTTTTTCATCGCTTTGGTATAGGCATTTTGTGCTGCATCTGGCGATACATCATGTGCTTTGGCGATCTCTTTATCAAAGAGCTCAATCACCTCTACCTTTGCAAAAGGTTTGGCGATCTTCTTATAATGTTCGATCAGGGGGGCATAAAGCTGATCTTTCCCTTTTTTGTCGATGATAATAACATTAATCTTCATATTTGAACCTCAAAAAAATTTTGTAATTGTAGCGATTTTTGCTACAATTGACAAAAAACGAGAGCCCACATGAGTCAATTGCAGCTTGGAGTTTACCCGCTGAGTTATGAAGAAGTGAACGATCCTCTTACACTCAGAGAGAAGATCTACCCCGATATGCGTCATAACTACTACTGGAGCAAGGATTTCTCTCCCGAATTCTACATTGCGCAGGCCAAAGCGGGATTCATCGCTGTGACAGATGTCTTTGAGGGACATGAACTGCTGCTTCCTGAGATACAGTTCTCCTATACCCTGCTGTATTTTGAAGACCTGCACATTAGTACCAAAGTACGCAAAATACTGAAGAAACACTGCCCAAAACTGCATATCGGTACAGATATCATTCCCATCGCACGAAAGATCCAGCACTACCATAAAAACTGCTGGCTGACCGATACCTATCTTCAAACCCTGCTGGCGACGCAGCATAACGATGACAATTTTCAACTGATGACGGCTTATATCGAGGAGGGGGGAGAGCTCATCGCGGGTGAAATCGGCTATGTCATCGGTAATGTCTATACCAGTCTCAGCGGTTTTTCGTGCAGGCAGAAGCGCTACTGTAACTACGGTACCACCCAACTGGTACTCCTCGCACACTATCTGCAGACACACGGGTTCGCTTTCTGGAACCTGGGACAAAGCTATATGCCATACAAATTCAGTCTGGGAGCAAAACAGTATGAGAGGCAGAAGTTCTTGGAATTGTGGTATGACAATACATAAGCCTCACATGTACCGTGATATTTGGATGATAATTTTATGATAATATCCTGTTTTTAGAAAAGAGGATCATGAAAAAAATAGGTATTTTGTTCCAAAAATTTATGTTTCGTTCTACAAT
Organism: Campylobacterales bacterium; assembly: GCA_024279555.1. GTDB lineage: Bacteria > Campylobacterota > Campylobacteria > Campylobacterales > Sulfurovaceae > Sulfurovum. The sequence goes on from JAJRRK010000059.1 coordinate 11,549, forward strand.
GGATGAATACTCTCCCGAATATACACGTATATCTATACTCTATATATTCATACTAATTAATATATCACTCAATATCCTTTTCTCTTTCATTGATCTTTTCATCATACATAATCCTTTTCTTGGTGTCATCAGTTCCCTCATTGTAATTGTCATGCTTTATGCCCTGTATATCCTCTACAAACATTACAATTACATACGTGCCGCCTATATAGGCAGTGCCATTCTCTACATCACATTCCTCCTGATCGCAGTCATGGAAAAGGGGGAGCAGTTCACGCTCATATGGACCTATTTTCTGACCCCTTTCGCCCTGATCACTTTGGGAACAAAACGCGGTATCCGGATCATCGGAAGTTATCTTATACTGCTTTTCCTGATCACCTATACAGGTATTGGTCACTGGCAGGACGGTCATTGGGGCTTCCCCTCATACTTCCGCTTTATCGCATCACATATACTGATGCTTTATGTCATCTACACAGTACTTGACCAATTTGAAAAAGCAAATACAAAAATAGCACAACTACGTATACAGGAAAAAGAACAGCACAAAATGCTTGAACAGCTCTCCCAAACGGATCCTTTAACCGGTTTGAGAAACAGACGTTCCCTCAAAGAACGCTTTGCCCATGAGTTACACTATGCCCATACAAAAAACAGATTTTTTGCATTTTTCCTACTTGACGTCGACTACTTTAAAAACTTTAATGATACCTATGGACACAAACAGGGAGACGAACTGCTCATCAAGATCGCACATGCAATGGCGAAGCATGCAGGAGAAGAACATGCATTCCGTATAGGTGGCGATGAATTTGCCGGTCTTTTGGTAGCGGAAACAGATGAAGAGATCAAACAAAAGATTGTCAAACTGCGCCGTGATATAGCCTCACTACAGATAAACTTCGAGGTACATGAGATAGAACCCCACGCAACAGTCTCTATCGGTGCACATATTGTCAATGGAGACAATGAAGATTTCAATCAGGTCTTCGAGCATGCAGACATCGCGCTCTATCAGGCCAAGGCACAGGGACGGGACCAAATCGTTTTCCACTGATCATACCAAAGGAACCGACCACTTCCTGTAATAAGCAATCATACGCAGTATCACTCCCCCCGCGAACAAGAGTGTGATCATATAGAAATTCATCCATCCAAACTGTTCTAACAGATAGACCCCTAACCCAATGAGCAAAGAGACCGTGCCGTAAAAGCCCGTTTTAAACACAAAAGGAACTTCATTGATAATCACATCACGGGTAATACCGCCGCCTACAGCGGTAATGAATGCCAAAGCCAACACACCGGTAATATTCAAATGCGCCTCAAGTGCGATCAATGCGCCGGTAATACTGAACGAGATCAGCCCGATGGAATCACTAAGAATAAAAAGCGGTCTGTTTTCGATGCTTTCACGTCTGTGGTATTTCAAAAGCAGTAAGAGTACAAGAACGATCAGTATGATCGCCGCAGGCACATCACTGCTGAAAGCATAAGGGGTACGGTCAACGATTACATCACGGATGATCCCTCCGCCAAATGCCGTTAAGAATACGGAGATGAATACACTAAGAAAATCAAGTCTACTTCGCACTCCGACAAAAAAACCCGATATTGCAAACGCAACGATCCCGATATACTCCGCGATTTCAAACATCCGCTCTCCTTTTTAGGAAAAATTATACTAAAATAACTTTCATCAAATAGGGAGAATCGAATGAAGCGTATCCTCTTCGTCTGTCTAGGTAACATTTGCCGCAGTCCTATCGCCGAAGGTGTGGCATCGCACATTGCAAAAAAACGCAGACTGCAGATCGAGGTTGACTCCGCAGGAACCAGTTCATGGCATGCAGGAGAACACCCGTGTGAACACTCCGTCAAGGTCTCCAAACAACACGGTATCGACATCGCTTCCCTGACATCACGCCCTGTATCTGAAAAAGACAAACTTCATTTTGACTATATCATCGCGATGGACAGCCAGAACCGTAACGATCTGGAAGCCATGGGATTCCAAAATGTTCACCTTCTTGGTGATTTTGGTGGACATGAGGGCAAGGATATCCCTGACCCCTACTTCTTCCCCGGATTTGAAGGATTTGAAAAGGTCTACAGCATGATCGAGACCGCCATAGAAGATTTTATTGAAAAGATAGAGCATGAAAGCATCTGACTACTGTACCGTCACCACGACCACAGACACTCAGGAGAATGTGGAGCGCATCACTCAAACACTACTGCAGGAAGAACTTGCCGCCTGTATCCAGTCCACTCCCATTGAAAGTGCCTACCGATGGAAAGGGAAGATCATCCACTCCAAGGAGATCAAGCTCGAGATCAAGACCAAGGTCTCACTCTTTGCCGAAGTAAAAAAAACCATCGAAAAACTCCATACCTACGATGTACCCGAGATACTGATGATTACCATGGAGGATGCCAAATTCGACTACCTTCGATGGATAGATGAAGTAACCAAGAAGCCCACCTATGTCGAGCAGGTGAACGAAGCGGTCTGGCAGCAAGGGTCATGACATAAGATCGAGCGTATCGTAGAACTCCTCCGGACTCTGATAACCGTAGAAGTTCTCTTCGGGCATCTCCTCACCCGTACGGTCAAAAAAGACGAATGAAGGCGTACCAAATACCTTGAAGTGTTTTTTGATCTC
>JAJRRK010000060.1 GCA_024279555.1 Campylobacterales bacterium
AGAAGCGATGCTCAAAAGTCTTGAAAAAGCCATGAAAATTGACGGTGACTATACCATCTACCCCGGTCATGGCGACAGTACTACCCTCAGTGCCGAGAAACGTGTTATCCCCTACTGGATGGAGCAGGTCAAACGCACATTATAAAATGATATGTTTCATATTCATGCCTTCATCCAAAGACAATGTACCAAACAAAAAAAAGGTAACCAAAATGGCACCTCAACCAGAAAGAGAAAGGGCTACTGATGTCAAAACCTGACGATAAGAAAATCTTGGATTTTTGGACACTTTGCGAAATCGTTGATTTTGATAAAATGAAACTAAATACCGACATTGCTCCTCTCCATATAAGAGAAGATGATGTAGTAAAAACAACTCATGATGATTTTATGGGATACAATCCCAACAAAAAAGAATATTACAAAAAAACATCTCCAAACCAAAAAAAACAAACTATCTATAGATTATATATTGGACTCATCAAAACAGATGAGGCAATTCGTTTTATATACCGTAAACTAAAAGAGAGATCCCTCCTCCCCCTCAACTTAGAGTCTCTTAAAAAAATGGAAGAAGATTTAGAAAAACTGCCCCTCTCAAATGAATACACCTATATGGCATATATCTATCTTGATGAAAATCACAACATTATCTCTCTCATGGATGATGGTATCGTGATCAATCCGCTTTTTTACATTCTAAAAAGTTTACTTGACAAATCTCTCGTCAATAAAAATGCATATGATGCCTATATCAAAAAAGAGAGTGAAGCATTTCGTAATACTTACAAAATAGAACGCCCTACAGAAGCCTATATTATACCGGACATGGCATATTTTTCACAATACTATAAAGTGTTGTCTAAAATTGATGCAAAAATCATTATCCTTCCGCAACTTACAAGTCAAATTAAATCCGTCAATAAAGATGCATCTGATTTTTTGGAAACAGAGAGCACTAAAGAAAATAGCAACTTCATTTTTCCTGAAACGTTTGATGTGCAACAAGTAAGTAAAAATCTATATCTTAATTATGCAATCGCTATAGCCAACAATAAATATGGTGACAATGTATATCTTCTCACAAAAGATCAGTTAACGGTAGATGATACAAAAATTCCTGTTAATTTATATCTCATCACATTTTTGAATACTGAACAAAAATTATATGCAAAAACAAAGTACTCTACTGATACTTCTAATAGAAAAGTTACTCACGAAATGCTTGATAGACTTTTTCAAAACATATGCGAAAAACTCTATCTTACAAATGAAAACAATCATTGTGCAGATATTTTCTATAAAGAACCGGATCAGAAAGGCTCTTTTTTTATTAGAACATTTTACAACAAAAGCTTTAACGAAATCGAAGAGGTAAAAGAAGATATATTTTTAAGTTTTTATATCAATGCGCTTGATGAAAACCCAGCAAAGCTAACCATTCCTTATATTGCCGGAGCAAACGAGAAAATAGACATTAATTCAGGTACAGAAATAAGGAAACAATATAACTCTTTGGCATACTTTAAAAATGTGAATGCAAGATGGGTTTCAGAATTTTCACTTAAGTATGCTCAACAGATGGCAGTAAATCAATTTTTAAATAAACTACATACACCAGACAATATTATGAGTGTCAATGGTCCTCCCGGAACAGGCAAAACCACATTGCTCAAAGATATTGTAGCAGAGACCGTAACCCGTCGTATTTTACATGTGATTGATCATAATGAGTCTTTATTTGATAAATCTGGAAAATTCAATCAACACCTTTGTGGAAAATTTGAAATTGTTGTTGCTTCAAACAATAATGCAGCCGTCGAAAACATCACTCGTGAACTTCCCAAGGAAGATGAATTTGGTTTTGATTATATTGGATTTCGCAAGAGTGATTTTTTATTACAAGAGTTAGCCGATCAATTTTATGGATTCGATGCTTGGAACTTCATCTCAATTAATCTAGGAAAAGGCGCGAATGTTAAGAACTTTAAAGACAAATTTGAGAATTTGAAAAATGCGATAGAAGAACAAAACGCTGTTGATAACAATTTTCTTGAAAATCGAAAAGAGCTCTTAATAAATCAAATAAAAGCATGTCGTGAAAAACTACGAAATTGCCATCAAGAGTTTGAGTTACTTGAAAAAGAAGAGGACAATACAAAAAAGATACAATCTATTCTAAACGAGATAGAACAACTTGAAATAAATATCTCTACACTAAACAAACAAATAGAAGTGCATAAAAACACATGTAGTAACATTACAAACAATATAGATAATATCTCTGCACACATTGAGAGAGCACGAGAGATTATTGCACTAAAAGAAGATGAAATAAAAAAATACGGCTTTCTAAAAAAGATTATACATCGTAGAGACTACCAAGAGATCAAAATCTCTATAAATCAATACAAAAATGAGTTATTATCATTATTGGAGTCAAAACATAAACTTTCAGAACAAAAAGACATACATCTCAAAGAACAAAAAAATCTCTCCGAAGAGTTAAACACCATCAATCACTCCCTGAAAGAACAACGAGAAGAACTGGCAAAATGTGAAAGCATAAAAGACAAAATCACATCATTAAAAGAAAAAGATTTATTTATCAATGATGATGCTTTCTATCGTCAACCAGAAGATAGTTTACAAAAAAGTACTCTCTACAGTAAAGCCTCATATCAAAAAGAGAAAGCTCTGCTATTTGGACTCTCAATGCAACTACAAGAAGTGCTGTTTTTGCTGCATTTTGACCAATTATATAGCGCAATAAATAATTTTATAAATGAGCATAAAAAAGACACATTAACCACAGATCAAAAAGAGGAACTGAAAAGAAATTTTGCCGCGTTATCCTTTTTTATGCCGGTTATATCTACTTCACTTGCCGCTTCATACCATATGTTTAAAAATATTGATTCTTTTGGTATATTGCTTTGCGATGAAGCCGGTCAGGCAACCCCTCAATCTCTTGTAGGATTATTAAACAGAGCAAACAATGCGCTTATCGTTGGAGATCCACTGCAAGTAGAACCTGTATTTACTGCTCCGTCAATTTTGGTTGAACTCATGAGAGAAATTTATAATATTAACGAAATATACGCTCCGACATCTTCATCTGCTCAGAGACTTGCCGACAATGCCAATAGCTTAGGATCCTACTACAAGGTAAAAGATAAAGATGTCTGGGTAGGTTTACCGCTTGTGGTTCATAGACGATGTGTAGATCCAATGTTTAGCATCTCAAATAAAATATCCTATAACGACAAGATGGTTTTAGAAACACCTGCTTTACAAGACAATGACCCCATCAATAGTCTGCCTCCAAGTAGCTGGATCAATGTCGTGTCTGAAGCAAGTGATTTTGAAAATTCTAATTGTTCAATCAAAGAAATAAATGTTTTAAAAAACTTTATACAAGAACATTCGGATATCCTTGCAAACAATTTTTATGTGATTTCACCTTTCAAAGATATTTATCAATACTCTAAAGATTTTCCAGAAAAATCAACAGGAACAGTCCATACTTTTCAGGGAAAAGAGAATGATGTCGTATTTTTTGTACTAGGTGGAAATGTATCAAGAGAAGGTGCAAAAAGTTGGGTCTCCAGCAAAGCCAATATTTTAAATGTTGCTACTACGCGTGCAAAAAAGCGTATCTATTTTATTGGAGACTATCATCTTTGGAAAAAACACCCTTACTTCAAAGATGCAATCAATATCATTGGAAAACACATCATAGAAGCATAATTAGTGTAACCCATATACAACAACCATATTTGCTTTGGCTTCCGGAGTTGGGTGCATTTTGGCGTGTTCTGCGGCGTTGATCTTGGCATTGTCTGCGGCCTTGACTGTCTCACCGAGACTATGCATGTTGATAGCGCCGCCTTTGCCTGAGGGAACCTCTTTGCCGGTAAGCTCGGTAAATCTTGCCGCATCGATAGGTCTTCCGTTTTTAAGGTCACTCATCATCTGTGCGATAGCGGTTCTTTGGGGTGAGTTTTTCTCGAACTGTTCACCTGCCTCATGCAGGCTGTTGTAGACTGCTTTTTTTGCCGCCTGCTCAGGGCTCATAGCATGAACATCTTTTTTAGCTTGGGTAAACTCCTCTTTTGTGTTATAATTATGAATATTTGAATCACTTGAAGGAGTATTGTTATGGAAATTGCTTTTGCCATGAAAGTTGTTATTGTTATGGTTGTTATTTTGGGCGTTACTTGGATTGCTGGATTTATTAACGGAATGATTAAGGGCTGATCCTTTCTGGGTTCCATCGCCATAAATTCTCTCAAATATCCCTCGTTTAGTCGGCGATGCCGCCTTGACCGCCCTGTCTGCTGCCAGAAGAGTTCCGCCTCCGTAAAGCAGGGCTGCTCCCCAGTCTCCCAACATACCGCTTGCCTTATAGTCTATGCTTTCCCCTCTTGTTGTTCCATCTACGGATGTTGCGGTGATCCTCACCTCTCCCCCTCTTCCTCTGTCCATGGTCATGCTGGTTCCTGCAACCATGAACTGTTTGCCTCTTTCCATATCAAGAGCACCGAGTGATGCGAAGGCGTTAGAGAAGGCTATTCCCGTTGTAGCTTTCAGGGTCCCGTCCGCATTGCGCAACACATGTCCATTTTCATCTGTCTGGAGTGCGCCAACCTCTTTGAGCTGGTTAATCGCCTCTTGGGTCTTTTTTCTTTTTGTTTCCCCAAAGTAGCCTTTTCCGGCGGTTTCTACCACTCTGTTGACAACATTGTCCGCAAGACTCTGATTGTTATCTATATCAAGTCGCGTTCTGTCTGCGGTGGCCTTGGTTCCTGCGACTTTTCTTTGGCTTTGAATATACTGGTCAACCGAATCAAAATGACTTAAGGTTTCCATCTCTCCGGCAACCTTACCCCTTACCATCGCCACATTCTTTCGCACAAAACCTTCACTGCCTCCTGCCTGGGCAATGCTTGCAACATCGCTTTGCGCCTGAGAGAACGCCTTGGTTGCTTCCTTGTTTGCCAAACCGTATTTGCCGCCGGCACCCGCAAGAGTACCCGCCTCGACACCGGTTTTTCAGTAAGCTCACTAAAGCACACCATATTGATGGCTGCCGTTTTTAAGGCAAATCATCGTTCGAAATAGGTGTCCATTAGTACAATTTTAGATATCAATTGGTACTACATCCATCATCCAACACATGTTTCTCCAACACAAATGCCGTAAACAAACCTTCAAACACAAGCTTCTGCGATACATAAGCCTTCACTTCCACCTCCCGCTTCTTTCCTTTTTCAGACACGACAGAGGCTTGACATACCACCACATTCCCTACTCTCACCGGCGCAATAAACTTCGATGTTGCCGCACCCAACACCACATTGGGGTTGTTGACTGCACACATGGCGGCAAAATCTGCCGCACCAAACACAAATCCTCCGTGCACCAACCCTCGTTCATCTGCTGCCATCAGTCGTGTTGTATGAAGTACCACTTCAGCATAATTCTCTACAATTTTGGTAGCTTTACCACACAGTGATGTGTCGATGGAAAGATGGGTATTTTGCTGCATTCTCAAGCCTTTTTTAAACGCATTATAGCATACTGGCTATTGGCACCGTTATTGTCAAATGTCCTATAGATTTCTCACAGAGAGTGCAAGCACAAGAAAGATTGCGGTAAAGAAGCTTGCATCTTCTTGTTAGTTGGTGCTCTAAGGTTCCAGTTTGCTGTAGATTTGAGTGAACAGAATTGATGAAGCGAAGGAGCCTACATATTAGTAGGTGACTGAGCGGAACCAGTAATGATGAAAGTATCAACTACTTGTAGTCAATACCCTATTGAATAGTTTCTGTCAAATGTGCTGTAGGTTTCTCACAGAGAGTGCAAGCACAAGGAAGGTTGCGGTAAAGGAGCTTGCATCTTCTTGTTAGTCAGTGCTCTAAGGTTCCAGTTTGCTGTAGATTTGAGTGAACAGGTTTGGTGAAGCGAAGGAGCCTACATATTAGTAGGTGACTGAGCGGAACCAAGCCTGTCCGCTCGAAGATGCAGTAAAATGGAACCTTAGTAGGAGAATTTGTAGCCGCGGCGGCGTACTGTATGTATCACCTGAAACCCCAAAATACTTTTAAGCCTTTTTCTAATCTGGTTGATCGCCACTTCAACCGTGTTGTCAGACACATACTCAGGCTCTTCCCAGAGCGCATTGATGATCTCGTCTTTGGAAAATACACGCTGTTTGCGCAGTGCCAGATAGGCGAGAATATCGAAAGTCTTCCCGTTGAGTGATACAATCTTCTCATCGAACTCTATCTTTTTGTTGGCAATATCAATCACCAGTTTGTCAATGTTGACCTGTGTTCCGAAGAGATGTCTCATATTGGAAAGTACGCGTGCGGCTATAAGATCGGGATGTTCCGTATGATCGGTGATGACATCATCAATCCCAAGATCAAAGAACTCACGCTGTCCTCGTACATTCTTCGTAAGAATAATGATCTTTGTTTCGCTCTTCTTCTTTTTGACCTCATTGACATAACGTTCCAAAGAAAACTGTACGCCCTCGTCTACGATAATCACCAGTTCATAATGCCTAAAGTCGGTGAAGTTGGTCGCATCATACATATCTTTGGCATTGTCTACAATGCAGATGAAGTATTTGTCTAGCTCTTTTTCAAGCTCTTTTACATAATCGTCGTCAAAACCTACTGTCAATATTCTCATTTTATTCCGCTGTCCCATTCATGTATGAAAAACAGAAACTTAAAGCTTTTCCTGTTTCTCTCTTTTAGTAGCGTATTTATAGCAGAATCAAGCTTATTTAAAAATAAAACGGTAATGGTTTAAGCTCAGCTTCAGCGAAGAGAGACTAATTCGCTTTATACGCCTTCATATAGACCCGTTTGGGGGCAGGGTATCCTTCTACCGTCTTGTTCGGATCGTTGGGATCAAGAAAGTCCTCAAGGCTCTGTGTATCGATCCATTCTGTTTTACGCTGCTCGGTCAGATCGGTTTTTCTGATATCAAGTACTTCTACCCTCTCGAAGCCTGCCCGGTAGCACCAGTTCTTCAGTGCATTGACAGTCGGCACAAAATAGATATTGGGAATCTTGGAGTATCTCTCTTTAGGGGTCAAACAGACTTCATCATCCCCATCTATCATAAAGGTGTCGAGTATCAGCTCCCCCTTATCATTCAAGCCTTTGTAAAGTGATTTGAGCATCCCGACAGGATCGGCACGGTGGTAGAGCACGCCCAAACAGAAGAGCACATCGAATTTGTGTTCATAATACTCCACATGCTCTACTCCCAACATTTCATAGACAATGCCTGATCGAATAAAGTGGTCGATGAACTGGAACTGTGAGTAGTAGATCGCCGAGGGATCGAAGCCGATGAGCTTTTTGGGTTGGTGCGTAAGCATACGAAACAGGTAATAGCCGTTATTGCAGCCAATATCCCCGACAATCTTACCTTCAAGGTTGAAATGGGGTTCAAGCAGATTGTACTTGATCTGGCTCTGCCATTCAGAGTCGATGAAGAGCTCGTTGATGCGGAAAGGACCCTTACGCCACGGTTTCATCATCTTCGCTGTCTCTTCTATCTGCTTTGCATCCGCTTCGCAAAGTCCTTCTATTTGAATATCAACCACATCACCAAGTATGACCTCAACACAGTCATATACAGGAAGCCTGGCAATCGCCTCCTGATAGGGACGAATATTCTTCCATGTCAGCCATTTCTTACGCTCTTGACGCAATGCCGATAAATCCACTACTGTCCTTTAATATTTTGATTTGTATTACCCGAATTCCCTACGGGGAGTCCTTCAAATGTCTCTACCCACATCTCACCTCTTCTCGTTCTCTCAAGTTTTCAGATTATATGTTGGTACGGTAATGAAATGAGGAAAATGGAAGTGAAACAGAGAAGCAATCTGTTCCCTGCTCCTTGCTATCTACTACTTCTTCAGGTAGGCTTTTTTGATCTTCATATCAAACAGAGGTCTGTCCCCTGCTCCGGTGGTTACATTCTCTATTTTTCTGACCACATCCTTCCCTTTGATCACTTCACCGAAGATGGTGTATCCGCCATTGAGATGTGGGGTAGGCACTGTCGTAATGAAGAATTGGCTGCCGTTGGTGTTGGGGCCGTGGTTCGCCATGGCAAGCAAAAACGGTCTATCAAAGGTCAGGTTGGGTGCATACTCGTTCTTGAATTCTTTATGCCAAATGGACTCACCGCCTCTTCCCGTACCCGTCGGGTCGCCACCCTGGATCATAAAGTCCTTGATGACACGGTGAAAGATCAATCCGTCGTAGTATCCGTTTTTCACATGGGTTACGAAATTCTCGACAGCCAACGGAGCAGCCTTGGGGAACATCTTCAGCTCGATCTTCCCGACATTGGTCTCGAGTACCACCACCGGTGCTTTTTTCTCTGCCGCATGTAACATGCCCACACCGATCACCATTGCCAGTACGGCTTTTAAAAATTTTCTTCTCATTTTCAACCCCTCTACCTATATCACATCATTGGCGCATTTGTCGATCTTGAGCTCACGCAATAACGCTTCGAAGAACGCACCGCTCTCACGCTGCGCTTCGTCTGTGAATTCAATGTAGAATGCCTCATGCTCACTCTTGTCCGTCTTGGCATTGTCAAATACCAGCGGTTTAAGTCCCGTGCTCTGACAGATCTTTTCAATAGCAGCATCAATCTCCTGCTTCAAATCTGTACGGTTTCCGTCAAATACGAGGCTCATCCCCGCATAACACTCTTCCATTCTCACATTTGCTACGATCTCTTCGCATCTATCCACGGTTCAACCTTTATCGTATGAAATTTTAGCCAATATTATACTCTTCTAATGATTTATAAACAATAAAAGTCTATTTGGCGACACTCACCGCTCTTATCTCACGGATGACATTCACCTTGATCTCTCCGGGGAACTGTACTTTGTCGGCGATCTCTTTGGCGATCTCTTTACTCAACAAGACTGCTTCGTTGTCACTGATCTTGTCTGCATTGACAAAGACACGAATCTCCCGTCCGGCATTGATGGCGTAGGCCTTCTGGACATTGGGTTTGGAAGTAGCGATCTCCTCGATCTCTCTGACCCGTTTGGTAAAGCTCTCAAGCACCTCTCTTCGGGCACCCGGACGCGCCGCAGAGAGTGTATCTGCCGCACAGACTGCGGCACTCTCGACCGAATCGGGTTCCTCATGACCATGATGGGCATAGATGGCATTGATGACCGTGGGGTGCTCATTGTAGCGGCGACACAGCTCCGCACCAATCTCTACATGCGATCCGCCAAGATCCTGTGTAAGCGCCTTGCCAATATCATGCAGCAGTCCCGCACGCATGGCAAGTTTTTCATCACCTCCCATCTCGGCCGCCATCACACGGGCAAGCTTGGCGACCTCAAGCGTATGTGCCAAGGCGTTCTGTCCGTAACTTGCCCGGTATTTGAGCCGTCCCAGCAGTTTGACAAGCTCCTCATGCATCGGGAAGAGCCCCAGATCGATGAGAATATTCTCACCCTCTTCAAAGGTCTTCTGCTCGAATTCTTTCTCTACTTTTTCATGCACCTCTTCAATACGGCCGGGGTGAATACGTCCGTCCTCCACCAGTATCTCGATGACACGGGTGGCAATGGCACGGCGGTAGAGGTTGAATGAACTGACCAGAATGACACCAGGGGTCTCATCGATGATGATGTCCACCCCCAAAAGCATTTCCAATGCCTTGATGTTGCGCCCCTCTTTTCCGATGATACGTCCCTTGTGCTCGTCGCTTGGAAGGTTGATAAGGTTGATGAGACGTTCACCGGCAAACTCGCCTGCAAAGCGTGTGGTCGCCTGCGCCAGAATATAGTTGGCTTTCTTCTCACCCTCTTCCTTAGCGGTCTGCTCATACCGGCGTACGATCGCCGCGATCTCCGAACGGCTCTGCTCTTCGACTTTTTCCAAAATGTACGCTTTAGCCTCTTCACGAGTCATTGCCGCGATATTCTGCAGCTTATCCACCGCTTCATCTATCTGTGCCTGTTTCTGCTCTTCAAGCATCTCAAGCTGCGCTTCGCGCTGATGCAGGGCACTCTCCTGTGCATGCAGTTTTTCCTGCTCTCGCTCCAGCTCTTTACGCTGTAGTATTAGAGCACGGTTGCGCTCTTCCACCTCTGCCATTCGCTGCTGAAATTGGGCTTCCTGCTCCAAGGCTTTCGTCTTGAGCTTTACCTCAGTTTCCTGCAACAGAAGCTCCGCTTCATTGCTGACAGCTTTCGCTCTGGCTTTTGCCTCAAGCTCCAAATGGGCAAATTGCTTCTTCGCACTGCTGCGCAGCCAAAGATAACTCACCCCGGCTCCCAATGCCGCTCCGGCTATGCCGGAGAGTGTGATCACACCTATCATAATCTATCCTTTTCTTTACAGAAAAAGCCTCAAAAATATCATCAGAGCCCGTCATGGAACAATGACAAGGTCTGCTTTTACATCATAGTGGTCCGTCACGATCTCTTTACTGTAACAGAGTTCACGTGCGACAAATACCACTTTTTTTATATTTTCAATCTCTTTTTCAAAAAATCTGTCGTACATACCTTTGCCAAATCCCACACGTCTATGTGTGACATCCATCCCCACAATGGGTACGACCGCTAAATCTATCTGTCTGTTTCTATATTTTCTTGAAACGTTCGGTTCTTTGATGCCGAAACGCTTTGTTTTCAGTGGGTATCTGTATTTTACCAATCTGAAACTTGCACCTTCCATAAATGGTACATAGACCTCTCTCCCCTGCTGTCTCAACCGGCGTATGAGAGGATAGATGTCTACCTCCGTCTCCAATGGCAGATAGAGCATCACACTTCTGGCATTCTCCCCTTCAATCAGTGCCAGCAGCTTCTGCACGGCTTTTTTGTCCTTATGATATGCATGTTTCCCACTAATATGCCTGAGCCGTTTCAGACATTTTTGGCGAAAATTTTTCTTACGTATTTTTTTCTCTTCTTCCATTCTTTTTAGTGCTCTTTAGATATAATTTTTACTCTCGAACCGTCATGGCGGTAGGCCATACCATCCTGTCGAATTATACCAAAAGGAAACGCGTGAAAGCACACCCTACGATCTGGCTTATACTAACGGTTCTCATATCTCTATTCGTATCAACAGGCTGTAAAGAGAAGCCCAAAGAGAAACTTCCCTATGAACACAGTGTCGAGAACATCCCTGCTACACCTGTTTCACAGAACCTCACCAAAGCGAACCATACCCCCACTCTCTATCCAAGCGGAGGAAAGCGCTTTAACCTGGGAGACCAGAAGGGGATCGTCCATTCAGTCTCGGTAGAGAACGATCAGCTTTTTTTCAAAGATATCTCTCAGCCGGTGGTCATTCTGAACTTTTTCAGTACCTGGTCCCTCCCCTGTCAGGCTGAAGCCCCCTACCTTGTGGATATTCAAAAGAAATACCCCAAACAGATTTTTGTCATGGGAGTACTTCTACACCCTGATGACCATTTGCAGGAGTTGGAGAAGTTTATAAACGAAAACCAGATTGACTATTTCATCTCCAGCAGCAGTGAAAATGACCGGTTCACACAAAAGATCCTCGAAAAGCTGCATATGCCGGATATCCTCCCTATTCCCCTGACGGTGATTTACCATGGCGGGCACTACTACCGGCACTACGAAGGTGCCGTACCCATAGAGATGATAGAACACGATATCAAAACCATTTTAAGATAAGGAGTACGACCATGTTCAATATGTTTAAAAAAGTATTCGGAAAAACCACCGAGGCCATCAAAGAGGTAGCTCCCGAAAAGAAAAAAGAGATATCCAAAGAGGAGTTCGAAGATATCCTGCTTGAAGCCGATGTCAACTATGAACTGGCAGAACGTCTACTTGAGGCGCTGCCGGAGACCATCAACCGTATTCAGGCATTCAACTCCCTTATCTCTGTTTTCCAGTACACAGCTGACTGGAAAGAGAGCGATGCCAAACCCTACGTAGAGATGATCATCGGTGTCAACGGTGCGGGAAAGACCACTACCATCTCCAAACTTGCCTACCGCTACAAACAGGAGGGTAAAGGGATTATTCTCGGTGCGGGGGACACCTTCCGTGCCGCTGCCATCGAACAGTTGACACGCTGGGCAGACAAGCTTGACATTCCCATCGTTGCGACCCGTCAGGGGCATGACCCCTCTGCGGTAGTCTACGACACTATCGAAGCGGCAAAGGCAAGAGGGATCGACCATGTCATCATCGATACCGCAGGCAGACTCCATACACAGACCAACCTCTCCGAAGAGCTCAAGAAGATGATCCGGGTTGCGGGTAAAGCCATGGAGGGTGCACCCCACCGAAAGATGCTTATCCTCGACGGTACGCAGGGCAGCTCCTCCATCAATCAGGCAAAAGCCTTTGACGAGATGATCGGTATTGACGGTATCATCATCACCAAACTCGACGGCACGGCAAAAGGCGGGTCGGTACTCAGCATCGCCGATGAGATGAAAATGCCCATTTTTTACATCGGTACAGGAGAAAAACCCGAAGACCTCATTCGCTTCAAAGCCAACGATTATGTCAACACCATTCTGGATGAGATCTTTGTTTAGGGTACCTCTAATAAGAGGCTGAAAATCCCTGTTTTTCTACACCTTCACATAAAACATGACAATATGACATATTATTGATCTTCCCTCTCCAGATCATTTATACTTCTGACAATCAAACGAAAAAGAGAATTTCATGGCAAAGAAAAAAACACTCTTCGAATGTCAGGCATGCGGCTTCCAGTCACCACGTTGGATGGGCAAATGTACCTCCTGTGGTGAATGGGAGAGCATGGTCGAACTCAGTGCAGAGCAGATCAAGTTCCTAAAAGAGACAAGTTCCACCCCACAAGGTACAAAAGCCAAAGCCCTGCCCATTACCGAAGTCAGCGAGGACAATATTACCCGTTTCCCTTCAGGAAGCCGAGAACTCGACCTGGTACTGGGTGGAGGCATCGTACCCGGATCACTCACCCTCATCGGCGGCAGCCCCGGCATCGGGAAATCAACCCTCCTGCTCAAGATCGCAGGTAACTTGGCACAACAGGAGAAACATATCCTTTATGTCTCAGGAGAAGAATCAGCCGGGCAGATCAAGCTGCGTGCCAACCGTCTGGAGGCCAACCACGACAAACTCTATCTGCTTTCCGAAATTAGCCTAAGCGCTGTCATTAGCGAGATTAACCATCGAAGCTATGACTTCATCGTCATCGACTCCATCCAGACTCTTTACTCCGATGAAACGCCCTCTGCACCCGGCTCGGTCACACAGGTACGCACCATCACCTTCGAGTTGATGCGTATCGCCAAGAGCCTGCAGATCCCCATCTTCATCATCGGGCATATCACCAAAGACGGCTCCATTGCCGGACCGAGAGTTCTTGAGCATATGGTCGATACCGTGCTTTATTTCGAGGGCGACAGCAACTCCGAACTGCGACTGCTGCGCGGCTTCAAGAACCGTTTCGGCTCCACTAACGAAGTAGGTATTTTCGAGATGAATGCCTCAGGGCTTGAAGATGCAAAAAGCATGGCGGGGCGTTTTTTCAACAAAGAGAAGCTTCAGTCAGGTTCTGCGCTGACGGTCATCATGGAAGGAAGCCGCCCCATCATTATCGAAGTGCAGGCGCTGGTCAGCGAAGCCTACGGTCACCCCAAGCGCAGCTCTACAGGCTTTGACAACAACCGTCTGGGAATGCTCCTGGCACTGCTGGAGAAAAAGCTTGACCTCCCGCTTGGCACTTATGACGTCTTCATCAATATCAGCGGCGGTATCAAAGTCACCGAACCCTCCGCCGATCTCGCTGTCATTGCCGCCATTCTCAGCTCCTACCGGGACAGGGAACTCAGTACAGAGACACTCTTTCTCGGAGAGGTCTCTCTTACAGGGGAGATCCGTGAGATACCAGGACTCTCCCAGCGGCTCAAAGAGATGGAGACACAGGGATTCGCAAAAGCAGTCATTCCCAACAAACCATTGGAAAAAACAGCAATCAAATGCTTTATCGCCGATGAAGTCTCAAAGGTCGTCGAGTGGATGTGATATTACCGTGAAAATTATATGGTATACTTATTTTTTATATGCAAAATATAGAGTGACATCTCCCAAAGGAAAAGATGATGCCCAGCAAACCAACCCTGCTCTATGCAGAGGATGACCTTGAAAGCCGCGAAAACTACGCTTTTATACTTGCTCCCTATTTCGAGCATATCTATCTCGCATCCAATGGAGAGGAGGCGCTTGCTCTCTATGAACAGCATCAACCTGACATACTGCTACTTGATATCAGCATGCCCCTACGCGACGGGCTTGACGTAGCAAAAGTCGTACGAAATAAAGATAGCCATATTCCTATTGTCATGCTTACTGCCTACTCCGACAGGGAACGGCTTCTCAAAGCAGTCAATCTGAAACTTGACGGATACCTTCTCAAACCCATTGATGATAAGCAGCTGAAAGAGACCATGGAAACCATTTTCCAAAACATCAAAGAACAGCAGCATACATCACTGCTTTACGGATTAACGTGGAATTACAACACACAAACACTTTTCCACAATAATATCCAGATAAAGCTGACAAAAAAAGAACGTATGCTTCTTGACATTCTCTGCAAAAAACCTGGAAATATTATCCAACATGATACCCTGATTCTCCACATATGGGAAGACAACATTCCTGATCATACATACACAAATAAGCTAACTCAACTCATCTACCGGCTTAACAAAAAAGTTTCAGAGTACTTACCAACCGGTGTTAATCTCATTGAGAACAGCTACACGATGGGGTATCGGGTGAATATACAATAACCATTTCCATCTTCCCCGATTCTATGCACCGCTTAAATTTTTTTTGGCTACACTACTGCTATGAAAGTTGGAACAGATATTATTCAAATAGACCGAATCGAAAAACTTGTCAAACGCTACGGCATCAAGTTCAAACAACGTTTTCTCTCCAAAAATGAGATCGCCGTCGCAAAACGTATTGAGACCATTGCCGGCTTTTGGGCTGCCAAAGAAGCTATCTCCAAAGCGCTTGGCTGTGGCATCGGCGATCAGCTTGCCTTTCACGATATTGTCATTGCCAAAGACCATAGAGGTGCTCCCTACTTCAAACTGACCCATGAAGCACAAAAAGCGCACAAGATCAAAGAATCTTCCCTCTCTATCAGCCATGATGGCGGTTTTGCGATCGCCGTAGCCGTCATTGTCCAATAGAGATTGTATTTTGTCACAGATTATATTACAATACTGTATCAATTCGCCATAAAGGAAAGACGATGAAACACCTGCTTGCCATTTCAGCACTTGCACTGCTCTTTGTCGGCTGTGCACCTCAGCAGCCTCTCTACAGACCTGTTCCGGCACCCAAACCAAAACCCAAGCCCAAACCTGCTGTTACACCGGTAAAACCTGCAAAAATTCATGAGCTTAAAGAAGTACAGGATGACAACTTCGATCCGGAGTATATGTACCCACAAACCCCTAAGAAAAAGTATAAAGAGCCTGTCAGCCAAAAGTCGGTCGATACCACACCGGTCATCAATGCATCACAAATGAGCAAAGAGGAGTGTATCGGCATGATCGGAGAGGTGAAGTTCGACAAGTACACACAGATGCTGGGTGGTGAAAGTGGCGCTATCAAGCGCTGTGTACTACTCAAGTCAATGCAGTAAAATACTTACCGCTTCAAGTGTATCATCTTGAAGCGGTCACCCATCATCGTGGGGGCAATGAGTGTTTTGATCTTGTCCGCTTCTCTGAGGTAATTCGCCTGTGATGTCTGTCTAGCAAACTGTTCAAGTATTTCAATGAGCCCAAACCGTATAAGCGCCCTTGCCTGTGTCTCATACGCCGCTTCCTGAAAACCTTCTGCTTCAAATGCCTCAAGCACCTGTGAGAAATTCACATCGTAGGTAATGTCATCTTTCTGGAATGATTCGGCAAGATCGACCGCTTCATCAAACAATGGAAACGTCTCATGCTTCCGGTATATCCGGATGGAAAAATCATTTCGCACATACTTTTCTCCATAATCGAATGTCACAAAGTCACACTGCTTGATCCCCTTAGCCATCGCTTTGGCAAACGCATCGTATCCTACAGCGATCTCACCCGTTTGTAAATAGTGTTTCTCTGCCAAAGCCTTCATATCATCAGAAGCCTCTTCCCAGCCGATGGTATGGTTCTCTACCGTAGCAATTTTTCCCTCTTTGTAAAGTTCACAAGGGAAAGCATCAAATATCTCATTGGCAACAACAAAGGCATACGCGACATTCACCTGCGAAATATCCTCAAAATGCACCACCTCCACATCACTGCCAAACCGTGAAGCAATGTATGCACGCTGCGCCTCTCTTACATCCGGCTGCCGTTCGACAATACCAAACTTCAGACTCTTTACCAGCGTCGGATCACAGGTATAGAGCCACTGTATCATATCACAAAGCAGATAGCCCTGATGCGCACCCACCTCAATAAGCCAACCGTTCCTGTCTGCCTTGCCTTCCTTGATCATCTGGTAAAAGTGATTGGCGATACTCGCCCCAAAAAAGGAGCTTGTACTCACTGCCGTATAGAAATCCCCAGATTTACCGATGGCTTTGAAGGTTCGGTAGTATCCTTTCTCTCCATAGAGCCATTCATTCATATAGTCACTAAAGTACATTTTCCACCCTGATATAGAGTTTGAGAAGCTGCATCTGTTTGTCTATTTCGTAGATCTTCTGATCAAGTTTCCTGATTTCGAGTGAGTTCTTCATGATTGCTACATCTAGCGATGTTTTTTCCCCTGCCTGTGCAAGATTGCTTGTGAGTTTGTAGAGGTTTCGATAGACCTTTTCATCTTTTCTCGCCAATGCGATCTTGCGATCGAGAATATTCAAAGAGTTGCGTATCCATTGATACTCCTCCTCCACCTGCTCTTTTCTATCCAGTACCTGTGTCTGAGCTCTCAATTTCGCTACCTTACTCGATTCAATATCAGACAAACTATTGATATCCAAAGGCATGGAAATGGTAAAACCGTAATTGTAGTAGCGTTCATTGAGCAAAGGATTTTGAAACAGCGGATTGGCATCTCCGTCCAAGTATTCCCCCTGTACAGAAACAGAGGGCAGATACTTCGCAACAGTCATCTTAGATTGATACACTGACTCCTCTGCAAAAGCAATATCTTTTTTCAACTCCAAGTTCTCTGTTTTATAATTTTCTTTACTGATCAACCTAAGTTTTGGCAACTTCAGTGAAGCGGGATCCTTATCGCTCAAAAGGGAAAAACTCTGCTTCAATTCTTCACGCTGCAACTGAAGATCCAAAAGAGTCGCTTCATCCTGACTCTTCTTCAAAATCGCCTGATCTAGAAAACTGCTGTCAAGCAACCCCGCATTGTAACTGTCCCGTTTTTGACGAATATCAATCTTGTCATTTTCAATCTGATAGCGTAGCTTCTTCTGTTCCAATCTATTCTTTTTCAACTGAAAAAGCATAGAAACCGCATCGCCGATCATTTTCCTTCGTTGCAATATAATGTCTGTTTGATTGGTCAAACGGTAAGCATCAGCATATTTCATAGCATAATAGATACCTCCTGATTGAAAAATAGGCTGATCAATACTTACCGTATATTTGCCTGTTTTGGTGGTCTTGCCCTGAAACTGTGTAGAGTAGCTCTTCGTATAGCGCAGCATCAGAGGATTGATCCAGCTTTTTGAGAGTTTGTCGCTCTCTAGATCATTTCGTTTAAGATCATACTCAAACATCAAACTTTTGCTCTTGGAGAGGATATCCCCCAGTTCATCTGCCATCAGAGACCCAAGTATAAGACTACAAAGAAGAAAGAGCCGTTTCAAAACGTCTAAACCCTTCATCTATCTCTTCTTTGGTGATCGTTAGACTCGGCAGGAAACGCACCGTATTGCGACCCGCTTTAAGCACGATCAAACGCTCTTTCATAGATGCCTTCAGTACCTTGCCCTGTATCTCGGCACTCTTGGCACGCAGTCCGCGCATCAACCCCAGTCCCACTTCCTGTTCGAAGAGTTCGGAATGCTGCTGTGCCGCTGCCTGAAGCTTCTGCTCAAAGTAGATCAATGTCTCATGCAGCCTGCCGTTCTCATATGCTTCTGAGAGGATATCCAGCACTGCCAACCCCGCAGCGGTGGAGAGGTAGTTCCCACCGAAAGTACTGCCGTGGTCACCGGCCTTGAGCACCTCTTTGTGTTTTGTCATGACTGCCCCAATGGGTACGCCCCCACCGAGTCCTTTCGCAAGGGTGATGATGTCCGGTTCGATCTCATAAAGATTGGAGGCAAGAAACTCTCCTGTACGGTAGACTCCTGTCTGTACCTCATCGATGATGAGCAGCACCTTTTTATCTTTCAAATGGGCGGCAAGCTGCTGTACCTCCTGCTTGTCAAAAGGCTGTACACCACCCTCGCCCTGCACCAGTTCCAGCAATACTGCAACGGTCTCATCGTCTATCGCGTCATCAATATCTGCAATGGTCGGCACATAGCCAAAGCCGTCAGGATACGGCGAGAAGTGCGGTGTATGGAAACTCTCCTGTCCTGTCGCCTTGACTGTAGTAATAGTACGACCGTGAAATGAGTGCTCCAAGGTGATCACCTTGTAGCGTTTCTTTTCAAACTGTGTCTCTCCATACTTCCTCGCAATCTTGATGGCACCTTCGTTCGC
This sequence comes from Campylobacterales bacterium, assembly GCA_024279555.1. Taxonomy (GTDB): domain Bacteria; phylum Campylobacterota; class Campylobacteria; order Campylobacterales; family Sulfurovaceae; genus Sulfurovum. Next base: position 18,748 of record JAJRRK010000060.1, read on the forward strand.
CTCCGCACCCGAGTTGGCAAAAAAGACTCCCATGTCATAACCGCTGAGCTTGGTCATACGCTCAGCCAACTTCGCCTGCGGCTCGATCACCTGCAGATTGGAGATATGAATGATCTTTTTCGCCTGTTCACAGATGGCATTCGTCAGCCTCTCATTTCCGTGCCCGACTGAATTGACCGCGATCCCCGAAGCGAAATCGATGTAGTCATTCCCCTCATCATCATAGAGTGTCGCTCCCACACCCTTTACAAAATTCGTATAGTCCCGTGCGTAAGTCTGCAGCACATACTGTTTGTCAAGTTCTTCTAATGTCATCACATTTCCAATATTGCATTATTTTGACTGCTATTATAGCAAAGTGTGTTTAGGGCACCGGGATATAGACATATCATAACAAAGTATCAATATTTCATCTTCAGTATCTCTATTTATGTCTCTACTTTCTCGATAGAGACTTTGACCTCCTGATAGCAGGCATTCTCTCCCTCATCACTGAGGATCGACGGAGTCAGGTAGTTGACTCCCACAGTATTGTTAGTCACAACGACACAGTTTGGTCTAACAGTATCGTTCAGATGTACGAGGAAGGTCTGTTCTCCATACTCCGAGCTAAGTTTGACCTCCTCGCCTTCCTCATATCCGGTATCAGGGTGCATCTGCACCCTGTTGTCACGCACAAACTGGGTATTGAGCGATTTGGCGGACTTTGGGGAAAGAAGCCAGAATGTTGTATCTTTGGGCTTGTTCTTGCTCTGCTTACGGTACTTTCTAAACCGCTTGGTATCGATGAAGTCATCATCATAGTCATCGATGAACTCGAACTCCTCATCTCCCTCTTCACCAAACCCTTCATCGTAAGGACAGAGACGATAAGCCGGTGTCAGATGGTGCCCCTCTTCCTCTTCGCACTGATCCATCCAGTGTGCAAGGTATGCCTCTTCACTTTTGAGTCCTTCAAGTCCAAGCTTCTCGAATAAAGTGGCGGTAAAATCATATTCACTAATACCGATGTTACTCTCTACGACCTTACGCATCCGCTCCACATACTGGTGCCCGTAGGAGAGGCGTATATCCTCTTTCTCAAAGAAATTCTTGGCAGGGATGACAATATCCGCCAATGCCGAAGTTTCATTCTCATACAACCCGAAATAGATTAGGTTTTCGACTGCTTCAAGTTCCTCTATGACACGGTTTCTGTCAGGCATGGAAGCCGCAGGGTTACCTCCCTGCACGATGACCGTGTTGAACTTTGAAAAAGGGGCGACCGCTTTGGGAACCCGCTTCGTTTTGACCTCGAACGGATTGTCAAATCCGAGTTTTGAATCACCCAGATAGTGTACCCCACACCCCTCTTTGCCAAACAGCCCCAGTGTCGCCGCCAGAGAATCAATTGCATGCAGCGTGTAGGAGCCTGTGGCATACTTCTGCACACCCGCACCCACAAGGAATACCGTCCGTTTCCCGCGCATATATTCCAACACGGTTCCCATCTCACCAAGGTCAGTACCGATATGCTCCAGAATCGCTTTAATCCGGTGTTCACGTGTATAATCGTAGAAGTCTTCAAACTCCGGTGCAAACTCCTCGAGCCATGTATCATCCTGCCCGTCCTCCATGAAGACAAACCGTGCAAGCATGATTGCGATGTAATAGTCCATACGCGGTTCTACCTGCATATGAAAATCGGCGCGTTTGGCGATCTCTGTCTTGACAGGGTCGATCACCACAATCTTCTTGCCCTCGAGAAACGGCATCATGTGGGCATTGGTCACTGTGACATTCCGTCCCCATACCACTACCGTTTCAGCTTTGGCAATCTGCTCAAGCGGCAGGGTACGGTTGACACCCCTGCCCGCCTCAATACCTGCATGACCGGCCGCGTCACAGAGACTGCCTGATGTAAGCGTACCTTCTACCTTCTCCATAAGAAGATTGGTCACCTCCTGCATGACCCCCAGATTGCCCGAACCTCGCCAAAGAAGCTTTTCAGGCAATTTCAAAGCTTTGGCAACCGCATCGAGCGCCTCATCCATGGAGACCTCTTTACCGTTGATACGCGGCTTCTCTATGCGTGCCTCTTCATGGATATATTTGTTCAGTAGTGCACAAAGTGCCCCGTTGCCGGCGGGGTGTGCCTTATCCCCTTTGATCTTGGGGAATATCTTTTTGTCCACAACGATACGACAGGCATCGTAACAGTCCAGCCCACAGGCAGTATGTATGCATTCACTCATTTCAACTCCACTTTGACCAGTTCTGAAAAGTGTGCTTTGGGTGCAGGCATATAGATCTCGGCACGGTAGGAGGAGATATACTTCTCATCTGTCACACGCCAAACCTTATTCACCTTCAGATCGGTTTGTTTATCATTGATATAGACGCTCTTGGCTTCTATCCCCGCCAACTCTTCAGGTTCTAGGAAGAGTACCAATTTTGCCCTCTCTATGTCATCCACCCGTGCCAACGGTGTTCCCGGTGCCACAAAGTCTCCTGCTCTGACAAGCAGACTGTACAGGTAGCGTTTTGTCAGCACCACTGATTTCTTCTCTATTGTATCGGCAAGCATCGCCTCTTTGTATGTTGCATCCAATAACTGCTTCTTCAACGAGGCGATCTTCTCTTTGGTTCCCAAATACTGCGTCTTTGCCGATGCAAACGCGCTGTAGGCATTGTCTTTTTGTGTCTTGGAGGCAGTAGCAAGCTGCGAGATGCGTTTGTAGTAACTCTCTTGTCGTTTCACCGTCTCGGCAAGAGAGAAAGCGATCTCCTCATTGATCTTAAGCATTTGATCAAGCAGTGCAATACTCTGCTGTGTCGCCTCCAGATTCTGTCTGTCAAGCCGGTCATCTATGTGAACCACGCGTGCCTTCTCAACCCAATTTCCCTCTGCATCCAGATCGACTTCGAGCACCTGCCCGCTTACAGAAGCCTTGAGTACTACCGAATCATAAGGCTCTACCTTCGCATAGTGCACCTTCGCAGCAAGCAGTAGCGGCAACAGTAATATCAGGTAGCGGAACATCTCTATCTATTCACACTTCGTAACGATGGAAGAGACCAGGTCGATGAATACCGTTGCCGTTCTGTCATCGATCTCCTTGTCTACCATGGTGCGCTGGATCTCTCGTTCGAGCTCTTCATCAAGCCCGCGATCTTCAAGCATCTTCTCCGCAACTGCCAATCTTCTGAAAACGGCTTCGAGTTCATTCTCTACCACATTCTGATTGGCTGTCTTGGCAATCTGAAAGTATGAAGACTTAGGCGAGCGCCCCATAAAATCCTCTGTGTAATCATCATATCCGTAATCGTTGTCATCATCTTCGAACATACCCATCTTGTATCCTTTGTCAATATTGTGTAGTAAGTTAGCGCATTATAGCCAAGAAAAGTGAATGTTTGAAAGAAGAGAGAGTTGAAAGATGTCAATCGTAAATGTAGAGTGTTACTTTATGAAAGGGAAAATAAAAGAACTGATAGTGTTATCGCATCAGCGCAGAAAGCACCCCGCTTCTGCAAGATGCTTTAAATGGAAGTATCAATCTCCGCCGATACTTTCATCAAAGGGAAGCGGGATCGCATCATCGTTTGGAATATAGTCTTTTCCGAATTCCTCTTTCGCAATGGTCAATGCTTCGATCACATCATCGATATTCTCGTAGGGAATATGTACCTTCCACTCAGGATGTTTCTTGATACCGTCCAAATCGACAGCAATACTGACGACCGGTTCACTTTTTGGACCATACGGCTCTGTAATGTGTCCCACCGTGATCACACCGTTTTTCGTACCGTGAAAATGTATATTTTTGATTGCGCTTAATGTCTTTGCCATGGTTTGCTCCTTAGATATAGATTCTATAGGAATTATAGCTAAAAAAACGACTGCATAATGCGACATAGGTAGCTTTTGAAAAGTTGTGAAGCAGAGATTGTCCATCTTGCATCATGATATAAAGAAAAATAGAAGATCAGGAGCGACGATAAGCCGGGTTTTGTCGTGGGTAGTTATTTATCTAGGCGTATTGTTGCCAATACGCTCAAGCGAAGCATAAATGCCGACTGAACGGCTTGCAAGACTTATACCATATGCTTCTTGCTGCGGACAGGGTTTACCTGGCTGGGGATGTTACCACCCCCACCGGTGGGCTCTTACCCCACCCTTTCACCCTTACCGGTGGTTACCAAAGGGGTCTGACCTCAAATAATTTGTTGCGAAGCAATGAATTGTTTGCGGGTCTGACTCCCCTTTGGTAACCACCGGCGGTCTACTCTCTGTTGCACTTGCCCTCAGATTACTCTGGCCATCCGTTAGATGGAGCCCTGTCTTGCGTGCAGCCCGGACTTTCCTCTCGTGGCAAAGCCACCAGCAACTACCTGTCACTCCTGCGAGCGCATTATAACATACAATGGTAATAATAGGTTAATGGGGGAAAAGTGTAAAACAGAAAACCGAAAAAGGCAGGCTTGCGCCTGCCGGAAGAAAAAGATTATGCTGTCGCTTTCGATTTCTCGATCGCTTCAAGTGCATACTTCTTACCAAGTTCGTACGCTTTCTTGTTCGCTTCATGGAACTTTTGAGGTACTTTGGAGAGCATCGTGTCTATCAGTACATCTTCAGGAATAAGGTCAAGGTAGGTATTGGCGATTGCCAGTGCAACGACTGACTGAGTCAATACAAGACCTACTTCCTCTTTTGCGATTGTAATGATAGGGATCTCAACGATGTTCCACTTCTTTCTGTCCTCTTCTGTCGGGTGTACAAGGTATGGATCGACAACGATCGTTCCCCCTTCTTTCACACCACTCTTGAAGAGCTGGTAACTGACATCTGCAACCGAAAGCATGAAGTCGATCTGACCGTCAATCGCGAACGGGTACCAGATCTCTTCATCATCAAGCTGGATATCAACGACCGTAGGACCACCACGAACTTGTGATGTATAGGTTGCGGTTTTGACACCGTAACCACCCATATTGATCTTTGCAGAAGCGAAAATCTCACCTGCAAGGAGTACACCTTGCCCACCGACACCGGTAAATCTCAATACGTCTCTTGCCATTTTGCTTCCTTATATAGTGATTTTTTGGTCGAACTCTTCGCGAGTAATCTTGGCACGCTTACCTTGATGCGCATCGATGATTCTCTGGTACAGTTCACAATACTCTTCAGCTTCAGTATCCTGCTTCAAAATACCTGTAGGCAGATACTTCTTCTTCTCCTCTTCAGAGAGTGCATCATACTTCGGCTTAGTCAGTGTAATAGAGTCGATCCAGTCAAGTGTCTCCATAGCAGAGACCATCTTGTTCTTACGACCAAGGTTAATGTGACAGTTGGTCAACGCATCTACATAGGCAAAGCCTTTATGCTTCAGCGCCTCAACAATCACTTTTTCAAGTTTTTTAGGCTTGGTGACAGCCTCTCTTGCAACAAATGACGCACCTGCCGCTTCCACAAGTCTACACGCATCAAACGCAGGGTCGATGTTACCGATCTTCTGGGTAACTGTCCACATTCCCTGAGGTGTGGTCGGAGAGGTCTGAGAGTTTGTCAAACCGTAAATGAAGTTCTGAATAACAATGAATGTAATGTCAATATTTCTTCTTGCCGCATGGATCGTGTGGTTACCACCGATCGCCAGTGCATCACCGTCACCGGTAACACAAACCACTGTTTTGTCCGGGTTAGCCAGCTTCACACCTGTTGCATAGGCCGGTGTTCTTCCGTGTGTGGTATGAATGGTGTTAAAATCAACATAGGAAGAGAATCTTCCGGAACATCCAATTCCTGAAACCACACAAATATCATCTTTTGGAATCTGCAGTTTATCTACCGCTCTTACGAACGCTTTAAGAACAATTCCGTCCCCACATCCCCAACACCATAGTGTTGGCATCTTCTCCAGTCTCAAATACTCATCATAATTAAATGCCATTTTAGAATACCTCCTTCACTTTATCAATAATATCCTGTGGTGAGAACGGACGTCCATTGGTCTTCGTCAGTTTTTCAATATCACGTCTTCCCATACTTCTCTGTACCTCTTCAAGATACTGTCCCTGGTTCAACTCGACCACCATTACTTTGTCAAATTTCTGTCCAAGCTCATACATACGGTCTTCAGGACTTGGCCAGATCGTGATCGGTCTGAACATACCTGCCTTGATACCCTGCTCTCTAAGTCTCATAACCGCTTCTTTAATAGAGAGTGATGCAGAACCGTAACCGATGAGAAGGATATCTGCATCATCGATCATAAACTCTTCATTGCTTTCGATCTCATCTTTGTGCTCTTCCACTTTTCTAAAGAGTCTGTCGATGAGCTTTCTACAAGTTTCTATCTCCTCTGTTGGGAAACCGTTTGCATCATGGTGCAGTCCGGTAAAGTGGTATCTGTAGCCCTGGAACATTGGGTTAAGTACCGCAGGCTCATCCTGCGCAACACCGTATGGCTTGTAATCTTTAGGGTCACCTTCAAATTTCTTTCTCGGTACGATGTTCTTCTGAACCTCTTCCAAAGAAGGGATCTCCGCTTTGGCATGCATAAGACCAAGTGTCGCATCGAGCAGTACGAATACCGGCTGCATAAATCTGTCAGCAAGGTTAAATGCTCTTACCGTTTCGGTATAACACTCTGCCAATGTACCTGCACACAGCGCAATCGATTTATAGTCCCCGTGAGACGGGTTTTTCGCCTGGTTGATATCACCCTGCGCAACACGTGTCGGAAGACCTGTAGAAGGTCCTCCTCTCATAACATTCACAACAACCAATGGTACTTCTGCCATCTGTGCAAGACCGAGGTTCTCCGCTTTCAGAGAAATACCGGGACCGGAAGTCGCTGTCATGGCACGAACACCGGACATCGCCGCACCGGTCGCTACTGCAACACCTGCGATCTCATCTTCCATCTGAATACAGGTTCCGCCAACTGCCGGAAGTGCATCAGAAATGTATTCCATAACTTCAGAAGAAGGGGTAATAGGATACCCGCCGAAGAACTTACAACCACAGTCAACTGCTGCCTGAGCTGCCAAGTGGTTACCGATCATAACGATCTCTCTGTTACCTCTTTCGTTAATTACTACTTTATCACCGCCTGCCATGCTTATGCCTCCTTCCAATCTTCAGGTAGTCTATACCCGTTCTTTTCGATTGCTTCTTGTCTCGCTTTGGCTGAATCTGTCAACTTGGCGAACTTATACTCTTTTTTCTCCGCTACATAGATAGCGAAGTCCGGACATGAGAGTTCACACTCGTTACATCCGATACACGCCTCAGCATAGACGATTTCAATATTCGCACCCAGTGTTGAATGCGGATCAGGTCTCATAGAAAGGACACCTGCAGGACATGCGTCCACGCAGATGTCACATGCTTTACATCTGTCAGTATTTACCCATACCGGCGTATTTTCCGGAGCTGTCATTACTGCCATGTTTTCCCCTTAATTTTAAAGTTTTGTTCGTGAGATCACTAACCTGAGCTCGACGGAACATCGAAATGGTTGACATTCCGACGAACTCAGGTTTAGCAGGGGTATCCCCTATTCACTACATAAAGAATAGCTTACTTTTCGTAATGTTGCTATGAATAAGCCTGAATTATTTGCAGCATAAGTGGTGTTGTTACCATTCGAAGCAACACTTTTAAGGCTTATTGACACGCATTTTTCCAATGACACAAGAGACAAAACGCTTGGCTTTTGACGAACTATCATCGACAAATCCTATCTCTTCCCCAACAAGAGGATATCCCAGTGATTTCAGGGTTTTTGCAAGTATTTCTTTCTGATTTTCTTCGATATCGAGTGCGATCTCTCCGGGTTGTTTTTCAAGGTTAACTTCCACTTCCCCAAACAAGGGACACAGCTTCTCTTTAAGTGTATGTACGCATCCGCCACTTTTTACATTTTGTACTTGAATGTCTGTATCATTTGGTTACCTTTTTATTTTTCGGTAAGTCTGGCATAAATGGATGAATGATGAAACGATTTTATATGTATTGTGAAATGAAGTTTAAAAAATAAAAGAATTTGTAGAGTGGGCATTTCTGCCCACCAGATGGACAAGAGTGTCCATCCTGCGCTTCAAGCATTATTTGCTCAAAACCTCTTTAACTGCTTTGCCGATCTCTGCCGGTGAAACTACCACTTTCACACCCGCAGCTTCCAGTGCTTCCATCTTCTCTTTGGCCGTACCTGCACCACCGGAAACAATCGCACCTGCATGCCCCATTCTTTTTCCTGCCGGTGCTGTCTGACCTGCAATGAAAGCAACGACGGGCTTGGTAATGTTCTCTTTGATGAACTTCGCCGCCTGAATCTCGAGATCACCCCCGATCTCACCGATCATCACAATTGCTTCTGTTTCAGGATCGGCTTCAAACATCGGCAAGAGCTGCTTGTAGCTCAGACCGATGATCGGGTCACCGCCAATACCGACTGCTGTGGTGATACCGTAACCCTCTTTAACCACCTGGTTGGCACCTTCATATGTCAATGTACCTGACTTTGAGATGAGTCCGACATTTCCTTTCTTGAAAATGTTACCCGGCATAATACCGATCTTACACTCCTCTGCAGTAATAATACCCGGACAGTTCGGTCCAATAGTCATCATACCGTGCTTGACCGCATAAGCTTTTGCCATCTGCATATCGCGTACAGGGGCACCTTCTGTAATGATGACCGCCAGTTCAATACCGGCATCTGCCGCTTCCATGACCGCATCAGCCACGAACGCAGGTGGAACGAATACCATAGAGACTGTCGCACCTGTTGCATCGACCGCATCTTTGACCGTATTGAACACCGGCTTGCCAAGATGCTCCTGACCGCCTTTGTTCGGCGTGACACCACCTACGATGTTCGTGCCGTACTCCAGACACTGCTCGGCATGGAATGTTCCTTCACTTCCTGTGAAACCCTGTACGATGACTTTTGTGTCTTTGTTTACCAAAATACTCATTATAGCTCTCCTTTTGCTGCTGCAACCGCTTTAGCCGCACCATCTGCCAGGTCTGTTGCAGGAATTA
>JAJRRK010000061.1 GCA_024279555.1 Campylobacterales bacterium
ACGTTTCGGGCAGCTTGAACCCGGACTCACTCCACTCATCGGAGGGTTTGCCGCGGTTGTCGACAAACTCGTCCCTCCAAGTAGAGAATACTACGCGTGACATTATTTAGCCTTTGCTTTTACGAGTTTTTTTGCATCTGCTACAGACTCTTTGAAGTCACCCTTGAAAGAGTATTTCTCTTCCATCATCTGGATCTGCTCCTCTGTCATATTGGCAACATCTTCATAGGTATAGATACCTTCACTGTTGAGCTTTTCCATATAGACCTTCCCGATCCCTTTGATCTTGGTCAGGTCATCGCCTTTGGATGCTTCTTCTTTTTGACTCTTTTTGCCACTCTCTTCTTTGGCTTTTGCTTCGGCTTCTGCCTTCGCTTTGGCTTCTTCTTCCGCTTTAGCCTTGGCTTCCGCCTCAGCTTTTGCTTTTGCCTCAGCCTCCTCTTTGGCTTTCGCTTCAGCTTCCGCCTTGGCTTTCTCCTCGGCTGCTTTCGCTTCGGCTTTGGCTTTCTCTTCAGCTGCCGCCGCTTCTTCAGCCGCTTTTCTTTCCGCTTCGGCACGTGCTGCCGCTACAGCCTCGGCTCTTGATCTGCGTGTCTCTTCATCCAGTTTCTTGACCACGATCGTCCAGTCAACCTCGTTGAACTTCAAAGAGTTCATCAAGTCATGCCCCAGTTCTTTAATGAAGTCCGCAGACTTCTGGATGTGGGAAAAATCACCTACTTCAAAGAGGAAGATGCCCACCTCACCGACCTTGAGTCCCTGGTCGATCAGTTCAGCCATTCTGTCATAGAAGTCATCGTGCAAATGTCTTAAGTCATATCTTTTCATCGTTACTCCTATCTGTCAACTTCACCGAATACGATGTTGGTAGAACCAATGATCGTAACGACGTCTGCAATATATGTACCTACAAGAATATCCTGCAGCAATCCGGTATGGAAGAAACTTGGTGCTCTACACTTCAGACGGTAGGCATACGGTTCCCCCTCTGACTTGATGTAGAAGCCAAGTTCCCCTTTGGGAGACTCGGTCGGTACATAGACCTCCCCTTTGGGCGGTCTCATTCCCTGCGTGACAAGCACAAAGTGCTGCATCAGCGCATAGTTCTGTGTCATAATCTCCTCTTTGGGTGCAGAGATGTACTGCGGGGCATGTGCCATCAGTTCCGGAGAACTCTCTTTGTACATCGGTACAAGCTGTCTGAGAATACGTGTGGACTGATAGATCTCTTCCATGTAAAGACGGTAACGTCCGTAAGAGTCGCATCTGTCCGAGACAGGAATATCAAAATCAAGTTCTCCATAGAGCTCGTATGGCTCCTCTTTACGGATGTCATACTTGACATTAGAACCTCTAAGCATCGGTCCTGTACATCCCCAGTTCAGGGCATCTTCTGCGGAAATCACACCGACATCCTCCAGACGCATCTTCCAGATACGGTTCTCTGTCAGAAGCGCCTCATAGGTGTTCTTCACTTCATGGTCTACCTTGTCACACCATGCGATCATATTCTCAATGAAACCTTCGGGAAGATCCAAAGGCACACCGCCGATACGTACCGCAGAGTGTGTCAAACGCGCACCACAGTAGTCCTCCATGAGGTCCATACCGAACTCTCTTTCACGGAACGCGTAGAGGAAGACTGACATCGCACCGACGTCGAGCGCATGTGTCGCAATAAAGAAGAGGTGGGAGATAACACGGTTGATCTCCAGCAGCATCGTACGGATCACCTGTGCGCGGCGCGGCGCTTCGATACCGAGAAGCTTCTCCACTGCCAGCGCATATGCATAGTTGTTCGAAGTCGCCGCGATATAGTCGAGACGGTCCGTCGTAGGCAGGAACTCGTTGTAGGTCATGTTCTCCGCCATCTTCTCGATCCCTCTGTGGAGGTAACCGATGTCAGGGTAAGCTTTGACCACCTGCTCACCGTCAAGCTCGAGAACCAATCTGAGCTGCCCGTGCGCAGAAGGGTGCTGGGGACCGAAGTTGATCACCATTGTGTTGTCGTCACGCTCGAAATTGAGGTTTTCGAAGAATGGTGTTAATTTATTTGGTTGTTGCATACTCTACTCCCCTTATCTTCTCTCGTTTAGTTGCTTGCCGGACTTCTTGTTGTAGTCGACAAGGATTGTTTCACTGTATTCGATCGGCTGCTCTTTCTCACCTTCAGTGATATCTTCACCAAACGATACCTCGTAACCGACTCTTGAGAAGCGCTTGGTATCGTAGCGGTCGATACGTGCGGGGTCTCTGTTCTCAGGACCGATGATGTCACGGTACTCTTTACCGAAGATCTTGTCGACCTCGTACCATGAAGCGAACTCGTCACCATGCAGCGGATAGGTCTTCAGCAGCGGATGCCCCTCCCAGTCATCAGGCATAATGATACGTTTGAGGAACGGATGGTTGTTGACCTTGATACCGAACATATCAAACATCTCCCGCTCAGCGAAGTTCGCTGAATTGAACAGAGGCACGATGGATTCTATCGCCTCTCCCTGCTTGATACGGCAGACGATACGCACACGCTTTGCTTCGTTGACATTGAGGAACTGGTAGAAAAGCTCGAACTCACCATCCTGCGCCAAATAATCCACTGCACTCTGCTCGGAACACTGCGTATAGCCACACTGCTCTTTGAGTGTCTTGATCGCTTCGAAATTCTCTTTGGCATCGATGTGGATCACCAGCTGCCCCACTTCGATGTAGGATTCTTTGGCGAATGCTTTCATCGCATCCACGACCGCCCCGAAGTGCGTCCCCTCTTCTACGGCTTCTCTGGGCACACGCGGTGCAACCCAGTATCTGTCGGTATAGTAGGATTTTGCCTGTACATTGTCTTTGGGTACGTATTTTCTCATTACACTAACCTCAAATTCTGTTTGGTGTTGTTCTTCATATTCGCAGACTCACGTCTGATCTTCTTCTGCAACATCATCAGTGCATACTGAAGGGTCTCCGGTCTGGGCGCACATCCGGGAAGGTAGATATCTACAGGAACGATACGGTCAACCCCCTGAACGGTCGCGTAAGTATTGAACATCCCTCCGGTGTTGGCACAGGATCCCATGGAGATGACCCATTTGGGCTCTGTCATCTGATCATAAAGACGTCTTGCAAACTCTGCGTGTTTCTTGGAAAGCGTTCCTGCCAGAATCATGACATCTGCCTGTCTCGGAGAGGCTCTAAAGATCGTCCCCATACGGTCGAAGTCGTAACGGGAAGCCCCCGATGCCATCATTTCAATCGCACAACAGGCGAGTCCGTAGGTCAGCGGCCAAAGCGAGTTGGAACGCCCCCAGTTGACGAGTTTGTCCACCGAAGTCAATGCTATCGGCAATCCAGCTGCGCTGGCGTAATTTACTTGATGCTGTGCCATTCAAGTGCTCCTTTCTTCCATGCATATACGAAACCAATCGCAAGTAGTAAAATAAACAGAATCATCTCCGCAAAACCGAACCATCCGAGCAGTTTGAAATCGATCGCCCACGGGAACATGAAGATGATCTCAACATCAAAGAGGATGAAGAGCAGTGCGATCAGATAGAACTGTGCAGAGATGGTGTTGGGCTGCTTGGTCACTTCCGGTCCACATTCGTAGATCGTCATTTTCAGTTTCTCGG
>JAJRRK010000062.1 GCA_024279555.1 Campylobacterales bacterium
GTCTTTACTAAAAGAAATGTTCTAATTCTTTAGTTGGATTCCTGTGTCTATCTTATAACGATTTTTATCATACATTTCACCGCTTTTATATAAAGAGTGTGCCACCACAATCAGTTTTCTTATCACTGCAATTTGTGCTTGTGTTGTGTGTTTGCCATTGGCTTTAAGTCGTTCATAAAACAGTCTCATTTTCTCATTATGCCTAGTCGAAGCCATCGCAGCCATAAAGAGTGTTCCTCTATAAAGCCTGTTGCCTGCTTTTGAGATACGCGTTTGTCCTTTGATTGAAGTGCCTGATTCTCTCACCACTGGATCAAGTCCTGCAAGGGAGACAATCTGTCTTTGGTTGGCGTGAGGATACTTGATAAACAGATGAAGCATTACAATACCTCCTATTTTGCCTATACCGTCTATGGAAGTAATGGCATATATAGGTACCAGGTGATAATGATAACTTAAAAATCTACTCGTTCCTTATCTCCCGATATGGAACGCATACATCATCCTTCCCAATAAACCAATAAGCCCTAAAAGGATTTGGAATGAATGGTTTAATTAAAGGCAAAGAAGTTCACTTTGATGATGAATACCTCCATGTCAAACTTGAAGACGGAAGAATTATCTCTACGCCAATGGAGTGGTATGAACCATTGAAAGAGGCTTCGATATCTGAGTTAAAAAACTATAAATTTATCTGTCTTAGTACAGGCATAGAATGGGAGTCTATCGACTACCATCTTAGTATTGAAAGTATGCTTGCACTCACATTCGAGGAAGTTGCATAGAGATACAATACTCCCCCTACGACGAACAGCTAATATGCGACACCCCTCCCACATCAAAGAGCGCTTTGGGTTTTTTCCTGTAGTATTTCTCTTCTGTCTGGCGTGACTGCTCTGCGTAAGGATCGCCCATCACCTCCTGCAACGCATAGATGAGCGCATAATCACCCGTTTGCGCTCTTCTGTAAGCCTCTACCAAGTGCCACTCCCGCAGGACATACTTGGGATTGACGTGTTTCATCTTCTCGGAGGCATCATCGGCAATATGCGATCGCCATCTCTGTAGCCAGTCACTCCATGCCTCCATCAGCCTGACATCCATCAGTTCAGGGTAGAAACTCTTTTTGAGAGGCTCGACTTCTTCAGGGATATGTGAAAGCTCACGGAAGAAGATGGTGTAATCGACACCGGTTTGGATCATCAAACTTTCAAGCGCTTCAAAAAGAGCATTGTCATAGTGTTGCAAGCCAAGCTTCTCTGTCCACATCTGCTCCATTTTGCGCTGCATCAGTGTGGGAAACGCGTCGTGTATCTTGCCCAACGCCTCCAGATATGGAGCATTCTCTCCCAACAGGGGCTTGAGTGCCAGGCAAAAGACATGAAAGTTCCGAAATGCCGCGTTGGGCTGATTGAGGAACGAAAAGTGCAGACCGCCCCCAGTCCACGGCTGATACTCCGGATCGAACATCTCCATAAACCCAAACGGTCCATAATCGAGCGTAAAACCGCCCGCAGCACAGTTGTCGCTGTTGAAATTGCCCTGACAGTAGCCCACGCGTATCCACTCTGCCACCAGTGATGCCAGACGCATACCGAACGCTTCTGCCAGTCGCAGCACTTTGTCCGCCGTAGCAAGATCAGGGGCTATCTCATCGGTATACTCGCGCGCTATCAGATGCAGCACAATCTGTTCGAGCTCCTCCATCGCTTTGGGGTGCTCGTGTTTGCGTGCGCGTCTTCCAAAGAGTTCTATCTGCCCTACTCGCAGAAATGACGGGGCGACCCGTGTGGTGATGGCGACCGGTTCGGCAACCATCATATCGGGGTCTTTTGAGCGCGAGTTCTCAGAATACCAGGGGCGCCGCACCTTTTCACTTGTGGAGACATAGAGACTCAGTGAACGCGAAGTAGGCACCCCCAGCGTCTCCATGTGCTCCTGTGCCAAAAACTCCCGAATACTTGAGCGCAACACCGCACGCCCGTCCGCACCGCGGCAGTAGGGTGTGCGCCCTGCACCTTTAAGCTGCATCTCCCATCGTTTACCGTTCAAGACCCCTTCAAAGACGGAGATGGCTCTACCGTCTCCATAGCCGTTACCGGTCTGGAACGGACACTGTTCGTAATACTCCCTGCCGTAGATGGAGAGCGCATACCCCGTTGCCCAGCCGACCTTTCGCAAAGGTTCTGGTACACGAGAGAGATCACTGCTGAACATCTGTACAAATTGTTCATCGTGTGCCAAATCATCAGAAAATCCCAGTTCACTAAAAAACCTCTTGCTGTGTGCGATGTACTCCGGTTGGGCTATGGGTGTAGGCTTAACGGGAACATAATGCCCGCTAAATACCTGCCGCGGCTCATGGTCGTTCCCCTCATCACTTGCCTGCGGGTCAGGTACGAGGGTATCCATCAGCGAGTAATCTGCATGTGCTGCCAATTCGCCAAGTGTTTTGATGGTTTCTCTGTTTTCTTTATTTTCTCTCACAAGAAATCCTTCCGCAAAAAGTACATACTGACTTTTATTTGGTCTATAGATACCATAAAAAAGTGTGATTTGTGCTAAAACATCGTTTTCGCTCCTCTGTTTCACCATGAATGAAACAAATATCACTATTAATACCAAATTAAATCTAAATTGAGTACAATTAAAAGCAAATAGGTATGAAAGGACATCCATGAACTTCAGTCAAGATATCAAACCTATCTCTTACCTCAAGAGCAAAACCGCAGATGTGGTCAATACTGTCACAGATACGAAGCGTGCCATGATCATCACCCAAAACGGGGAAGCCAAAGTAGTGGTGCAAGATATCAAAAGTTATGAAAACATGCAAAACGCTCTTGCGATGCTAAAGCTTATACTGCACAGTGAACGCCAAATAGACGAAGGTAAACTCATAGAACAAAAAGATGTTTTCGCTCAGATGGAAAAGAAGTTTTTTAGCTAAAATCCATGAAAACCTATAAAGTATTTTGGACAGAGGATGCCATTGGTGATTTTCACACTGTCATCTCGTACATTTACAGCGAAAACCAAACCAATGCAAAATCTATCTACACTGCCATCAAAGAGCAATGTACGACACTGGAGCAGTTCCCTTTTAGAGCAAGGGTTGTCCCAGAGCTTGAGTCTCTGGGCATAATGCAATACAGAGAGCTGCTCTTTAAACGCTGGCGCATTATCTATACGGTCAAAAGCGATACAGTCTTTTTGTTGCTTATCATAGATAGCAGGCAGGATATACAAGAACAGCTGATAGAGCGAATATTGAAAGAAAATAACTAATCAGGAGAAAACATGTCAACCAAAACCCTCATCATCGGTGCAGGCGGCGTGGGGAATGTCGTCGCATTCAAATGCGCTATGAATGCCGACACATTCGGCGAGATCACCCTTGCCAGCCGTACCAAAAGCAAATGTGACGCCATCGCAGCCAATGTAGAGACCAAAGTCGGTGTCAAGATCCATACCGCACAGGTTGATGCGGACAGTGTCGAAGAGCTGGTTGAACTGATCCGCCAGGTAGATGCCGACATCGTCATCAATGTAGCACTCCCCTATCAGGATCTTACCATCATGGATGCCTGTGCGGCGTGTCAGGTCGACTACCTTGATACTGCCAACTATGAACACCCCGACGAAGCCAAATTTGAGTACAAAGAGCAGTGGGCGCGTGATCAGCTCTTTAGAGAACAGGGCATCATGGGATTGCTTGGCAGCGGCTTTGACCCCGGTGTGACCAATGTCTTTGTCGCCTATGCCCAAAAGCACTACTTCGATGAGATACACACCATCGACATCCTCGACTGTAATGCGGGTGACCACGGCTACCCCTTCGCGACCAACTTCAACCCCGAGATCAACCTGCGCGAAGTCTCTGCCAAAGGACGCTACTGGGAGAACGGCAAATGGATAGAGACCGAGCCCATGGAGATCAAACAGGTGTGGGACTACCCTGAAGTAGGTCCCAAAGACAGCTACCTGCTCTACCATGAAGAGATGGAGTCTTTGGTCAAGAACATCAAAGGGCTCAAGCGTATCCGCTTCTTCATGACCTTTGGTGAGAGCTACCTCACACACATGAAGGTACTGGAGAATGTCGGAATGCTCGGCATTGAACCTGTCGAACACCAAGGGCAGCAGATCATTCCCATAGAGTTCCTCAAAACCCTCCTGCCAGACCCCGCCAGTCTGGGTCCCCGTACCAAAGGCAAAACCAACATTGGCATTGTCGCACACGGCATCAAGGAGGGCAAAGAGAGAACGATCTACATCTATCAGATCAGCGACCATGAGAAGTGCTACGAAGAGGTCATGAGCCAAGCTGTCAGCTACACCACAGGCGTACCGGCTATGATCGGCGCGAAGCTGATGCTTGAGAAGAAGTGGTATGAAACAGGCGTACACAACATGGAGGAGTTCGACCCCGACCCGTTCATGGAAGAGCTCAATGTTCAGGGCTTGCCGTGGAAGGTCATGGAGTTGGAGAGCCCAAGTGACTTAAGGGTGGACAAGTAGGCTTCATGGCATTCCAAGGCTTTCCCAAAGAGGGACTTGAATTTCTCTCGCAAATTATCGCCAACAACTCCAAAGAGTGGCTCGATGCCCACAGAGAGGAGTATGAGCGTTTCATTCTTGCGCCCAACAAAGCCTATGTCGAAGAGATGGGGGAACACCTGCAGATACTGGTGCCTACCATTCACTCCGAACCCAAAACCAACAGGTCACTCTTTCGCATCTACCGTGATGCCCGTTTTCATCTAAACGATCCCATCAAAACCCGCATCGGCATTATCTTCTGGCAAGGAAGCGGTCACCGTATGCAAAGCAGCAGTTTCTATATGCATTATGAACCCCATGAGGTCTTTGTTGCCACAGGCATACGCAACTTTAAACCCCCACTGCTGAAAAACTACCGCGAGTATATACAAAACGATGAACAGCGTTTGGCGCTTCATGCCATTTTGGAAGCACTCAAAGCCAAAGGCTATCATATACCCGAACCCAAATACAAACGCATCCCGCACAACTGTAATGCCGACGATACCCACAGCTATCTTTACAAAATGGGCGCCATCTACGCCTATGCGACCTTCCCACCCGATGAGACCTTTCACTCCGAAGCGATCATCGACCGCAATTTCAAGATCTATGAAGATATGCTGCCGCTGCAGCAGTGGGTATATGAATTGACGCTATACGGGTAGAAGGTAGAAGGTAGAAGGTAGAAGGTAGAAGGTAGAAGGTAGAAATTTTGCATACCCTACCTTAACTGCTTCTTGTTCTCTTCTGCATCCTATCTCGTTTAAACAATGGTCGGTAAACCGACCCTACTCTTCGCTCTTCATTCTTCACTCTTATCTCTTCACTTATTTCGCCTCCGGCGAAATACCAACGAGGCTCATAAAGCGTCCGCTGCACCCCTGCTCTTTGCGGTAGGAGAAGAACTGCTCCGTATCGCACGCGGTACAGATGCCACTCATCTGGATGTGCTCCTCTTGTAATCCTGCTTTCATAAGCTGCTTTTGGTTGATGTGCGGCAGATCGAGCATATATTTCTCTCCCCTCTGCTCCAAAGCGTCACGGTAACCAAAGAAGTGCTGTGCCACATCCTCTCCTACCTCATAACAGCATCTGCCTATTGCCGGTGCGACGCCTGCAAGTATGTTTTCTGGATCACATCCAAAATGCTCCTGCATACGCTTGACAGTCTTGGAGACGATCTGCGCCTTGGTTCCCTTCCATCCTGCATGCACCGCCGCGGCCACTTTTTGAAGCGGATCATACAGTAACACCGGCACACAATCGGCGGTCAATACCCCGAGCATCACCCCTTTTTGATCCGTGATGAGCGCATCACAGTTTGCTATGGCACTTGCATGCTCTTCCCAGCCTATTGTCCGTTTCCGGGTTACGATGTGTATATTGTCACTGTGTGTCTGCTTGGCGACCACAAAGTCCAGATCGCCTTTTGCGCCCAATCTTTGGGCAATCTGTTTTCTGTTCTGTACAATACGCGATGCCTCCTCCCCTGTATGCAATGCCAAAGAGAGACTATAGGGAGCATCTCCCTGCTTCATTGTCACGGCGTGCATACACCCATGAGCCTCTGCCAACAAGCCAAAACGGTAGAGATCGACCATACTGATTATCCTTAATTCTTTACGATATAATGATAACCAAATTTCTATTGGGACAGCATATATGGACGGTTGGTTCGACTTTGACAAACGCATTTTGAAGTATTTCTCATGGTCACTGATGCTTCAGTTGTTGCCGCTCTTTGCCATATCATCCTACCTGATCTACGAGATCAACATTAAACTGTTCAACAAGCAGATGGTCTACTACTTCATCGCTTTCATCGTCTTTGTAATCTCGGCTCTCATCCCATGGCGGCGTATTCTCTGGTGGTTTGCTCCGCTGTTTTACCTTGTCAATCTCGGATTGCTCATCGCTGTGGAATTTGTAGGCAAGACCATTCTTGGTGCCAAACGGTGGATTGAGATCCCGGGTATACATCTGACCATACAGCCATCAGAGTTCATCAAGGTCAATGTCATCATGATGCTTGCCTATCTCATTCACAAAAAACCGCCGCCAGAACAGGGCTACGGACTCTTTCAGTTCATCAAACTCTCTCTTATTATCGTTATCCCTTTTTTAATCATCGCCAAAGAGCCTGACCTTGGGACGGCACTTGTACTGCTCATTACCGGTTACGGCATTCTCTTCCTCATCGGGGTCAACTGGCGTATTTGGCTGACCATCGCTATCATTGCCGGTGTGGCAGCGCCTGTTGTCTACGAAAAGGGGCTTAAACCCTACCAGAAAAAGCGTATTCACGATATGCTCAACAAACCGAGCTATCAGGTACGCCAAGCGCTTATCGCCATTGGCAGCGGCGGTATGGAGGGTAAGGCAAGAGAAGATGCCACACAGACCCAACTGAAGTTCCTGCCTGTCTCTTCCACGGACTTCATCTTTGCCTACCTCGGTGAACGACTGGGCTTCAAAGGGATGGTCACAGTCATTGGTTTGTACATCCTGCTCATCTTCAACCTGCTCTACATTTCATGGAAACACAAACGCGACTATCTCATTAAAACCTTTGCCGGAGGGCTGGCTTTTCTCATCTTCGTCTACATGGGGGTGAACATCTTCATGATCATCGGACTCGCCCCGGTGGTGGGACTTCCTCTGCCTATGTTCAGCCATGGTGGCACCTCTTTCATCATCTTTGCCGTGATCTTCGGAATGCTGCAAAATTTAATCGCATTTAAAGACTACAGTCGATATACTTCTGACGCAAAAATAACCATGCAGAACAAGGGTA
>JAJRRK010000063.1 GCA_024279555.1 Campylobacterales bacterium
ATGACAAAATAGCGGAAAGCTCTTCATTCACCATGGGTCTGTTGATGGGAGCCGGCGGGGTTCGGGGGATGCTTGTGACTCTTGGGGCTGTAGGCAGCGGCAATGTGGATTTTACGATGATCGGTGCATTCACCGCAGGTGTGATGCTCATCTTCGTAGGGTTTGGACTGGTGATCTTGTACCTGAACGAGCATTTTTTGGGCAACATTGCCAATGTCAGAAGAGCGTTTGCCACAGCGGGTGTGATATCGCTTGCGGTGGGTGCCAATATATTAGCAGGATAAGGAGAAGATAGACAATGTGTACAGATTGCGGATGCAGTATCAGAGGAACCGAACACGAACACACGCATGAGCATCACGACCATGCGCATGACCACAGCCACGAACACCAAAAGGCACATGAGCATTTGCACCACAACCCACAGCTCAACGATGCCAAGACCATTTCGGTCATTCAGAAAATACTTGACAAGAACGACCATGAAGCAGAGCATAACCGTGCGCATCTTGAGAAAGCAGGTGTACTTGGGATCAACCTAATGAGCTCTCCGGGCTCGGGTAAGACGACGCTGCTGGAGTATCTCTCAGATGTGGCACCGTTCAAGTTCGGTGTAGTAGAGGGTGACTTGGAGACGAACCGCGATGCAGACAGACTCAAAGCCAAAGGTATCATTGCCGAACAGATCCAGACAGGGAGTGCGTGTCATCTCGATGCATTCATGGTGCACAAAGGACTGCACCATATCCCGCTTGAAGAGATTGATGTGCTTTTTGTAGAGAATGTCGGAAACCTTGTCTGCCCGGCAAGTTATGATGTAGGCACGCACTTGAACATCGTGCTTGTTTCGGTACCGGAGGGGGAGGACAAGATTGCCAAGTATCCGGTGATGTTCCGTCAGGCAGATCTGGTGCTCATTACCAAAACGGATCTGCTGCCGCACTTCAAGTATGACATAGAAGCAGAGAAGAAAGAGGCACGGCGTATCAAGCCCAATGTCGACATACTGGAGGTGAACATCAACGATATCGACAGTGTGAAGGCGGTGGCGGAGTGGATCGAGTTTAAACGAAAAATGAGAAGCTAAAGTAAACATGAACTGCTTCGCGTTTACAGCTTCAAAACCGAAACGGTCGGAACGAAGTGTAGCCGTGTAGGCGATGAACTTTATGATGAAAAGAAAAAAGGAAATGTATGTGTTTGTCTATTCCAAGTAAGGTGGTGAAAATCTCAGAGGATAAAACCATGTGTACTGTCGATACCATGGGTGTACAGCGTGATGCCAATTTGATGATGATGGAAGATGATGAGGTGAAGGTAGGCGATTATGTCCTGCTGCACATTGGGTTTGTGATGAACAAGATCGACGAAGAGGAGGCGCTTGCATCCATAGAGACCTACCGGGAGATCCTTGAAAAACTCGATGAGGAGGAGAGAAAACAAGCAATCTTGGAAGATGATGCCTGTGATGCCAGAGGAGAGCAGTTCGCTCAGGAGATCAAAAGCTGATGGCGGAGCTTGAACTTAAAAACCTCTATGATGATTTTCGTGACGGCGAAACGCTCAAGGCGTATGCGAAGGTCATTGCCCAAGATGCGCAGAAACTGGAACGCCCCATCAACATCATGGAGGTGTGCGGTGGACATACGCACTCCATTATGAAGTTTGGACTGCCGCAACTGCTACCGGAGAACATTAACTTTATTCACGGGCCGGGATGTCCCGTGTGTGTCATGCCCAAAGAGCGTATCGACCACGCCTATGTGCTTGCTATGCAGCCCGATGTCATACTGGTTACGCTTGGCGATATGATCAAAGTACCCGGCTCTAACGGCTCCTTGCAGGATGCCAGAGCCAAAGGAGCGGATGTGCGCTTTGTCTACTCCCCGATGGAGTGCCTCAAGATCGCGCAGGAGAACCCTGATAAAAAGGTGATCTTCTTTGCAATCGGATTTGAGACCACTACCCCGATGACGGCGGTATTGATCGATCAGGTTATCAAACAGGGTGTTGAGAATCTGCTTTTTCATATCAATCATGTCACCGTGCCGGAAGTGATGGTGGAGCTTATCGACAGCCGTGATGAGCATGTTGACAGCTACAACAACAAGATCGATGCTTTTTTGGGACCAAGCCATGTGAGTGTCATTGCCGGTGCGAAGATCTATGAGAAGTTCCCCAAGGAGTATGGCAGACCTGTGGTTGTCAGCGGATTTGAGCCTGTTGATGTCATGGAGGGCATCAGTATGATCGTCAAACAGTTTGTCGAAGGACGGTGTGAACTTGAAGTGCAGTATAAACGGGTGGTGACGCATGAGGGGAACCTCAATGCCCAAAGGCTTATTGAGACCTATTTTGAGAAGGTCGATCTCTTTAGGTGGCGTGGACTTGGCAATGTGCCCGAGAGTGGGCTCAAGCTCAAAGATACGTATGCAAAGTATGATGCTGAGGTGATCTACCGTGACATCCTGCCGAGGGCACAGATAGAAGACCACAAGCTCTGCATCTGCGGTGACATTTTGCGGGGGATGGCAAAGCCGCCGGAGTGCACCATTTTCGGTACGGCATGCAAACCGACCACTCCCATCGGCTCCTGTATGGTCAGTAGCGAGGGTGCGTGTGCGGCGTATTATAAGTATGGGAATTTGATATAAGGGAACCCCTTTTGCGGGTACCCTTGAAAAAGGTAGAATATGACAAAAACCATTACCATCGCTCACGGTAACGGGGGCGAAGAGAATAATGAACTGATTAAAAACATCTTTTACAAGCATTTCAAAAATGATATTCTTGCGCGTAGTGAGGATGCGGCACTGTTAATCCTCTCTGGCGATGTGGCGATGACAACGGACTCGTTTACAGTCAGTCCTCTCTTTTTCCCTGGTGGTGACATCGGCAAACTTGCCGTATGCGGTACCTGCAACGATCTCGCAATGATGGGAGCCAAACCGAAGTACCTGACCTGTTCGGTGATCATTGAAGAGGGTTTTTCTACCCGTGAGCTTGAGAAGATCGTCCGCTCTATGAAGCAGGAGTTGCAGATCAACGGTGCTCTTATTGTCAGTGGTGATACG
>JAJRRK010000064.1 GCA_024279555.1 Campylobacterales bacterium
GCCCTCACAGATCAGAAATGTCTGGGGC
Organism: Campylobacterales bacterium; assembly: GCA_024279555.1. Taxonomy (GTDB): domain Bacteria; phylum Campylobacterota; class Campylobacteria; order Campylobacterales; family Sulfurovaceae; genus Sulfurovum. Next base: position 29 of record JAJRRK010000064.1, read on the forward strand.
GATCCTGATCGTTACATCAAGTCTTACTTTGGCGATGTCAAAAAAGAGGGCAAACCTGTCTACTTCACCGGCGACGGCGCGGTCTATGATGAGAACGGCTACATCACCATTACCGGTCGTACCGATGATGTCATCAATGTCTCCGGTCACAGAATGGGAACGGCAGAGGTAGAAGCGGCAATCAAGAAACATGACAATGTCGCAGCCGTAGCTGTTGTCGGGAAACCGCATGAACTCAAAGGGGAGGGGATCTTCGCCTATGTTGTCCTTAAAAACGATGAGGGTGTTGCTGATGAAGTCGAAGAGGTCAAAGCGATCAACAACATCATCAAGCAGGAGATCGGTAATATCGCCATCTGTGATGATATGGTATTTGTACCCGATCTGCCCAAGACCCGTTCAGGGAAGATCATGCGCCGTATCCTCAGAGCGCTTGCCAAGGGCGAGAAGATTACGCAGGATACATCAACGCTTGAAGATCCAAGTATCGTACCGACTATTGAAGAACTCATTCAGAGCAAGTGCTAAGGCACCTGCATATACCCCAGACACCCCTTCAGGGGCGTCTACCCATTCTCCATTAACTCCTTCACTTTCTTCAAATCTTCAAAGACCTCTTTTTTTGCACTGGGATTGCGCAGCAGAAAACTGGGATGATAGGTAGGGATGAGTGTATAGCCGTTCTGCTGATGCAGCGTCCCGCGTACCTTGGTAATACCTGTCTCGTCACCTGTCATATAGTGGTAGGCGGTACCGCCCAGCGTGACGATGATCTTGGGTTTGATGAGTTCTATCTGTTTGAGTAGAAAGGGTTGGCAGGTGTGCGCCTCGGTCGGGCTGGGTACACGGTTGCCCGGCGGGCGGCACTTGACGATGTTGGCTATGTAGGTCTCCTCGCGTTTGATGAGGAGCACATTCTCTATCATCTTCGTCAGCAGTTCCCCCGAACGTCCCACAAAAGGCCGCCCCATACTGTCCTCGGTCGCGCCCGGTCCCTCACCGATGAACATGATCTGCGCATGGGGGTTGCCTTCGCCAAAGACCACATTGGTACGGCTCTTGCTCAGCTCACAGAGGTGACACTTGAGTGCCTGCTCCTTGAGCTTGTCAAGTGTATCAGGCAGAGAGAGGTTTGGTTCGTTCTCTTTGAATACAGATGCTGAAGTATAGCGGTATCCAAGGTGTTTAAGCTGGTAGAGTTGTTTGAGAAGCAGTGCGTTTTTGAGGTTTTTCATAGGGCATATTATACTCTGTCGTACTTAACCCGTTGGGTGTTTCAATGGTATCAATGAGCTATTTTGAAGAGCTGAATATGGTTTATACAGTTAAATTGAAGTGAAATATTGCAGAAGTGACTTCAAAACTAATGACACTTTGGTATAATAATTGACAAAATAAAATCATACAGATGTCACTACATCGAGGAGGGGTTAGAATGTCAGAAAAAAATGTGAACAATGTCAATAATGTCGATCAGATCAGAGATCTTATCTTTGGTTCCCAGATCAAGGATTTCGAAGAGAGATTCAACCAGATGGAGAAGAAGATCAAGGGAGTCGAAGATGCTTTGTCACGCCAGATGAAAGAAGCATATGAGAAACTCAAAAAGGAGACAGAACGTTCTCTTGAAGTGATTGAAAAGAAAATCGACAATCTTTCGATCTCCACGCAGAAAGAGCGTTCCAAACTCAAAGAGCTTATCGATACGACGGATGACTCTCTGCATGCACAGCTTCAGAGCCAGAAAGAGGAGTTCTCGACCAAGCTGAAAGTGCTCAAAGAGAATGTAGAGGATGAGAATGAAAAGCTCATCTCCCAAGTGCGTGCCATGAAGGTCGATATCGAGACACTGTTGAATGAAGAGCTTGCGTCAATGGGGAACGAAAAACTCTCCAGAGACACGATGGCACAGATGCTTTTGGATGTTGCTATGAAGATACAGGGTACCGATGTCAATGCCATGCTCTCAGAAGGTGTGAAAGCTGAAAAGTGATGCGTCACAGCTCGATGAGCTTAAGCGGCTTCTGCTTGAACCTGAGCTTGAACAACTAAAACAACTGTCAGTGCAGCTCGAGCGCATGGATCTTCGTCTTGAAGATCCCGAAGAGATCATTAAAAGGGTAACCCCTCTTTTAAACGAGATCCTTCTGAAGAACCTTGAGGAAAAAGAGGGGCGCACTGTAGAGATACTTTCGGAGTATCTCGCCTCTGTGATTAAGAGGGCATCGCAGACACATCTGCCTGAGCTGAGTGAGGCACTGCAAAAGGTCATTGCACCTGCTATCTCCAAAGAGATCGCCAACAATCAGGAAGTGATGATCGATGCGCTCTACCCCATCATGGGAGGGATGATCTCCAAGTATGTCACCCAGTCTATTAAAGAGTTGATGGAACAGATCAACAAAAAGATAGAACAGGGACTCTCCTTTGAACGTATCAAACGCAAGATGAAGGCGAAACTCAGTGGAGTAAGCGAAACGGAATTACTGCTTGAAGAGAGCAGTGATGCGCTTATCTCATCGATGTTCATTATCCATAAAGAGACGGGAATACTTATCAGTTCGGCAAGTCTTGAGAATAGAGAGATAAACGAGCCGCACCTTGTCGCATCAATGGCGAGCGCCATTAAAGACTTCATCAACGACTGGATCAGCCGCTCCGGAAGCGAGACCATTGAAGAGGTGCAGATTCTCAGCTATGCCAATGCAACACTTTATATTGAGAGTGCAGGCTCTGTGTATGTCATTGCGTTTCTTGATAGCGAACCGGACTATGAACTGCGTTCGGAGATCAATACATTCTTCGCCTCACTGGTGAAGGAGCATGGCTCCTTCTTTCATGCTTTCGAAGGAGACGACAGCAGCCCTGAAACAAAAGAGATCGCAGAGGAGATGCGAGCTTATCTGCTTGCCCAAAAGAATATCCACCGTGAAGAAAAAGGAAAAAGCAATTTCGCCAAATATATCTTGACGGCTGTTGCACTTGCTGTGGGTGGCTACGTGCTCTATGGTCTCTATGTGTGGTACGGGGAGTATGTGGTAGAAAAACGCATCGCCCGGGAGACAGGTACTCTTGTGAGTATCTCACGCTCAGAGGAGAAAGTGCTGCTTGAAGGGTATGTAGATGACCTTGCCAAGACTAAGCGTATCGAAACGATCGTCAAAGAGATGTTGAAGCCCAAAGAGATCGTTGACCACTTGCACCTTGATGTGCGTTCACTACAGAACCTGATGGGAAAGATCAGTCAGGAGAAGGCAGAGATGCGACGTAAACTTGATGAAGCGGATAGGAAGACAGAGCAGAGTACACGCCAGAGTGAAGCACTTCTTGCCAAGGTTGATTCGCTTGACAAGAGGCTTACGCAGCAGGAGAAGCGGATCGCAGCGTTTGGAAAGATTATCCATATGGATCAGGAAATTGCACAGAAACTTGCGGAAGCGTTGAAGGCTTCACCCTATTATCATGAACGTACACAAGAGCTTGACTTTGCAAAGCTCGATCTTTATCCTGTAATGCAGTCGAGCTTCAATGAAAAAGGTATGCGGGTCGCGGCAAGCGTATTTGAGAAGTATCTCTCCGTACTCGCCCCTTACAGGGCGTATATCAAAAGCATCGTTATAGAGGGACACAGTGACAGTACGGGTAATCCAAAGCGGAACCTTGAGATCACGCAAAAGAGAGCGGATGCGGCAAAAGCCTATTTTCTTTCCCATACGACACTTAGAAATCTGGGGATGGATCGTTTACTCACAACACAGGGCGTAGGCAGTAAAAAACCGGTACTGGTTGACGGAGTGGAAGATAAAAATGCCTCCAGAAGGATCACGGTGCATTTCAGTCTGGACAAGGAAAAAATATTGAAGAAAGCCAAAGAGGTATTGAATGGTCTCTAAGAAAATGATACTTATCGGTGATTTCGGTGTGGGAAAAACCAGCCTCATCCGGCGTTTTGTGGACAATCAGTTCAGTGACAGCTATTTGAGCACGATAGGGGTCAAGATATCCAGAAAGAGTATAGATGTTGACGGTATCACACTGCAGATGCTTATTTGGGATATAGAGGGCGGGACAGAAGAAAAACCTGTCAATACAACCTATATCATTGGGGCACAGGGATGTATTTTGGTCGCAGACCTTACCCGTGAAAGTACGATAGAACATATCAGTACTTATATTGAGACAGTGGAAAAGATCGTGCCGGGTGCCTCTTACGTGTTGGCACTGAACAAAAGTGACAAACTGTCCGAAGATGAGCAGAAACAGCTTTGTGAAAAGACAGAGAACAGATATGCCAAACGCATAGAGAAGATACTTCCCGTCTCCGCCAAAAGCGGTCAAGGAGTTGAAGAGATGTTCATGGCGCTTGCAACTCAGACACTTACGAAAGGATAGCCGGTGCATATTCAGGAAGTATTTAATGCGATCAATAAGAACCATATGTATGAGTATATTGTAGTGGATGAAGATCTGAATATCGCAGAGTATTCAGACAAGGTTTTTCTCTACTGCCAAAACAGGAGCATTGATTGTAAAAAAGTATCTGTACTGGATGTTGTGCCCGAACTATACGGAGTAGACGAAGTGATAGCGGAGATATTCAAAGGTGAGAGATCTTTTTTCACTTTGCCCTACATCTTCAAAGAGCCTGATGTGTATCTCAATATCCATATTGCCCCGGGAAGAGAGAAGGGGGAAAGTGGTACAAAGAATAATAACCGGTATGAAACACTGATCATTCTCTTTGAGAATATTACCGAACAGGCGAATATGCAGCAAAAACTGGTTCAGACCAGAAACGAGAAAGCTTTGCTGCTCGATGAGATCCTTGAAAAGAACACTCAACTGGAACGTTACAACAAAGAGATGCAGCAGATCGTGGATGAGGAAATACGAAAAAACCTGGAGAAGCAGAAAATGCTGGAGCTGCAGTCACGGTACGCACAGATGGGCGAGATCATCAGTATGATCACCCATCAGTGGAAACAGCCGCTCAATGTCATCGGACTGATCACGCATGCACTGAAGATATATCAGGAGAAAGGTGAACTGAGTGGAAGAATACTGGATGAGAAACTGGAGAATATTCTTGTACAGACACGATATATGGACCAGACAGTCAGTGATTTCCAGAATTTTTTTAGCCCCTCCAAAGTGAAGATTGCCTTCAATGTATATGATGCATTAGAGAACATTCTGGGTCTTGTGCAGTATGAATACAGTCACAAGAATATCAAGATAAATATTGAAGGCGACAAAGAGGCTCAGGTATACGGTTACCCCAATGAGTTCAAACAGGTGATCCTTACACTGCTTCAGAATGCAAGAGATGCCTTCAAAGAGAATCCTGCTGATGAAATGATCGTCACAATAGGCATTCAGCGCAAAGGAGAGCAGGTACTTGTGCGTGTCAAAGATAATGCAGGGGGGATACCTGAGAAGATCATGGAAAAATTGTTTGACCTCTATGTGACCACAAAAGAGGATGGATCGGGTCTGGGACTAAATATTGCAAAGAACATGATTGAGAAGAATATGGGTGGTGTCCTGAGTGTACAGAACGTTGATGGTGGTGCAGAGTTCCGTATTCACCTGCCTGCTTATATAGAAAGGGCAGGTAAATAAAGCGCACTCCTTGTACGCTTTTACTGAATATCCTCAAGCAGCATCGGTGTACCGATGGCTTCGAGTTTGGCATTGCTCTGGGCAAAGTAGGCTTGCCAGAAATCGGTCAAGGCTTTGAGGGTCTTGGAGTCACGGTAGCCTTTTTTGCCGATCATTCCCGTACCGATGACATACACCTTTGCACCGTCGAAGTCAGCGGTAAAGCCGCTCTTGTTGAGTTTTGCCAGTTCGGCTTTGGTGTTGATGCGCTTGAGCGATCCTTTGGCGTAGAATGTGGTAATGGAGGAGTGTTCCATCATATCCGACACCAGCAGTACTACCTTCTCTTTAGCTTTGGAGGGTTTGATGACATGCGCTGCAATGTCAGAGAGTGATTTGAGAATGTCTGAGTGCGGCAGTTTCTTGTTGGCACCTTTGAGTGTGGCAACAAGGGCTTTGGTCGCTTTTTTCTTGGCGTAGCGGTACTGTCCGTTCATACATGCCTGATATTTGCGCAGCTTCTTTTTGGCAATGTCATGTTTGGCACTTTCAGGCAGCAGCGCTTCAAGGCCACCGGAGTAGGGTACATCAGTGTACTTTCCGTTGGCGTTGGAGGAGAACGCGGCAATGGTCACCGCGTAACCGTTCTTGATGAAATGCATCATGTTCTTGTAGATGTAGATCATGATTGGCTTGTCCAACTGGGTGGTTTGGTCGACAAGAATGAAAAGTTCTTTCTGGGGGACAGGGTCAGGATTTTTCAACTGAAGCGCTTTGTAACAGCTTGGCACATCGTTGCGTGCGCTCAGCATTGCGGTGAGTGTGAGTAGTGTCAGCAGTATCTTTTTCATCTTACTTGTCCTCGAACTCAAGGTATTTTTTAAAGGTTCTGTCTTTGTTGTTACGCAGCAGAGCGGTCGTTTCCGCGTCAGTACCCATGTTGTCGTTGATGATGTTCATCTTATGCTGCAGCTTCTGCAGCTGGCGTTGAGCAATGCGGGCAATATGGGTCTTGGCTCTCTCATAGTAGGAGAGGAAGGCTTTTTTGGTACTGAACCCGCGCAGCAGCGTATAGGCCTCTTTGGATTCACGCCCGGCAAAGTCATAGTGCATCCCAAAGAAGATCCCCAGTATCTGGATGAAGACAAAGAGCAGCCCCAGTATCATAAAGGTTGCATCGCCGCCTTTTTGGTTGGTTTCATCTTCTATGGATGCCGAGTTTTTGGAAGGTGTTGACGGGGATGTACTCTCTTCTCCGCCAAAGAGTGAAGAGAGGTCATCTTTTGCATCATCGGCTCCGGCATCACCAAATAGGGCACCCATGTCCGCATCGTCACCGGCGGTATCTCCAAACGGCGAGGCATCATCATTGAAGATGTTCATGGCGCTTTCGTGTGAGGAGGCGATCTCCTGCACCAGAACCTGGTGTCTGATGTAGGTTGCGCCCACCGCTACGGCAATGATGAAAGCGATGGTGAGGATGGTCTTGGTGTAGGTTGCCTGTACCCGGTCGTTGACATCGAGACGGTTGAGCATCCGGATGTAGTTGGGGGAGTCTTTGTCGTCAAATGTATTATCGATGGTAATGAGCTTCTCATCGGGTTTGAGGTCACGCCAGTTGTGTCCGCCGGCATTGTCGTTCTTGTACCAGCGGCGTATCTTTTTGATGAGGGTGTTCTTGTGCAGTTCCTGTCCGGTCAGGTGAGTCAGCCAGACCAGCAAGATAGCGAGCATCGCCGCCACACCGATAGCGCCTTTTTGCTGTGTCGCTTCCGATGCACCGGGAATAGTAAAGCCTGCCAGTACATAGGCAAACCCGAACGCCTCCACGATCACCAGCACGAAGATCATGATCCAGATGAATGTCGGTGTCGGCTTGCGTCCCAGTTCTCCTGCAGCATGCAGATAATCTTTGGCTTCATCATAGGACTCGTCGTCGACATCGACCTTCTCGTAGAAGTTATAGTAGTCACGGCAGAGACGCTCTTCAGAGTAGAACCACTTGTGGTTTTCATCAAACCCTTCAATGTCCTTTGCAAGGCGTGACAGTTTTCCTATGACAGGGAAGTTGTAGGTGAAGTTGAGCCACCAGAACTTCACTTCCTGCCAGTGCGTAATGACAAATGCCAGTACGATGACACCAAAACCAAGCAAAAGCGTTTCAATTTTATGCATCAGTACAAATGCCCATATCTGTTCCATTTTTTCTCCCAATTCAGTTAATTAGGAGATATTATAGCTAAAAATCCTCTATGAAAGTGATGAAGAATTATGTGTCGGTATGAATTTATGAAAGTACTTATCTGATGCATGTTACAATTAGTCAATAATGATATGCTACAATGTTTTACACATATCAAAGATAAAGGATCAGGATTTGAGTGAAAAGAGAGTACTTATCGTAGATGATGTAGATTTTAATATTGAGTTTGAGTCAAAGCTTATCAAAAATTTGATGGTTGGATTTAAAACGACAATACATATCGATACAGCAGGCAGTGTTGAAGAGGCATTGGATATCATAGCAAAAAACGACCCTTATGATGCCATGATCATCGACATGAATCTCCCTGACGGTACCGGTGTAGAGATAGCCAAAGTGGCGAGAGAGAAAGATGAATCTGTCCGTCTTGCCGCACTGACGATATACCCTAACGAATATGAAAAAGAGCGTCCTTATTTTGATCTTTTCATGAAAAAACCCATTATGGTCGAATCTTTCAAACAGAATTTTGTGAGGCTGTTGCAAATATAATGACAGTAGAGGGGTGTCATATCAGTGAATAAGAGTCATGTAGATGCATTGACCGGTCTGCCGACCTATGGAGTGTTGAGATCACACCTTGAAACTCTTCTAAACACTGTATCACCATCGGAGATGGTAGGCATTTTATTCATTGAATTTGAAGATATTTCACATTTTAATGATGCTTTCGGCTACAATGCCGACAAAAGCATACTGCTTGATCTTGTTGAACACATTCGTACACTTTTCAGTGATGCGCTTTTTGCCCGTATCGGGACTTATAGCTTTGTTGTGGTCAAAGAAACATCTACAACAGAAGAACTCATATCTCTCTCCCAGAATATCATCAATCTTTTACGGGAGCCTTTGAGCTTTCAGAAAAATCTTTTGTATGTCAGTGCGGCTATTGGTATTGCCCATACAGAAAACAGGGAAGAGGTCTCCCCTCTGCTACTTGTGAAGCAGGCCGAATATGCGATGAGAGAAGCAAAACAACAGGGGATAAATCGTATTGTTGTGAGCCGGCACAAAGAACTGCTTTCGACACAGGATGAACTGAGACTTCTTAAAGATCTGCCTTATGCGATCGAACGTGAAGAGATCTATTTTGTCTATCAGGGGCAGTTTAATTATGGAACTTCTACTTTTGTCGGAGCAGAAATATTGGCCAGATGGGAGCATCCTGACCTTGGGATGATACCGCCTTCTGTATTTATCCCGCTTGCAGAAAAAAACGGCATGATCACACCATTGATGACCAGAACGCTCATAGAAGCGGCATCGATGTTCGAAAAACTTGAATTGAGGGGAAAACATACATTCTCACTTTCAATCAATCTGCCTTTTCAGGTCTTAATGGAAGAGAGCTTTGTCGATACTCTTGGTTTTCTCTCTGATGCCTACAATCTTGCAGGCAGACATTTGACCTTTGAGATCATGGAAGATACCATTCCTGATCATTTGGAAAGTTTTTCCTCCCGTCTGACAGAGATCAAATCTCTGGGATTCAAACTGGCGGTAGATGATTATGGGACAGGGCATACCTCTTTGACCTATTTGCAGTATTTCCCTGTAGATTATATTAAGATAGACCGCTCTTTTATTACCGGTATCCAGAAGGAGCACAAGCGTTTTATGCTTTTCAAGTCTATTGTCGATATGGCTGATGCGCTTGAGCTTGAAGTGATCGCCGAAGGGGTGGAGACTGAAGAAGAGAATGAAATACTTTTATACTACTTTGATCATCTAACCGTGCAGGGTTTTTTATATTCCAGACCCTCCAAAGCAGAAAACTTTCTGAGTTTACTATCCTCCTAATCGTTAGCGGTATATTTGGCGAGCGAGAGTGTCTCTTGGATCGATTTTTTGTTGAATGGTTTTCCTACATGCATATCAAAGAGCTGTTTGATGCTCTCTTCAGGTTTCCCGTCTCCGGAAATTGAGACAGCGAACACTCTATTGAGACCGGATTGTTTCTCCATTTTTCGATAAAGAGCGATCACATCCGACCCTGAAAGTGTCGGCATGTGTTTGTCCAGATATACGATCTGGTAGGGAGTTCCGTTTTTTGCAGCTTCTTCCAGCATCTGAAGTGCAACTTTGCCGTCAGTGGCTGTGTCGACATGGCAGAACTCTTCGGAGAGTATGGCTTTGATCAACTCGATATTGATCTTGTCATCATCGGCGACAAGGATGTGCAGTGGCTGGTTCCCTGCAATGAATTTGTGAAGATCAGGGGCATAGTAGCCGTACTGAGGTATGATTGTTCCATATGCATCTGTTTTGCCATTGAGCGAAAGGAACTCTTCCTCTACGGTCAGCAGGGAAACATTTTGTGTTGTTGCAGCTTCTTTGATCTTCTCTGTCATTTTTTTCTGAAAACAGATAAGATGCGTCAGCTCTTTGGGTAAGGAATGCATTGACTGAAAGGTTTCTATCTGTGACTTATCGATACCCATAGCAATAAGATAGCGTACAATATTCTTTGTGGCAGGTATATTTGTTTTGTCCAAAAGAATGGCAACTTTGAGATGTCTGCTTTTAGCGGGGGTGAAAATTGTTCGATTTTCGGTGATATTCAACGGGATGGAGAAGTAGAAACTGCTGCCTTTTTCAAGTTCACTCTTCAGTTTGAGTTTGCCGCCAAGCTGGGTGACATAGTCCGCACATATAGCCAATCCAAGACCGGTACCTCCGTACTGCTGCTTCGTATCCTCTTCTGCCTGGGTAAATGCCTTGAAGATCTCTTTTTGTTTTTCCGGTGCGATCCCGATTCCTTTGTCTGTGACAGAGATCTTCATTTTACTCTCTTCTTTTTTATATTGAACGACAAGTGAGACCTCTTTACCTGACGGAGTGAATTTGTATGCATTATTGAGAAGGTTCATGAGGGTACGCTTCAGTACATTCTGTTTAAGGCGTATCTGTTTGGGAAGCGCCGGATCGATATAGATATTGTAGATAATCCCCTTGTTGTACATGTTGGCAGAGAAGCTCTCGGCAATATCTGCAAAAAGTTTGGTTGGGTTCACTTCGGTATCTTCTTCTGTAGCCCGTGCTCTTTGAGAAGAGATGCGGTCGAGGATGGATGTCGTTAGGTCATTGATGAAGTGGGCACTCTCTTTTGCGTTGTGAATGTATTGTAACAGCCTCGCATCTTCAAGTTGATCCTCAAGAAGTTCGAGAAAACCGTAAAGAGAGTTTGCCGGTGTTCTGATGTCATGTACGGTATTGGCAAGAAAGTTGAGTGTCTGCTCGCTCTCTTCTGTCTGCTGCTGTTGCTGCTGGACCGCTTCGACCTTTTCGACAAGATCCTCTGAACTTCGGATCAGGCTTTCATTGATATAGACTTCCTCTTTTTGACCTTTTAATTCAGGATACATAATATAGATCACATTGGTCAGGAAAGGAATGAGTGTTTGGAGTATCTCCTGGTCATCGGGAGTGAAGTTCTTGATCTTTCTGACAGAAGAGTAAGCCGTTACAATACCCAAAAAATTCTCGTCATCTATAATGGGCATGATGATCTTCGATTTTATTTTGATATTGTCAGGGTTGTCGACTTCAGGAAGATACTCTTTTTCACTGGCAAGATAATTGAAGATTCCGCCACTCAGCGTGAAGAAACATTTTGCGAGGACACCGTGCTGACCAAGCATTGAGATTTCGTTGGTGCCCTCATCATCCCTGGCACGTATCAGTGATGCTGTCTCCTTCTGAAAAACCCACAAAGAGGCAAATTCGGAATCCATGACCTGGGTTATGAGGTTCTCCACCACATGATTGATCTCATGTTTTTGCTTGAGCGACCCTATTTTTTGGGTGGTTTCCGATACAAGTGTTTTGAGTTCGTGCAGTTCTATCTGTCCCATAATATTATTTTCCCCATGGTTTTTGTTGTACATTTCGATCCGGAATGGACGGATCTGTGAGTTTCTATGTAATTATAGTAGAAAGACTCTATATTTACTGTAGGATATTTCCTACAGACAGCAGTCATATTTAAAGTTACTATTGCAGAATAAAATGTACATAAGGAGTTAGCACTATGGAAAGACCTACACCGACTGATGTAGAAAGAGAAGTGACAAACATCGATATGATCGTCTCTAAAGGTGATGCTGAAGGCAATATCACCTACACTAACCCGATCTTTATGAAAATTTCTGGGTATACACAGGGAGAATTGCTGGACAAGCCACATTCTATCCTCAGGCATCCCGATATGCCCAAAGCGATCTTCAAATTCCTCTGGGACAACATCTCTGAAGGCAAAGAGGTCAATGCATTCGTCAAAAACCTCTGTAAAGACGGCAGCTACTACTGGGTACTTGCACAGGTAAGAATGGCAAAGAACCCTGACGGTTCTTTCCGAAACTATGTCTCTACACGTAAGCGTGCAAGTGACAGTGCCAAAGCTGTCATGGGTGAGCTGTATGCAAAAATGGTAGAGGCTGAGAATGAGGGGGGCATTGATGCTTCCGTCAAGGTGCTTGAGGAATTTCTCTCCCAAAGAGGACATTCTCTGGCGACTTTCAACGATGCAATGAAAGAACTTAACAAGTAAAACTAACGATAAAAAGGAAAAAATATGATCGATTTCAATAATGCAATGAAAAGACTGCGTGCAGTCAACGGATATCTTGGTTCAGCGGTACTCAACTACTCGGGTGAAACACTCTACATTGACAATGAGAACACGGGAACGGATATTCCATACTCTGCAAGTATCTTCAACGATGCCTACAGAATGGTGTCTGAGTCTTCACTTGACGTCGGTTTCTCCGAAGCCTCTTCCATTGAAGCCAAAACACTTGACGGACACGTCTTCCTGATCAACAGTGCGGGACAGCTCTCTGATGACAACTTTGCCAAGATCAACGTATTTGCCATCTTTAGAGATGACGGGAACGTAGCTTTGGCAAAAATGGTCATGGACAAAGCGGCAAAGAATATGTCAGAAGAATTGGGTAAAATGTGATACGCACTCTGTCACTGACAGAAGACAACATGCGAGGTGTACCATCAAAACGTTATATTTGATCAGACATGCTAAGTCGAGCTGGAAAGATATTGATGCCAGCGATTTTGAGAGAGGCTTGACAAAGAAAGGCAGAAAGAACATAGACACCATCGGGTCGTACCTCAAACTGAGGGGGATCAGACCCGATATCGTGCTTGCAAGTTGTGCAAGAAGAACCGCAGAAACTGCCGACCTTCTTTCTTCCAAGCTTGAGTTTGATGGACCCATCAGCTATATGCAGGAGCTCTATTTTACAGATACCGAGACACTTAAGCAGATCATTATGCTCCAGGAGAGCGATGTGGATGCAATATTCGTTGTGGGTCACAACCCTCAGGTAACGGATATGGCAAATAGCTTGATCGATGAGCATATTTCGAAGATCCCTACTATGGGTGTAGTTGCCATTACATTTGATATTGAAAAATGGAGTGACATCGAACATCAAAAAGGGAAGATGGACTTCTTTATCTATCCCAAACAGTTTCAATACTACGTACCGAATCAAATACGTGCTATTCTTGGTAAAACGTTATAATTAATAGAAGGGAGTCCTTCCGTCCATGATGCAATCATCACTTCATGAACTTCTTGAACAGACAGGTCCGCTTCATATCCTCTATGTCGAAGATGACAAGGAGGTCAGAGAGAGCATGTATGACCTGCTGCATCTTTATTTTGAAGATATAGACATTGCCGAGAATGGAGAAGAAGGTCTCTCGAAATATCTTGCCTTCTATGATACACACAAGCGATACTACGATCTTGTCCTGACGGATATACGTATGCCGAAACTGAATGGTATTGGTATGGTCAAGGGGATACGGGAAGTCAATGAAAGACAGCCTATCGTAGTCTTTTCAGCGTACAATGACTCCTCCTATCTTATTGAACTGATAGATCTTGAGGTGAATCATTTTATCTTGAAGCCTCTTGAAATTGACCGTTTCGAAAGAGTACTCGGAAATGCCGTCAGGATCATCCTTCAACGCCACAACGCAAAAAGAATGACAGAGGAACTGGCGCAGGCAAAGAGGCTTGCAGAAGAAGCGACAGAACAAAAAAGCCGTTTCCTTGCCAATATGTCCCATGAGATCCGTACGCCTCTCAATGCCATCACGGGCTTCATCAAACTGCTTGAAGAGGATGAACAGGATGAACACAAACTCAAATACCTGAAGATCATCAAGAACTCTTCGGAATCTTTGCTGCAGATCATCAATGACATTCTCGATATTTCCAAAATAGAGAGCGGCAAACTCACCATTGAACCTTACAATTTCAACCCGTATGAAGACCTGATCATGATCGCAGAGCTTTTTCAGGCGAAGGCATCTGAAAAGGGCATTGTATTCCAAATACGTTATAACAGCAATATGCCGGAGATACTTTACGGTGATGCGCTGCGTATCAAGCAGATCTTTAGCAACCTGCTCTCCAATGCCATCAAGTTCACCCCTAAGGGATCCAAAGTCAAGTGTGTCGTCTGGTACAAGAATGGTCATCTGAATATCAAAGTGAAAGATTACGGTATCGGCATCAGCGAAGAGAAGCAAAAAGCCATCTTTGAACCGTTTACGCAGGCAGACGGTTCGACCGTACGAAACTACGGAGGAACAGGACTGGGGTTGACGATCAGCCTTGAACTTGCGAAAATGCTTGGCGGTACACTTTCGCTTCAAAGCAAAGAGGGAAAAGGAAGCACATTCTTACTTTCATTACCTCTTGAAAAGGGAAAGAACATAAAAAAGGAAGAAGAGATTCTTGAGTCACTTTCCGGGCACGTTTTGATCGTTGAGGATTATGAGGCCAACCGTATGCTGCTCGGCATGATACTTGAAAGTGCAGGTCTGACATATGAGATGGCGCATGATGGACTGGAAGCACTTGAAAAGTTCAAGTTAGGGAAGTATGACGTGATCCTGATGGATGAAAATATGCCGAACATGGGAGGTATGGAAGCGATGAAGGAGATGCTGAAGCTGGAAGAGAGCGAATATCGTCCTCACACACCGATCGTTTCTTTGACCGCCAATGCACTTCAGGGTGACCGTGAACGCTTTTTGGCAGCGGGATTCGATGATTATATAAGCAAGCCGGTAGATCCTATAAAATTAAGAAAGGTAATTGGAAGGGTATTGCAGACAGTACCTGTTTCCTCTTGATGAGATGAATACTACCTGCCCCACGAAAAGTAAAATCATAGATCAAAAAATTGTTCTCATCCGCCGTATTCTCATTGTTCTGCTGATCACTGTCGGTACAATGGCCGTGGTGCGCCTTTTGCAAGAGGACATGATACAGTTCAGTGTAGATATGGTTTTCTTTGTTGTAGCGGTGTGGGGATACTACAAACTCAAAAAAAATCCGTATACCTATATGCTTGTAACGCGAATTGTCTTTTTTTTCGCCCTTGTTGCCGCACTTTCCCTGCTGTATGATCACGAGGATATAGCAACTCGTTTTATCTGGTTCTCAACGATAATCTATATGATTTTTTATCTTTTTAACAGAATAGAGGCTTTTTACTGGATAGGCTCGATAGGTATGGTATTGATCGTTTTTTATCTTTATGATACAGAAAAATTTTCGTTAAGTCTGCTGGAGTTTCTGGTCTGGCTGCTCAATATGCTGATCGTTATCATGATTTCATACTGGTATGCAAAGATAGAAGAGGATTCGACAAATAAACTTCTCTCTATGCAGAACAGACTTTCAGAAGAGGTACAGAAAAAGACACAGGAGCTTAAACAGAGAACAGAAGAGCTTGAGCTTCTCAACCTGAATCTCGAAGCGCGTATCCGGGAGGAGGTTGAGAAGAACCGAAAACACGAAGAGTTGTT
This sequence comes from Campylobacterales bacterium, assembly GCA_024279555.1. Taxonomy (GTDB): domain Bacteria; phylum Campylobacterota; class Campylobacteria; order Campylobacterales; family Sulfurovaceae; genus Sulfurovum. The sequence continues at coordinate 15,741 of JAJRRK010000064.1, forward strand.
GCATAAGCAGGCACGTTATGTGGAGGTAGGTGAAACATTGAGCATGATAGCACATCAGTGGCGACAGCCTCTAAATGCGATCTCTTCCAATATTTCACTGATGCAGGTTATGCTCAAAAGTGGAAAATGTGATGTAGAGATCTTTTCAAAGAAGACCAAAAGGGTAGCGGACTATGTACAGCACCTTTCCGGTACTATTGATGACTTCAGGTATTTCTTCAAAGAAGAGCAGGAGCGATCCTATTTGACAATGAACACGATTGTGGAAGAGGCATTGGGGTTGATCATGCCGATGCTGCATGATGAAAAGATCTCAGTAGAGGTCGAAGACAGATGCAATTGTGAGATCTACTCCTATCGTAATGAGATAGTGCATGTCGTTCTCAATCTTCTGACAAATGCCAGAGATGCCCTGATGGATCAACCTTTCGAGAAACGGTATATTAAGATACGTATGGGATATGAAAAGACACACGTTTTTCTTGAAATTGAGGATTCCGGGGGTGGGGTTAATGAGGAGATCATCGAGAAGATATTTGATCCATACTTTACCACCAAAGGGGAACAGGGTACAGGTCTGGGACTGTATATGTCAAAGATGATCATAGAACGGCACTGTCAGGGGAGCATGGAGGTTCAGCACGGTCAGAAGGGAGCAATATTCAGACTTTCTTTTCCCATTGTAAAGTAAACAGGGCATGGGAACTTTAGTCAGGAAAGCATCTCATAGGCAAAACGCTGGAGCTGGTTGGTGCTTTCAAGTTCCAGTTTCTCCATGATCCGTGTGCGGTAGGTAGAAACGGTTTTGGGGCTCAGATCCATTGTCTCGGCGATCTCTTTAGGGGTTTTGCCTTCAGCAATAAGGCGGAGAACCTCCAGTTCCCTCTTTGAAAGGATTTCACCGAGGTCACGCTCTTCCTTTTTTATTTCCGTTCCAAGGGGGAATATCTCTTCACAGCCCTGACTGATGTATCTTCTTCCTTCTGTCACGGTAAGGATCGCAGTGATTAGTTCTTCAGAAACTGCAGATTTGTTTAAATATCCAGATGCACCACTTTTGAAAGCACGTAGAGCATAGACATTTTCCGGATAGGCACTGAGTATCAATATGGGCAAAGAGGGATAAGACTGTGTGATATTTTCGATGGTATGGAGACCATTGCTGTCTCCCAGGTTCAGGTCGAGAATGAGAATATTGGGCTGGTGCTCATGCAGTTTTTTAACGAGTTCCTGATATGAGGATGCTTCAAACAGTACATGCATGTCCGTACGTACCTCAATAAGCATATGAAGGCCTTTTCGGATAAGCTCGTGATCATCTGCAATGGCAACCTGTATCATTATCTACCTCAATAGCATTTTTACGCTGTTGTCACTATACCTCATTTTTTCTTTGTATGACTTTGTCTGTCTGTTTCCGCTTCAAGCCGGAATTAGTGTACAATACTGAAATATTTTATAGATGGAGGAATGAAAATGGGAAGTCTTGTAGAGGAGAGTCTCAAAATTGCAGATGAACGGTTCAAAGCTTTTGGTTTTAGTGATACGCAAAGAGAACAGTTGCTTGTTTCAGCAAAGAGAGACCTGGAATCAGAAGTTGCGAAACTGAGAGAGCTGTTGGCACTGGAGACTACTGATCTTGAGCGTATCAACCAGTCTTTGCATGCTATCAAGGGTTTGTTGTACAATATGGGGAATACAGAGGCAGGGGATAGATTCAATGATCTTAGAAACGATACAGCTAAAGAAGAACAGATACAAAAAATTGAGATGTTGCTTCAGAATGGTTAACGATTTCCCTCATATAGTATGGTAGAATGAGCGTAAATAAACAAAATCAGGAGATTGAAAATGGCATCTACCCCACAACAGATCACGGTCAGCCTTACAGGAGAACAGGCTGAAAAGCTTCAAGAACTGCAAAAAATCACAGGTCATGATACGACCAATGTCATACGTGCAGCACTGCAAACATACTATGAGAAAATTATGGCAGATGAAGAGGGTAAAGAACTTGCAAAGATCAATGCATTATTGGATGTGCAGTGATTGGATAAAACCGTTACAGAAGAGAAATAAGGGGTATGAAAGAGAGTTGAGAGCCCAAAGGCTCTCAGGAAAATTAGTCAGCTACCTGAACTTCAACAGGTGTTGATTCCCAGATACCGTGCTTTGTACAGTACCCGTGTGCAACGAGGTTGAGTTTGCTTTTCATTGGTCTGATGTTGAATGTTACTTCTGCGTGAGACTTCTCGTTCCCGAGTGTTCCCGGTACGAAAGTAGCCATAGCAAGTTTTGTATCACCATCAAATAGTGTGATAGACTCGATGTAGTGGTCGAAATCATCAGGGTGAGTATACTCCTGACCCATTTTGACGTTGACTGCGAGCATTTCACCTTTTTTAGCGTCACCTAGAACGGTGATGAATGGTGAGTGTCTGTCGATCAGGTCTTTCTTTGCTTCTCTTTCGACTGTGTCGATATCTACATACTTGTTAATCTTTGGCATGTTTGATCCTTTAAATTTGATTTTGTGAACGTATTATAACATAAGTTGTTTCAAATAGGATAAAATTTATCCTATTTGTTCCTTTGGCTGTTTCAAAGTGTAACGCAACTCATACAACGATTGGCTAACAGATGCTATAATCTCCGTATGTTCAAGCCCTCTCAGATACACCACAGCCACTGTCATGACGACTGTCTCTCTGCCTTGCCTGCTACATTTGGCGTGCTTTGCTGGAATGTCTACAAGAAAAACAGAAGTGATGAAACATTTGCTTCTTATTTGCAAAAAGAATTTGGTGATGGTCTTGATCTTTTACTTTTTCAGGAGGCGGCATTTGGTACAGGCTCGGAATGCAGGTTGGAAGGGTACACATTTCATGCCGCAGCCAATCTCGCCTATCATGAGGGATATTACGGTGTCCTGACCGCCAGCCGTGCCGAAGCGCTTGAAGCCAAAGCCTTTTTGAGTCAAGAGAAGGAAGCATTCTTCGGTACCCACAAGAGTATGCTGCTTACCAGATATCGTTTGGAAAACGGCAATGAACTGCTTGTACTGAACATCCATGCCATCAATTTCAGAGAAAGCCGCGCATATGCCAAAGAGAAAGAGCGTATTTTGCGCTTTCTTTCAGACTATACAGGGGCACTGATCCTTGCAGGTGATCTCAATAGTTGGAACAGCAGTAGAAGTGAAAAGATCGAACAGATACGCCAACGGCTGGGTTTGAAGCGGGTTCCCTTCGCAAAGAGCAAGGCGGTTTTTGGACATCCTATCGATTTCATATTCTACAGAGGTCTTGAACTGCTCGAACACCGTGTCGATACAGCACACGGTATCTCTGATCATCACCCGCTTTTTGCACGCTTTGGCACATACTGACTACTTTTTTCTTTTTCCTCTGTATCCACCACGGTAATGGGACGAGGAGGAACCGCGCTTGCCTTTGCTGTGACACGCATCGCAGATAGAGAAGCGGTAGGAGAAGTCAAGCACCTTGCCGCAGCGGCGGCAGCTTTTGGTGAAATGCCCCTGACGCAGGGAGTTCTCGATGTAGGCATTCAGTCGTGCGCGTGCCTCGATGGCCTTTTGTGTATCTTGAAAAAGATCGGGAAACTTGAAGCTCAGCCAGAGGTAGAGGGAGATCTCCCGTACCCTGTCCTCGGCATTGAGGAGCATGTCGTTTGTCTGTGCGAATGCGGGCAGGTCGCGCGGGGGGATGTAAAGTACCTTATTGCCCGCCTCGATCTGACGGATATAGCGGTGGAAGACCGACTCGATGTAGGGTGAGGAGATGCTTGCCGGTGCACAGCTTAGGTAGTATCGGGTGCGCAGGTCAAGGTCGTACTCGTCGACAATGGCGGCGATCTCGAGCATGCTTTCGATATTGGCAGCGACAAAAGGACCGTCAAACTCCATATTCTCTGCAAAGAAACTGAGAATGGTGGTGATGTTCTCCGTCTCCAGTATCTCACCTATGAGCATGACATGGTCAAGACTTGCCATAACTGAGACAGGCAGCTGAATGTCGGGGAGGGGGGTATGGAATGCCTTGTCGATGGTCTTGAGCGCATGTTCGTCAAGTGCGCCGACATACCCTTTCTCCTCAATGCCGTAGCGTCCTGCACGACCGGCGATCTGCAGTACCTCGCTGGGAAGCAGTTCGCGCCGTCGCAGACCGTCGAATTTGTTGTCCTTGGCAAAGAGAATGGTACGTATGGGCAGGTTGAGTCCCATGGCAATAGCATCGGTAGCGACAAGTATCTCGCTCTCTCCTTCACGGAAACGGCGTGCCTCTTCTCGGCGTACTTCGGGAGAGAGGTTGCCGTAGACTACTGAAACACTGTATTTCTGCGAAAGCTGCTGTTTGAGAGAGAGCACGTCGCGTCTGGAGAATGCTACGACTGCCGTTTGCGGTTTGATCTGCTTCATTGGTGTTGCGTATTTCATCATCTCCAGTGGGTTCTTCCGCTCGAAATGGACAACTTCCAGCGGCTCTTCAAGATAGGCACACAGCTCTTCGACAGCATGAAGCGCATCGACAGAACCGGTCAAAATGACCTTTTTTGCCGGTGCACCGATGAGCGCGTTCGCCCATGCCCAACCGCGGTCACGGTCAGCGATCATCTGGATCTCGTCTATGACACAGACATCGACATCGACCGAAGCGTTCATCATTTCGATGGTAGAGGAGATGTGGGTGGACTCCTCGTCGATGATCTCCTCCTCACCGGTGATGAGAGAGACTTTTACCCCGTCAGCCTTGAGGTTCTCGTAGCCTTCGAGCGCAAGAAGACGCAACGGCGCGAGGTAGTAGCCGGTGGTCGCCGTTTTGAGGTGTTGGAGCGCTTCGTAGGTCTTGCCCGAGTTGGTAGGGCCTACATGAAAGATGATCTGCCTTTTCAGTTCGCGTGCAAGCGGGTAGAGGCGTTTGAAATCACGGATGGTTTTTGCCAGAAGCTCTTCGCGTTTCTGTTTTTCCAGAAGCGGTCGGATGTACTCTCCAAAGTGAAAAAGAATGCGCCGCTTGGTCTTCTCTTTGAGTTTGAGCGTTCGTGAGCTCTCTATCTGCGGAGCGACGAAACGAACGATGAACTCTTTGAGCACTTTCTCATCGAGGTCGAGTTTCTGGCTCTGGTAACGCATCTCTTCAAGCAGATCGTCCACAGCAACCTTGAAGTGTGCCAGCAGGTCATCATTGACACGGTTGATGTCCTCCTTGACAGGCGGTTCCTCCCCGCGCCATATCAGGTTGTAAAGAAACGGTTTTTCATAGGAGACCGAAGTGGTGTAGTAGAGCATCGTGCCAAAGAGATCATGGAACTTCTCTTTTTCGATAATGATGTGGTCGGTACTCTCAAAGATGTCGTATTTATCGCTTATATTTTTTAATATCTTTTCAATCATTGTGAAGGGCAGGGGTGCATGGTAGAGGATCTCATCAGGCGGCATACGCTTGAGTGCAGTTGTAATCGCCTCTTCATCAAGATAGGGGTGGGGACGGGCATAGAGCGCTTCAATGAAGCGGTCTATCTCTTCTTGTTTTGCCTTTATCGTCTCTTCTTTGCACTGTTCAAGTTGCGTAAGAGCGGTTTCATCCTCTTTTTTCCAAAGCGCATCAAGCTCAACCGGATCGGTGACACAAAGCAGCAGCTTCGTGAAGTCATACGCCTTCAGTTTGAAAGTGAAACTGTGTGTGAACTCCATCTCGTTAAGGGTGTTGAAGACCACACCGAGTGTCGTTTCAAGCTTCTCCAGCCGCTCTTTCATACGCAGGTAGTGCAGTTTGTTAAAGATCTTTTCGGGTGTAATCTTGGCATGTTTCTTGTCAATGAAGGCTTCAAGGATGAGATTCTCTTCATGTTTGGTATGCTCTTGTTTGGAGAGGATGGAAAGTATTTTGCCTACTTTGTCCGTATCCTTCCCGGGCGATGCCTCTTTGTGTAGTGCTTTGTAGGGCTGTGTAAGGTAGGAGACAATGGTCTCTCTGACCCCCGCACCCTCTTCACTCCAGAGACGCCTGAGCGCACGAATCATCTCGTCACGTTCATAGGAGGGCAGCTGCACGTCCAGCAGCATCAGTAGCTCCAACAGTGTGTCATCATCGAGTGTGGTGATCCCCTCTTCAAAGGGAAGCCCGTTAAAGTGGTTACGTATTTTGTTGTTGAGTTTTATTAGATATTTTTTCTTCTTTTTTGCCATAGGGGGATTATATCTAAAAAAGCGTTCAGCATATAAGATTCCCGATCAAGTCGGGAATGACAGAGTGATATTGTCATCCTCGGGCTTGACCCGAGGATCTCATGATTGCTAAAATTGAAGTTCAGTATTTGGATGTCTATATCTATGCGATAATAGTTTCATACAAATCATTCCAATTGGGATTTTCTTTCTCAATCAAAGCAATTTTCCAGTCTCGATACCATTTTTTCAACTGTTTTTCTCTCCTAATAGCTTCTGTTATATCGTTGTGCATTTCAAAATAGACCAATTTTGTGAGATTATATTTTGATGTAAAGCCTTCTACAAAAGAATTTTTGTGTTCATAGATTCTTTTCAATAAATTCGACGTGATACCAATGTATAATGTACCGTTCTTCTTATTCGAAAGAATGTACACAGCAGCTTGCATCATCTAAACTCCTTTTGAAGAAAAGAGATTCCCGATCAAGTCGGGAATGACATAACCCTATTGTCATCCTCGGGCTTGACCCGAGGATCTTATTAAGTCGGAAACGATATGTTTTTATGCATCCACAAAAGTGTTCAGCATATAAGATTCCCGATCAAGTCGGGAATGACAGAGCGATATTGTCATCCTAGGGCTTGACCCGAGGATCTTATTAAGTCGGAAACGACATATTTTTATGCATCTACCGTTCTTATGTCCACCAACTCCACACCCTCGCACTCTTTTTTAAGCCGTTTGTGTTTACGGGCATCCTCTTCGGCGAGTTCAAGCAGGTCAGCAAAGTCGTTCTTGCCGGCAGTGAAGGTATGTACCGTTTTGTCTGTTTTGAGATGGACTTTGGTCTCCTCATCTTTGCTGCCGATGACAATGTTACGCAGTCCTTTGGCAAACTCTCCCTTGATAGTACGCAAGACCTTTTCATTTTCAAGTATCTCTTTGAGCGTTACCTCTATGGAAACATCGTTTTTGCACATCACTGTGTAGTAGACTTCTATCATACCTTCCATGACCTTCTCCGTTGAGTGTTTGTATATGAGGTATAATAGTATAAATTGGGGAGAGGGGGCAAAAATATGTCATATTGTCATATTTTTAAAAGTAACAATATCCATACTTGTACTATGCTCATTATTGGGTGACTCTGCCCCATTTGATGTAGTAGGTCTCTTCATCGAGATGAAGTTCTGAATCGTCAGTGACACTGATGGTGCAGGTCGTCTTCCACCCTTTGGGGCTTTGAGTCGGTTTGGTACAGTGCATCCCTTTGTAGCTGTCGGCATTTTTAAATCTATGCTTCCAGTATCGCTGCACATCAGTAGGTATGTGTGTTGTCAGATCCAGCTGGGGTGCTTTGCCGAACTTTTTTGTGTAGGAAGTCGCTGTAGGATCATTTTGTTCTTTTCCGTTAACTGCTATATCTTCTACTACACTCTCCTGGCTATCGGGTATCAATTTCATACCACTCCTGTCCGGTTTCCACATGGGTGCGGTCACCCAGAGAAGAAAGGCGATAATAATGAAGAGAAGATATTTCATCACTTGCCTTAGATGCAGATTTTCAGAACGCTATTGTCGCATAAGTCCAGATGAGATGTCAAGAGAGATCATCGAAGGGTTTGAGTCGGTTGTACTTTTTGATCTTCTTCCTAAAAGCGGGGTAGCGCAATTCCAGTCTGTCGAGTTCCTTTTTCAGCCGTTTGCTGAGACCATGCTGTCGCTCTCTGATCTCCTGCAAAAAGGCGATACGTCTCTCGACAAAGTAGAAGTAGAGCAGTATGCTCACCGCTGCGGCATAGAGGCACCAGACAGAGGTGAAGCCGTAGGGGTTGATAAAGTAGATGGCGACCAGTGCGGCGAAGTTGAGCCAGCCAAAGAGTTGTATGGCGATGCTTCGGCTGAGAATGAGAGCGCCGCAGGTGGTCAGCACATACCCCAGACCGAACCAAATATGGTTGGTAGCGGGGTTGTCATAGTAGAGGATACCGTTGACCACCGAAACATGGGTTGGCGTGACGGTCAGACCCCAGAGGGAGTAGGCAGTGAGGAATGCACCCAAATACATGAGGATACCGATGGTGTTCTTGCGCCATCCTTTGGGCTCAAGCAACCAGACTGCCAGAGGTACGAGAAACTGCAGGATACCCTGTGCATAGAAGACAAAGAGGGACTCAGCCAGCTGAAGTGCCCTGGAGTTGATGAGACCTTCCATTCCCAGCCAGACAAAGCCCTGCGTGAACTGGTGGAGGGCAAAGAGCAGAGGGAGGGAGGCAAAGACCACCTCTTTGGGCTGGCTGACTTTCCTGAGAGTCAGTATGCCGACAACAAAGATGGCGCCGGAGAGTGTGAAATTCAAGATCGCCATGAACATAGAGACTCCTTTGTATTTGTGTTGCTATTTGGGTCGTTTTTTGTAAAACAGATAAAGCAGTATTGCCAAAATAAAGAACAATAGCAAGTTTTTCTGTGCCATTTGAACCAGTGATACAACTTTTTCTCCAAAAAAATACCCCAAAGAGGTAAAGATGATACTCCACATGGCAACACCGATGACTTCATAGATAAAGAATTTTTTAAAAGGATAATGGGAAATCCCGACACTCAGCATAGCGGGAATATGTGTACCATACATAAAACGGTCAAATACAATGATCCATTTTCCGTAACGGTGCATCCATCGTATCATATTTTTATAGACACCGCGATAGCGTTTCAAAATACGATAAGCGAGCCTTTTGTTGTGTTTTCCGATGAAATAAAGAGCGGTATCGCTGAGAATGGCACCGCTAAAGGCTATGGCAACGACAGCAAAAAAGTTCAAATGCCCCTCTTTGCTCAGGTAGCCGGCGATACTCAGTCCTATCTCTCCTTCCAGCAGACTCCAGATAAAAAGAATGTTATAGGAGAAATGGGTGGTTATATATGTCAGCATCGTCAATGGGGCTCAGATGTGTCAGGCTACTTCTGACACTTGAGACTTTCTGCTTTGATATGGTGCAGCTTGCTAAGAATGTGAGCGAACTCCGCATCCTCCTCCTCGAAACGCTGTTTCAGGGCAGCACGTTTCTCTTCGACCATTTTGATCTGTTTGTCGATATCGGCAGGATTGGCATGACACCCTTTGGCAGCGTCAGCTTCTTTTTCCAGTATCCAGTCCATTGCTTTTTTCATAAATTCCATCATCACAGTTCCTTTTGTATCAAATTTGGTAGCGTAGTATACTATATAACATAACATAAAGTTGGTTAGCCACATAACAGTTTTTAGAAATAATATATGATAAAGTATCTCAACTTTCGCACCTAAAATCCAATTCATTTCGCACACAGACCCGCAAAGAGCTTACAATGTGCGCTAAAACCAATACCACATTTTCCATCTCCTTGGAATCTTCCATCTTTTCTGCGATCCCTTCAAGAATACGGA
>JAJRRK010000065.1 GCA_024279555.1 Campylobacterales bacterium
CATTTTTGCGACATAGCCGACAAACAGCAGCGAAACAGTGCAATCGTACAAGCACTCAACGATGGCTATACACAAGCGCAAGTTGCCGCATATCTGTCGCTCTCAAGATCGCTCATTTCTAAAATAGTCAAACAAAAAAGTGAATTTTCAACGCCTGACCCCTTTGGGGAGATGAATAGGCTTGGTACGGAGAAGATACCCTTTTTGTTTGTGATCTCTTATGACAAAAGCGATGTATTTGTTCAACCGTTAGAGGAATTAGATGACAATATCTTCTATAAGCTGGAGGATTGGCGCAACTACCCTGTCACCGAACGGGAAAAACCCTTTACCTTTTCAAAAACACCGGTTGACTTTGCACATTATCGAAGATCACTCGAGCGCATTTTAGAACAGATCCGCGCGGGTAATACCTATCTGCTCAATCTCACCTTTCAAACCCCTATACAGACAAACCTGACACTCAAAGAGATTTTTACCTACGCCAAAGCCAAATTTAAACTCTACTTCAAAGGAGAGTTCATCTGTTTTTCCCCCGAACGCTTTGTCGAGATAGAAGGAAACACGATCGCCACCTACCCCATGAAAGGTACCATTGATGCCAACTTTCCTCATGCCAATGAAACCATACTCTCCGATGAGAAAGAGATGGCAGAGCATGTAATGATCGTCGATCTGATGCGTAATGACTTGGGGATCGTCGGCACGCATGTCAAAGTGGAAAAATTCCGCTACATCGACAAGATCAAAGCGGGAGAGAAGGATCTGCTACAGGTCAGCTCCAAGATCACCGCCAGACTCCCTGATGATTGGCAAGCTCAGATAGGCACCATACTTGACAAGATCACACCCGCAGGCTCCATTACAGGAACACCCAAAAAACGAACCACCCAGATCATTGCCGAGGTGGAAAATTACAAACGGGGCTTTTACACAGGTGTATTCGGTGTGTTTGACGGCAATGCGCTGCGTTCGGGGGTGATGATACGCTTTATTGAGAAACAAAACGGTAAGCTTGTGTATAAAAGCGGAGGGGGCATCACCATCGATTCTGATGCTCGCAGTGAATATGAAGAACTTATCGATAAGATCTATCTTCCCCTATAATTTCTCTGCTATGACGGTGATGCCACCGGTAGTTTGGATCATCCTTGACTTTTGAAACAAACACGCTCCCCTGCTTGCGCCACGGGTCTATGACTATCCCCTCCCCAAACGGTATCTTCCGTCTTGGCAGAATGACCAAAGCATTGTGTTCACGCCAATACTCCCCGATGTGTGCGCCTGCCAGATGGAAAGTGAAGTGTGGATAGTGCCGTGTTTTCAAGTAACGGTAGAGCCCGTCACTGTAGTGGTAGCATAAGCCCTGTTTCTTGATACCGACAGTGACCATGAAGTTGTGAAACCACGGGAGAGTACTTCGGTCAAATACCCTCTCCAGCCTATCAGCCTCCCTAACAATATCCGCAGCAAGCGCTTCGGCCTCAGGTTGGGGAATGTTTCGATCAAGCCCGGCAAGAAGATGTGCAAGCTGATCTGTTTTGCTCAAGGTAGGATGCGGAACTGCTCCACATCCGGAGAAGAACCAAACAAGCAGAAAAAAACTACATAAATATCTGCACATAATACACATGTAGATACCAGCTACCGGCGAACAGGGTAGCAATCGATACCACAGAGAATACCACCAGATTCTCCGGTCTTTTAGCAATCATGAAACCACCGATGAAACCGACGATCAGTCCTCCCACATGTGCACTCATGTCGATCGATGCAATAGAGAGCCCAAGCACAAGATTCAGCCCGAGGATCACCGCGAAATCCTTCATGATCTCCCTGCCGTGGGAAGCAATCTGGTTACGGTGAGCCAAAAAGAAACCGCCAAGTGCTCCAAACACCCCAAAGATCGCCCCCGAAGCACCGATACCGACACTCTCGGGATGCATATAAAGCGACGCCATCCCGCCAAGCAGTCCAGAAAAGAGGTAGATAGCCACATAGGCGCTTTTAGAGAAGTAGAGCTCCATACCGCGACCTATGATATAGAGCGAGACCATATTCATCAAAATGTGTGTCATGCCGCCATGCAGGAACATCGCCGTTACAAGCCGCCACCACTCTCCCTTGAGCACGACCAGTGGTCCGTAAAGAGCGCCAAGATCCACCAGGGTATTGAGATCGATATCGACTACATTACCGCTGAGAAGTATTGTCAGGAGGAAAACAGCACTGTTGAGAAACACAATGCCGTAAGTAAGGGGAAAACGCTTCAGACCATTCATCAAGTCAGCAGATCGCTCCGGCAAAGATCACGCCGTCTATCCCGCTACGGGCGGTTTTGGCGATCTCTTTTTCGCTATGAATGAGTACCAGTACCTTGGTATCGAAAAGATAGGTCTCTGCAATCGGCTGTATCATCAGTGCGGCATCTTCTTCACAGATCATGTAGGCAGCCCCCAAAGCATTGGCATAGATGGCATCATCAACCGTATTGACAACCACTGCATAGGGAATGCCATTATCCTGACAATACTGTGCCAGCTTATGGGAATCGACCAGCGGTTCAAGCAGTACAATCTGGTCGGCTTTGCTGGCTTTGATATCATCTTGTGAGAATACTCTGCAAAATTCCGGGCTTTTTACCCATGGATGTCCTATCAGTATCATGTGCTACTCCTTTTGTAAATCATCAGACACACTCATCACAGTAATATTTACCGTTAATGAGCGTTGCCTCTTCTATCGTCACATAAGTGCCGCATTTACTACACTCGACCAGTGTATCACTGTCGGGGTTCTTCTTGACTTTGGGTTTGCTTTTCATGCCGACACTCGGCAATTTTCCACCCATCAGTTTATAGATGAAAATCCCGATCGCAGCAAAGATAATGAGCTTCAAGATCATGCGCAGCCCTTGATATAGAGATAGTTTCTCTGGTTTTTCTGTACTATATCATAATCCAGCTGATGTTGCACATCGTCGATCTCGTCAAAAACACGGCTTCCTTTATAGAAAAGATAGCGTGTATACGCATCACTCAAATGTGCTGTCAGATCAAGTAGAAGTTTCGTATTGGTCACTGCCCGTGAAGAGATGAGACCAAACGGCGCATGTGTCACCTGTTCAACCCGCTTTGCTTCTACCTTGACATTGGGGATTCCCACATCGATGGCAGCATACTTCAAAAAGGAGACCCGCTTCTTGAGCGGTTCGGCAAGCACCACTTCCGTATCGGGAAGCGCAATGGCAAGCACCAATCCGGGAAACCCTGCGCCCGTACCGACATCAAGTAGCGAAGAGGGTTTCTCCATGAAGGTCAAAGGATAAAGCGAATCAATGATATTGGCATAGATCGCATCAATACTCTTTGCGCCGGTAAGATTGTGTACCCGGTTCCACTCATGTAGTAAAGAGGCAAATTTTTCAAGCTGTTCTATGCTGTTTTCCAAAAGGTCTATCCCCTCTGCCATGATAGATTTTTTCAGACTCATAAAGGCTCCAAGTTTACCAGACCGCTATCCTGCAGTCTCTCTACAAATATCATCAAATCTTTTTTCAGTGTCTCTTCATCTACATCATACATATCAAGCAGCACGCCAAATACCTCCGCCAAATCCCCATTCTCCTGCTCTATCGCACGCCAAATGGATGTCCCTACTTCATCCAGCCCAAAGTAGTTCTCACTGTTCATATCGAGCAGTACCATCTCCCCGTCTACTTCCTGTGCAAAAACAGTGTCTGAAAAGCGCACCTTGTTCTCAAAGCTCATTCCATTTCCTTTTGCAGTTTCACAAACCATATTCTATCCGATTCCATATCATATCTCCTGACTGTGTTTCACAATTGCATCATACACTTCACCCAGACGTGCTTTATCCCAGGGAACAACAACGCTGTATGCAGGTACTTCTTTTGCCATCTGCGAAAAAAAATCAAACCGCTCTCGTTTCATGAAACCAAAGTCGACAAAACTGCTGTAGTGAAATGCTTTGAACTTTTCAATGCCCTTGAGTTCCTCTATTTGAACTTCTGCATCAGGATCAGACTTCTCAAGTGCATAAAGCGCATGAAGCATTTTGGGTTCTTTGGCAAAGTTTTTGGTATGGTACCCAAGGGTTTCCACTTCTCTGTAGGGTCGATGAAAAGGATAGGAGGGGACAGCATAATAGCCGTCATCCCGCTTCTCTATACCCAATGAATCATCTGAGAGCAGTGGATGACCCTGTTTGAGAAAATAATCTGTCAGCGTGGACTTTCCCCCGTAAGAAAAAGCTGAAAAACAAATGGGTCTCCCGGCAACCTCAACAGATCCGACATGCAACATGCGGTAGGTACGTTCCAATTCGCAAACCAGCGGTAAAAATGTATGATATACCCAAAAACGCAGGCGCTCAGGCGTATAATTTTCATACCGCTGATAAAAAATCTTCTTTGCTCCAGGATCCCATATCAACATCAATACATTCTGTACCTCAAGTGCCCAGCTGAAAGAATCCGTTGCCTTTTTAAAGTCGTGAGGAGTATGGTATCTTGCCATTTGTCCAGACAAAACAAACCATTCCGTAACTTCCGTAAAATTGTATTGCAGAGAAACTTCCTGAACGGTAATGACCCTATGGCTGCCTTTCTCAAAAAACATAGGCAAGGTACTCTCTTGCAGTTTCTTTTCATCGCAAAAATCCAAGTAGTATCCAAATATCATTAATGGCTACTCCTTATAGGACAGCAACCTGACACCCATTGCAAATAAATGTTTGTCGAGTTTTATCCGCTAACTGTAGTAGGATTCGATCATTTTCCCAAATTGCCAAGTCAAATAACCTATTGACAAGGGCATCAAAGCAAACAGTATATATCTATGCAAGAAAATCTTATTACCATGGTGGGGTCGCTGGTACAGAATTATCGGCATTGGCATCACTGGGCTTTATAAGCGTACCCAATACAACAATCACTGGTGCAGAATAGGCAGACTTTTTCAAAAAAGCGCGTCTAGAAAGCATACTTTGAGAGTCATCTTTTCCATATTCATTTTGGTTTTGTTGCCGTACACCCGATTTTTTTGTTTCTTTTTTCATTACTGCTTACTCACTTCCGGGGGAACCACACTGTTTGGAATCACAATCCATTCAAATGTCCGTTCGCTCTGCCCATTCATATTGAAATAGTATACTTTAGGCTCCGATCCGGACAATACACCAAATACCGCACCCGTTTGAACATCTCTTAACTGCATATTACGTATCAGTGGATTGGTCATGGAGCGTACTTCCCTGTAGCGCTGCCTTCCCTCATCATCAATATATGGGGTCAACACATACAACCCTCTCCATGAGAGTGCGATCTGGTCGTTCACATTGTCCGTACGTACCGTAAACTGCCATCTCTGTTCGGTATTGTCCGCATACGCATGGAAATTACTCTTATAGTCTCCAGGTTCAACTCCCACCGGATCACGGAAAACAATATCAAGATAGTTCCCTCCCATTGGGGGAAAAGCACTCAAAGTGTGTTTTGTAACTGTATTATCCTCTTCTAGCACCCCCAACTGAGCATCTGATGAAAGAAGATTTTTTGATATATCCTCTGCTACCAAACGGATATACCAGTTCGTTGCTGCATTCTCTTCAACACTTCTCTTCGTGATCGCTAAAGTGGTCTGTTCACTACTGGTCTGGGCTATACCGAAATCTTCCGTATCAGTACTCTCGGTAGGAATCCCCGAGCTGTTACACCCTGCCAAGAGCAGTACCATTATCAGGGGAAACACCATTTTTTCAATGTGATACATCTTCTACTCCTCAGGGACAAGCAGTTTAACTGTCTTGCCTTTTGTCGGTCCATGCAGTTCCAACCAGAACCCTTTGTACGGGATCAGCTGACATCCGCCCGGTGTTGTATCGTTACATGTCGTATAGCCTTTACCGTCCGCACTGCTGCTTGAAGGATTGTACTGCCAAATCTGATTTTTGATGAATCCAGCCGTTTCTGCGGCACTTGGTGTATAGGCTACACCATCGACTAAAATACGACAATCCGCCCAATTTACCGGTTTTTTACCTACAGCTCCCGCCAAATTGTAGCGGTAAGCGCCTGTGCCAAGTAAATCATCCACACCATCCTCCAGCGCGGCCGATCGTAAATCTATTTCTACACACCGTGTCGCAGGACAGTCCGGGCTGGCAGAGTCATAGACAACCGCTTCAATGTTATTGGCATTCCAAGTTGCATCCTGCAGACTTTTCAGCCAATACCCTTTACCAAACTCCAAGGGTGATGTCAGGTCAAGGTAGTTATACCAACTGCTGTTATTCGTATCACTGTAACCTCTGCTGTATACACGCCAGTCAGTACCGTAAGTCGTCGCAATATCATCTCCAATCACATCTGCAACAGTAAAGGTGCCGTTCCGCAGATCCGCCGGTATACCGATGAGCTCCCACACCCCTGCTGTTACCGTAGCATTGCAGGTATTACAGGTTCGGCTGCTACCATCATAATTCAGTCCTGACAGCTCATTGTTGTAAATATTCTGTATCTCTGTCGCCGTTAACGCATAATCCCAAAATTTAAACTCATCCATGTCGCCAATAAACTCTGCATCATTAGGATCATCATATCCTATGCGAATCGGATCACTGCTATTTGTTACAGCCGCCGTACTGGCAATATTGGTAACCTCTACGCCGTTTTTATAAAGACGCAGGTTATTCTGATCATAAGTCCCTACAATGTGCACCCAACCCTCTGACGGTATTACTGTCATTTCAATAAATGTACCGCTAAATGCATTAATATAGAAACGCAATGTATTGCCTGCTGTACTGTTTGGATTGACAAATCCCCAGCCGTCATTCCAGTCGTACGCTTTTGATTTTGTAGCAATAACGGCATAACCACCAAAATCTTGAGATGCTCGCATCCAAAAGGAGACTGTAAAACCTGAAGAGGTATTACCGGCTGTATTGTCCTCAGACGATACCAAATCGGGTTGCGCAGCAAATGTTCCGTAGTTGCATACTGGGGGATTGAGCGTATTACTTGTAATACTGGCTGCACCGGATGAAGTCGCATTAAATCCATAAGGTGAACTGTCCTTGACATCTCCTATCACAGCACTGCTGTTGAACCAGAAACACTCATCCATACGATAATTAACTTTAGGACCCTCAGGAAAAATTTTTACAGTAAAAGACTCACCTGCCGAAGTGCCGTCCTTGTCCGTAGCAAAAAGTGTCAGAGAAGTATTTCCCAGAGCTGTTGGTGTACCGGACAAAATCCCTGTCGCCGTATCAAAAGAGAGACCTGAAGGCAGTATACCTGTGATGCTGTAACTTGTGATCGAATCACTGTCTGTCTCCACGACATAAGCTGACAGATCCGCTGAAAAAAACCGATTCAATGTGCCAATCTGAGTTGGAACAGGATTGACAATTGGGGGAGAGTCGGGATCATTGTTGTAAATCGTCAGGGTTGCATAATTATAAGTTCCGGTATCTCCCCCCGCATCATCGCATACAGTCAGTGTCCAAGTACCATTGGGATTCTCTCCGTCAAATGCGCTCAATGGCTGTTCGGGTTGTCTGTTAACAACAGAATTATGATTTGTATTGTCACCCACTATCGATGTTGCCGCTGCGTCATCGAAAATCACATAAAGGTTATTACGCGATCCGCCGTTATCACTGGTAAGGTCAACTATCGTACCGGAAGGGGAAGTAAGTGATATATCCAGATCCGCCCGCCATGTATGGTCAATATTCACTTCCATGCTTACATCTGTTATTGCAGATGTAATTGTTACATCAAAGGTTTTGTCAAAACAACTGTTGTCATTGACCGGTGTTGATACACTGTCTGTGACTGACACACTCCCAGCCCATACAAATAGCGGAAACATCATAAGCCATACAAAATAAAACCGTTTCATCATTATGCTCTTTTCTTCTTTAATTACCTAAAGAAGATAAATATTTTCCATATTATACCATAAATTTGACAGTTCACAAAATATTATGGAAATGTTTTATGTCCTATTACATGGGAGTTCATGCTAGTTTTATCTTTCAACTGTTAGTGTATTGTTAGCAGAATATTACATAAATATCACTAAAATACAATGTTTGTGTCCAAGCTAAATCAATACCTCATCTCAAAACAAATTTAGAATCAATGTAACTAAGACAGTAATACTTTTATTGTACTATAGAAGATGCCCCATCTGCTCTTTTTTCGTTTTCAAATAGGCTTCGTTATGGGGATTGGGGTCGATCTTGATGGGGAGTCGTTCGACGATCTCGATGTCTGAGAGGCTCTCCATCTTGGCGGGATTGTTGGTAAGGAGTTTGAGTTTTTTGATGCCAAGATGATGTAAAATGAACTCTACCACCTCATAGGTACGCTCATCGGCACGGAAACCAAGCTGATGATTTGCAGCGACTGTATCGAGCCCCTTATCTTGAAGTGCATAGGCATTGACCTTGTTGAGCAGACCGATATTACGTCCTTCTTGACGGTGATAGATCACCAGTCCGCCCTCTTTGGCGATGAGATCGAGCGCATAGTCCAGCTGCTCTCCGCAGTCACACTTGACCGAACCGATGGCATCCCCTGTCAGGCACTCGGAGTGGACACGTACAACAGGCGTTTCCAGCTTGGAAAGATTTTCCGTAAAGACAGCAAGGTGCTCTTTTTGGGTATCGGGCTCTTTGAAAGCCTGAATAAGAAAAGTACCGTGTCTGGTCGGCAAGGTGGCGATTTGAGAAATTTTTATGTTCTGCATACGGGATTATACAGCAACTATCAGGAATTAGGAATTAGGAATTAGGAATTTTTGGTTAAAATAGCGAAATTACCATTTGGAAGGCTATGTATGTTCCCTCGTTTTAGAAGAAAAAGAATCAATCCTGTCCTTAGAGATCTGCTCCAGGAGACCCACCTGAGTGTCAATGACTTCATCTATCCGCTTTTTGCCAGAAGTGGTGAAGGCATCAAAGAAGAAGTCGCGTCCATGCCCGGAGTCTATCAGATGAGTATCGACGAGATCGTCAAGGAGTGCGATACCCTCAAAGCGCTCGGCATCCGATCGATCATCCTCTTTGGCATTCCCGATGTCAAAGACTCAGTCGGAAGTGACGCGATGTGTGAACACGGAATCATCGCTGAAACGGTCAGGGCTGTCAAGGCGGCACATCCTGACATGTTCGTTGTCACCGATCTCTGTTTTTGCGAATACACAGACCACGGACACTGCGGTGTGCTCGACCCTGTACTAAAAACGGTTGACAATGACATCACGCTTGACAACCTCGCCAAGCAGGCGGTCGTCCACGCCAAAGCAGGGGTGGACATGATCGCTCCCAGCGGGATGATGGACGGGATGATCCAGTCCATCAGAAGCGGACTTGACAATGCCGGTTTTGTCAACCTGCCTGTCATGAGCTACTCCACCAAATTCGCCTCCGCATACTATGGTCCGTTCCGTGATGTGGCGGAGAGCTCTCCCAGCTTCGGAGACCGCCGAAGCTACCAGATGAACCCTGCCAACCGCCAAGAAGCCATTGCCGAAAGTGTCGCCGATGAAGCGGAAGGTGCAGACATTCTCATGGTCAAACCCGCCCTCGCCTACATGGATATCATCCGCGATGTACGCAACAATACCACGCTCCCACTGGCAGTGTACAATGTCAGCGGTGAATACTCCATGCTCAAAATGGCCGCCAAAGCCGGTGTGATCGACTATGACAAAGTGATGATGGAGACACTGCTCGGATTCAAGCGTGCGGGGGCGGATATCATTATCACCTATCATGCAAAGGAAGCGGCTTTATTGTTAGCCAAATAATTTTGCTATAATAAACAAAAAAGGATATTTTGTGGCAGCACTTACACAAAAACAACTTTTTGATGAGATAGAAACTTTACCGCTAGAGTTAAAAACAAAGATGATAGATAAGCTGCTCATCAGTATTAGTCCTATCAAAAAATCTATAGATGAATTGTGGGTAGAGGAAGCCCTAAAAAGAAAAGAACAAATAGACTCTGGTGAAGTGACTCTTGTTGATGGGGAAGAAGTATTTCGTAAAATTGGCTTAAAATTCAATCTCAACTTTCGCACCTAAAATCCAATTCATTTCGCACACAGACCCGCAAAGAGCTTACAATGTGCGCTAAAACCAATACCACATTTTCCATCTCCTTGGAATCTTCCATCTTTTCTGCGATCCCTTCAAGAATACGGA
>JAJRRK010000066.1 GCA_024279555.1 Campylobacterales bacterium
TCAATCTAATTTTTTCCATTTTTACCCTTTAAAGAACTCGTTAGCAAGGCAAAGCCCAGGTGCCTAAACACAGGGTGTAACACCCCCTAACCTATTTTTAGGAACGCGAATTATATCCAAACTTTCTCAAAGGTGCAATACATTTCAGCCCAAACTCGGTACAATTTGTAAATTTATTTCCTTTCAAAAAGGAAACTTTGGAGTTTTTGATGGATCTGCTCGAACATTATCATGATCATCCGCCCCAGAATCAGACCTATATAGTAAGGAAGACCCAACTGCCCGAAACAGAGGATATCAATCTTTTTGGTGCAAGAGGCTGCGGCAAAACCGCACTCGTTCTCGACTATCTGCGTGAGCGGGGGACACAAACGCTCTATATTGACCTTGAAGACCCAAACCTCATCCTCAACACCCTCGATACCCTGCCGCTACAGGCATTTATAGACGAGTACAGCATTACGGAGCTGATCCTTGACCATTACGAAGAGGGGATGCTCGAAGCGTTTCCCTCCGTAGACCGTCTGATCGTACTAAGCCGAATCCCTGTGACAGACCCCCGTTTTACACCCGTACAGCTTTTCCCTCTCGACTATGAAGAGTTCCTCGCTTTCGAGCACGGCAGTTCGGCGACCCTTGCCTTCAACCACTTCCTCAAGGCCGGTACCCTGCCTGCCATGGCGCAGCACAAGCACAATACGACCCTGGCGATGAAGCAGTTCTTTCAGCAGCAGTTCACCCCCAATGAACAGTCTCTCATCCTTATTCTGGCACGCTACAACACCCAGCCTATGACCACCCATCAGATCTACAGCTTCACCAAGGAGCACTTCCGTATCTCCAAAGACTTCGTCTACAGTGCTATCAAGCGTTTTCAGGAGGAGGGGCTGCTTTACTTCATTGACAATGCCCTCAAGCGCAGCGGAAAAAAGATGCTCATGTATGACTTTGCCTTTGTCAAGTACCTTACCGCCCATCAGCCCTTCGGTACACAGTTTGACAGCATGATCGCACTGACCCTCATCAAGCACGGCATTGCTTTTAAGGCACTGGGACTGCACGGCTACATCACAGAAACCAATGAGCTTATTGTCCCCGCCCCGTTTGAGGGCGAAGAGAACTTCTGGGTCAAGGCACAAAAGAAGTTCTCGCTTTATAGAAAAGAGGGTATTGACAAAGTGACTGTTGTCACCGTTGCCAACAGCTACACCTTTGCCATCGAGAAGATATCCTTTGAAGCCCTGCCTTTCCATGAGTGGAGCATATCGCATACAGAAGATAGTTAAAACACTACACACTGTTACACAGAACTTCTGCTATGATGCGGGCAAAGAAAGGAGTGTGCTTCATGATAAAAAGAGTATTATTGCTATTAGGATTGGCTTTTGTCATGCCGTTGACAGCCAAACAGCAGACTATTGTCTTTGCTGCCGGCTGCTTCTGGGGCGTGGAGAAACATTTTGAGCACCTCGAGGGTGTAGTGAATGCCCGCTCAGGCTATGCGGGCGGAGAGTATGACAACCCTACCTACAAAACCGTCCTTGCCCATCGCAAAGAGACAAAAGTGCGCAACCATGCCGAAGCGGTCGAAGTGACCTATGATGACACAAAGATCACTACCGAAACGCTCATCAAGTCGTTCTGGGAGATGCACGATCCCACACAAAAAAACAGACAGGGCAACGATATAGGCAACAACTACCGCTCTGCAATCTACTATACCAACGCAAAACAAAAAGAGATTGCCTTGACGACAAAAAAGACATACCAAAAGCTGCTCAACAAAGCGGGCTACGGCACCATTACCACCGAGATAGAACCGCTCAAGAGCTTCTACCCTGCCGAGTCGTATCATCAGGACTATCTCAAAAAGAATCCTTTTGGCTACTGCCCCAACCATGCAACCGGCGTAAAGTTCGGCGATGTCCAAATAAAATCGCACTCAAATGCCATCACGCCTTTGGGAGGCAAGGAGATCATCGTTATCGATGCCAAACACTGTAGATTCTGTGAAATGTTCAAACAGGACGTAACCGATCACTACCGCGGAACCATTCCTCTCAGAACCGCCCACCGGGAAGCGCTCAAAGGGTTTACGCTCACAACCAAGATCGAGGGTACGCCGACCATACTCTTCATCGAAGAGGGCAAAGAGGTGGCATCCCACACTGGCTATATGGATGAAAAAACATTCTACAAAGCGGTAGGTGCATTCAAACTGGGCGAGGAGAGCGAGGGGTACAATGTTGCGTTCAAGAAGATGACCGACGGCAGATTCTGCAAACAGTACGAGCAGTTCAAACATACCGGCGACGGCGTGTTCATCGACAAGATATCGGGTGACATTCTCTTTGATACCCGCGACCGATTCAACTCTGGTTCGGGCTGGCTGAGCTTTTTCAAAGCGGTCGAGGGTGCTACGGTACAGAAGGAAGACAAATCCTTTGGCATGAAACGCATCGAGATCATCGCCAAAAGATCAGGTGCCCATCTGGGACATGTCTTCAACGATGCTCCCGGAGGCAGACAGCGTTTCTGCATCAACGCGACAGTGCTGGAGTTCGTCCCCAGAGAGAAGATCAAACTGTTCCGTAAGCGCAAACTTGACACCAACAGCACGAAAATGGCAGAGCCAAAATCTAAACACTAAGCTTTGAAACAGTATAGTGATTTTTATTACCAAACCAACATATAACCCAAAGGAGCATATCATGGCCTACAATGAATTGAACGAAGAAGA
>JAJRRK010000067.1 GCA_024279555.1 Campylobacterales bacterium
AAAGAGGCAGAGTGGCGATTCAATCGGAGAGCTTAGCCGCCGCTATGGTCTGCCCCAAGGCGATCCCGCCGTCATTGGGCGGAAAATCATTGGGAAGGTATACATGAGGGAAACGTGCTACAAGTAGTTTTACCAATAGTCTGTTTTGAAACACTCCGCCGCTGCATACCAGAGGCAGATGATCATACTCACAGTAAACCGATGCGATCATCTCTATGAGTGTATGAAAAAATTTTGAGACCGCCGTCTTTTGATCCTTCTCTTTCAAAATCGCTTCAACCATCGGTAGAGGATCAATCGCACCGTATTTATATTCAAAAGGATAATGCCCTTCTATCTGAGAATCGTACATCTCCTCAAGCATCATACCACTTTGCCCCTCAAAGCTCATCACTTGGCAAACACCCAGCAGTGAAGCCACCGCATCAAACAGACGACCTACAGAAGAGCTTAGCGGGGCATTGAGTCCTTTTTGCCACGAGAGGTAATAGGTACGCAGTTGTGCATCCGTAAAAGCTTGTATGGTTGGATTGTCAAGTCTTGTAGCCTCTTCGCCATAGAGGTCAAAGAGCAGGCTCAGTGCCACACGCTTTGGCTCTTTGATGGCTTTGGCACCGCCTAAGAGCTTAAAGGTTTTTAAATATGCCATTCGCTCATAGCTTCCATAGTCACACACCAAGAACTCCCCACCCCACAGTGTACCATCCTCTCCCAACCCTGTCCCATCAAATGCCACACCGAAGACTTTACCCTCGATACTTTTTTCTGCCATCACACCAAGTATATGTGCATAGTGGTGTTGCACCTCATGTAGGGGTAATCCCTTGCAGTTACCCTTGGCATATTTGGTAGATTCGTAGGCTGGATGCATATCATGGACGATCACATCAGGCGTAAAGTCATAGA
Organism: Campylobacterales bacterium; assembly: GCA_024279555.1. Classification (GTDB taxonomy): domain Bacteria; phylum Campylobacterota; class Campylobacteria; order Campylobacterales; family Sulfurovaceae; genus Sulfurovum. The sequence continues at coordinate 907 of JAJRRK010000067.1, forward strand.
TGCGTTCAAGCGTTTCTATATTTTTCTCATAATATGCCACCGAACCGATGCTGTCAAGATCACCGATATGCGGAGAGAGGATCACCTGATCGTCAAATCCGATGGCAACCGTACTTTTCTGGTTCGCCCCCACTGCCAATACCCGCTTGGGGAGTTCAAAAGGCAGTGTGATGCTTACAGGCGCATATCCTCTCGCACGGCGGAGCATGATCGTTTGATCTGCCACTGCCATCACCACCGAGTCATCGACTCCGTTGACAATTGTCCTATCATGGTCAAGCACATAGTCGTACACACCGTTTAACTGCCGCAAAGACTCCATATCGGTACAAATAGGCTCATCGGTGACATTCGCAGAAGTGGCGACAAGCGGACGGTCAAATCTGTGCAAAAGCAAAAGGTGCAGCGGCGTATAGGGTAGAAACAACCCTATGCGTGATATATTCGGTGCGATATAAGCGTTGAGGGTTGAGCGTTGAGCGTTGAGAATGACTATGGGGCGCTCTTTGCAACCAAGAAGCGCTTCCTCTTTGGCATTGATATGTGCTAGCTCCTTTGCCATCGCCATATCCTTCACCATGACCGCAAAAGGCTTATGAGGTCGTCGCTTTCGTTCTCTCAATTGTTTGACTGCCACCTCGTTGGTCGCATCACACATCAGATGGTACCCTCCCACTCCTTTGACCGCTACAATCTTTCCCTCCAGCAAAAGCCGGACTGTTTTTTCCATCATCTCCTCTTGGGTGGCCTCAAAGGCTGCCCCTAAATTATCGAACAACGATAGCGTTGGCCCACACTCCCAACACCCTATAGGCTGTGCATGATATCGTCTATCCAAGGGGTTCGTGTACTCGGTTTCACACGCTTTGCACATTGTAAAAAACTTCATGGAAGTATTTTTACGGTCATAGGGAAGATCATAGATAATCGAGTATCGCACCCCGCAATGCGTACAGGCAATGAAAGGGTAGCCGTAGCGGCGGTTTTTAGGATCGAAAAGCTCTTTCTCACACGCCTCACAGATACTTACATCGGGCGGGATTCGCACGGTTCTCTTACCGCTCTCTTCGGTTTGGACGATGAAGAAACCATCAAAATGTATTGTCTTATCGAGCTTCCGGGTCTTAATGGTATCAATGAAAGCTAAAGAGGGCAACTCAGTATGGAGGCTATGGAGGAAATCTTGCAGTATTTCAGGTGTCGTTGTGATCACAATATGTACGCCGTCGGCTGCATTGGAGATATTTCCTGTGATCTTGTAGCGCGTTGCAAGTCTGTAGACAAAAGGACGGAAGCCCACTCCCTGTACCGTCCCGTTAATTAGAATGCGATAGGTATTCATCGGATACCGGCGTTATCTCGCAACATATACCTATACACTTTACACCTTACGCTTTGACTCTGACTACAAATAAAGTGCTCCATATGCCGCATTCTCTTTTCCAATAGGCAGATTTTGGTTCATCATCGGTTTGTATGTACCGAGTGTTCTTTGTATTCTACCATAGAGTGACTGGTTGGCAAAAGTCTCTCCGCTCAAGACCACATTACGGGTTTTAACCTTTTCAATCAGTTGCGGGACGATCTCGCCAATATAGTCCCCAAAAGACTCATAGATACTATAACACAGGTAGTTACTCTCCACTCCGGCGATCTGATAACTCATGATACTGCTTAAAAATGCATAATTATCAAAACGGTTATCTTTGACCCGTGTATCAATCTGTAAGCCGCCTTTGCCCAGAAAACTGAGCGCTTCCGCAGAGATACCCTCCAGACTTTCATCGTCCAGCCCCAATACCATGGCGGTCACTTCAAAGATGTCATGTTTCCCTTCCAGTGCGTCAAGCCGCTCATAAATTTCGGGAAAATGCTTGCGGTAGTTGTCCGGCAGTCGCTCCGAGCCCTCTCTGAGTGTTCTGATCTTCTCCCACAAGTGATCCGACTCGAACGGAATGGGGGGTACGGCATTGATCACCTCTTTGCCGTTGTAGTAGAGAAAGTACAACTGCCCGTCAAAGTGTACACCCACAGCTTTTTCACCCAATTTACCATGCTCGGAAAGAACAGAAAGCATCGAAGCCTTCCACTGCTCGAAACGAACCTCGTTGGAGTGCCCGCTCTCAAACGCTTCACCCTCAAGCACTCTGATCTGCGCAGTCTCTACTTTTTCAAAGTGATCAAAGTTGTCTATGATCGTCTTGCCGTCCACCTTAACTGCAGCCAGATCATGTGCAACTGTTACAACATCTTTGGGGTTTTCTGCTTCCATAGGGAAGAGAATGCGCTCACCACTGACAAAAAGCTTGGCATCTTGATTGATAAAGAGTTTCATATCTCTTTGCGGCACAATAGGAATATCGAAATCGACCAAAAAATCTGCCTCTTCATTTGCATCACTCTCAACATATGCGACATATTCTAAACCGGCATTGAGCAGCTCCCTTGCCAGAAGCATCCCCATACCGTCATCAGGGTATTTGACCAGTACGCTTGAGCCGTACAATGCTTTCAGTTCATCACTCTTTGTCGCTACCCGAAGCAAGGGGCGTTCTATGCTCAAAAGCGCATTGAACTCCTGAGGCACCATCATCAGATGAGTGTTGAGTCTGTTGGCATCACACATCATCAGTGTCGTTGTTGCCAGCTTGTCATTTTCGGTGGGCATAAAGTATTTTCGGTAACCGTGCATCGTCTTCATCAACACTTTTTTGCCTTTGGCAATGGCTCTGGCACTCACCTCGAACAGTTTTCGGTACTCCCCTTTGCCGTTGGCATACCGTTCGCTCTTGGCATCCGTCATACGCACATTGATACCGCAGTCGATGCAGGAGATAAGCAGATAATCTTTACGCAACGGATTAGCGGATAACTCCTCCTTGCAGGCTTCGCAGGGCACAAAGAACTTCATCAGCGTATGTTCTCTTTCATACGGATAGCTACTGACAAAAGGGTGTTGTGAACCACAGGCATTACAGGAGGTAAAGGGGTAGTAGTAGCGTCTGGAACTGACATCAAACATCTCTTTTTGGCAAGTCGGGCACGGTGCAATGTTCAATGGCAACCTATCTTCATGCACTTCATTGATGTGGGGCACCTCTTCAGCAAAATAGTGCCTGCTCTTACCCAAAAACAAAGAGGCGGGAAGCACCTGTTCGAGTGTCTGAAGGAAGTGCTCGAGTTTTGCATCATCTCTCTTGCAGGCAAATAGGATTTTCCCCTCCCCTTGTTGTACCGTGACATCTATCTGCACTGTTTGGGCATGTGCTACGATGAGTTTGGCAATATAGGGTTTTTTAGAGGTGAAGGTCAGTTCAAAAACAAAATACATAATAGTCCTGATAAGTTAAGTTGTCACAAAACGTGTGCACACTACACAACCGGAAGTCAAGCAATGTATAAATATAAGGAGGTAATACATTTTGGACAAGGAAAGTATGAAACTTGTGCTTTCTCTCCGGCTGAATACTGAACACTATATGGCACAGTCGATAGTCTGTTTTGGATTGGCGTATGCCTCTATGATCGCTTCAAAACTTTTCTTTGGGGCTCTTTTGGGCTCAAGTTTGATGCCTGATCTCTCAAGCTCATCAAGTGTCGCCTCTACAAGCTTTGGCATATGCGAAAGTACTTCGGGTGTCAATCCGTTCTTCACCTCAATGATATCGTAAGGTATCATTGTGATGAGCTGTACCTCACCCATGGCTTCATGAAAGGAGCATATTTCGACCATCATGGTGATTTCCACTTCATTGGCGGTTTTGCGTACATTCCCACCCTTGAGGATCTCATCGGCACTCTCCGAAAAGATCGTACCGGGTTCTCCCTCTTTGGAGCCGTTCCCCACAACAATAATCTTGTCATACTCCTGATAGTAGGTCATCAGACCAAAGCCGAGCGTACCGCCCTCTACGATCGTGAGATTCTCCGGAATCAGATAGTTCTCCTCGATGTACTTTACAAGGTAGGCGCCCAACCCCTCATCATGGAACAGAATATTGCCTATGCCAATGAGGGCTACTTTTTCGTAGGACAAGGAGTTACTTCTCCTCGTCTTTGACAAACTTGGAACCACCGATGACAATGGCGATATCACCCTCTTTCCAGAAGATCGTTCTCCAGACCTGATAGTAGATGTGGAACACGACCCATACAATGATAAACCACATTGCATAATGGTGGGCAATACGCACATCCATAATATTCGCTCCTGTACCGTTCGAGCCTATCAGCCAGTTACTGAAGGGAACAGTCCAGTCTGTCGCAACATGTAGCATCCATGGCCACCATGCACCGATACTGCTTTCCCCTGATGCCAAACCATGTACATACATTTGAAGTCCGCTCAAAAGCATCCAAAGCAAAAGCATATGAAAGATAAAGAAAAAGACCGCATTAAAACTATCTGCATGCGAGGAATCAAACTTCTTCGTTCTGTTCAGTGTCACAAGATTTACAAAAACAGCCAAGAATTCCTGAATATTTTTTCCTGAGGGAATCAGCTTTTTATAGGGCTTCTCAAAACGAGAGAAAAAATAGAGATATGCCACAACGATACTGCTCACATCAAAATAATTGCCACCATGAAGTGAATCCATCTGTTCCATGCCATTACATATTTGTTGACAGCAGGATCGGCAATGAATGTCTGATAATACGGATGTCCGATATAGAGCCCCGTAATAATCGCAGCTACCATACAAACCGCAACCACCCAGTGGTTGAGACGCATGAAAGCCGTCATTCTTTTAACCTGTTTATATCCGGATTTAGACATAACAGCCTCCTTTAGAGTGCGCAGGTAGGATCGACCTTGTAAACAGCCAGCTCCTTACCTTTGGTATCGACCACATGCACCGCACAGGCAATACACGGATCAAAACTGTGAACCGTACGGATAATCTCGAGCGGCTCTTCAGGGTTTTGCACCACGGTACCAATCAATGCGGCTTCGTAAGCACCGATCTCTCCATTTGGTCCTCTCGGTCCGGCATTCCATGTGGAAGGCACGACTGCCTGGAAGTTGGAGACCTTGCCGTCCTTAATGCGGATCCAGTGTCCTAATGCCCCTCTTGGCGCTTCAGCCATACCACGACCTTTACTGTCCTTGGAAACTACATCGAAGTCAAACTCTGTCCATGTGCTCAAGTCACCCGATGCTGCGTTCTTTGCCAATTCATCAACCCACTCAAGCATCGCATCACCAATCATCTCTGTTTCAATGGCACGGGCAGCGGTTCTTCCCACAGTGGAGAAGAGTACTGTTAACGGCAACCCTGAACGCTTTAAGAAGTTGTCAGCATATTTTTTGGTTCGCTTGTCACCTGCCACATATCCGACAACAAGACGTGCCAAAGGTCCCACTTCTACTTTACGTCCGTCATAGAGTGGAGATTTAATCCAAGAGTACTTCTCATCTGTCTTCAAGTAGGCATATCCATCTGCTTTTTTGTCTAGTCCTGTATATTTTGGAATAGTCGTTCCGTCATATGGATGCTCCGGTGCACCGGTACCTTCAAACCATGAGTGCGTTACATCTTCAGTAATCTTGGATTCATCAAGCTCAAGGACTTTGGAAAGATCGCCGTCAAGCACCACACCTCTTTTAAAGAACATCTCCGACTTATAAAATTCATTGTCATCCAATCTAAAATCACCATAAGTCATATAGGAGAGCAGACCGCCGCCGGCACCACCGACCTCTTTACCCAATGTCCCTTTGTGGTTGGTCGCATGGAATGCCTGAGAACCATCCGTTGCCTCTTTAGCGTAGGCTGTACCCGCCATATAGATATCAGGGAGATAAGCACCCTTAATGAATACCATGCTATCCTGAAGAATTTGCTTGAAGAGCGCAATACGCGCAGGATTCTGGATATCCTGCACACAGGTAACACCACCCACAACAATGGACTGTGGATGCGGGTTCTTACCGCCAAAGATCGCCTGCATTTTGGCAAGATCTCTTTGGATATCAAGTGCTTTAAGGTAGTGTGCGACACCAATGAGGTTTTGCTCCGGTGTCAGTTTGTAGGCATTGTTACCCCAGTACCCGTTTCCAAAGATCCCCAGTCTACCCTCTTTGACGAATTTAATGATACGATCCTGCACTGTTTTGAATGCAGACACTCCTGACACTGCAGCAGGATGGCCCGCTATTTTCGCCCATTTTTCAGCTTCTTTAGCCGTAAGTTCAGGATCTGCTTTGGTAGCCGCTACAACATCGACAAAGTCGAGTGCATGCAAATGATAGAAGTGCACCAGGTGATCATGCACATAGAGTGCTCCCTGAATGAGGTTTCTAACCAGACGCGCATTTTTTGGGATGGTGATGTTAAATGCATCCTCTACCGCTTCGATACTTCTTTGGTAGTGAGTTCCCGTACAGACCCCACAGATACGCATGGTCATCAAACCGACATCTCTTGGATCACGGTCCTTAACGATCGTCTCGATGCCACGGAACATAGTCGAAGAGCTCCATGCATCAACAATGCGGTTGTTGCTGTCGATCACCGCTTCAATACGCAGGTGTCCTTCGATCCTCGTAATAGGATCAACAATAATATGCTTGTTGCCCTTCGTGTCGGTCTTGTGATAACCACCTGCACCATGCGTCTGAGTTTCGGGAGCTTCTGTCGTTTCTGCTCCACCGCCTGTCATTTGTGCTTCTGCTTGTTCGTTTAGTTCTGGCATTATGCTTCTCCTCCATCTTCTTTCTTACCTGCGATCGCACTCGCTGCCGCGTGGATACCGATACCGATACCCGCTGCTGTCAAGAGTCCAAGACCAAACTCATCCACTGTCTTCTCTACACCGCCTGTCGGCGCTTTGATGTTTGCGTTAGCCATGGGTCTCTCATAGGCATATTTGTCCCAGAAATCCGGCTCCGAACATCCGATACATCCGCGTCCTACGCCGATAGGCCAGTTGACACCTTCATTGTAGCGGATAATAGAACAGTTGTTGAAGGTCATTGGACCTTTACAACCGACTTTGTAGAGACAGAAGTTGTTCTTCGCCCCTTCATCACCCCACTCTTCGACATACTCACCCGCATCGAAGTGTGCGCGTCTCTCACAGTTGTCGTGGATACGGTAACCAAACGCGAATTTCGGTCTAAGCAGAGAGTCAAGCTCCGGTACCTGACCGGTCAATACATAGTGCAGAATCACCCCTACCATATTGGAGGGGTTGGCAGGACATGCAGGGATATTGATCAGTGGTTTGCCTTTGATGACATCCATCACACCGACCGCATCAGTTGGGTTGGGCGCTGCCGCCGGAATACCTCCGAAGGTCGCACAGGAACCGACAGCAACAACAGCTGCTGCACCTTCTGCTGCCCGTTTGAGGTGATCAACAAATGTTTCGCCCTTGGCACCGATGGTACCGTACTGCCCGTCCATACCAAGCGGAATCGACCCTTCAACAAAGAGTAGATACTTGCCGTGGAAGTGCTCCATCGCCTCATCCATCTGCTTCTCGGCCTGGTGACCGGAAGCTGCCTGCAGTGTTTCATGGAACTCGAGAGAAATGATATCGAGGATGATCTCATCGATCTGCGGTCCGTCCGAACGCAAAAGCGCTTCAGAGTTACCGGCACAGTCCTGAAGTTCTATCCAGATAACAGGCAGTCGGTTCATCATTACCGCTGCTTCGGCTACAAGCGGCGTAAAGGAAGCCGGCAGCATCAGCATCGCCGTGGTCGCAGATGCCCACTTAAGAAAGTCTCGTCGCTCAAGACCCGCCTCCTCAATGCTTTGCGTAAAATCCATTCTGTTATTGAGCGGCTTGAGCTTTTTGAGTTCATCCAATCTCGCTCTACATTGCGCATACAGTTTTTCATAGTATGCATCACCTCTGTTGGTATCCACTTTGGCACTTTGCACAGTAAAGAGCTTCTTTACCGACTCCTGCTTATCCATACCCATATGGTCTCCTTTTTAAAAGTTGAATGATCGTTCACTATTGTAGAAAAAGTAAGCTTAAAGAGATTTGAATGATTATTCATTTTTTAAGTTTTTTTGTATTTTTTGATTTATTTTACTAAAAATATATTATTTGTTTTTAAAATATTTGAAGATTATTGTGTCGTACAAACCGAACAGACATCAAATGCACGGAAGATAAAAGAGGCCTCATCCATGCTCTGTGAACCTACCATCGCCTCGACGGCAATCCCCTTCTCGCTCTGGGTTCCGTGGCTGAGATTCCACTGGGTAGGCACGATGATCTCGTAGTTTTCAATGCACCGCTCTTTGACAACCGTTTTGTGGATCAGTGAGCCGCGTGCTGCCTCAACCATGCCAATGCCCTCAAAATCGGAAGCAAGCAAGTGCCCCTCAAGCGTACAGGAGTCCTGACGCAGATCCAGCCCCTTCAACAATGTTTGACAGATGCGAAGCAGGTATGCCACCTCGTGCATACGGGCAAAAATACGCGTCAGCAGCGAATCTTTGTAGCGTTTGTGCATACTTCTGATCAGAGGATCTTTGGCAACCATTGCCCGTGCCAAAGGGCCTACCTCGTACTGGCGTTTTTTATAGGTAACAGCCTTGGCTGTCGTTCCTGATTGTGGTTGCTCTTCCACATAGCGAACATCTACATTGGCTATCGTTGTGGCAATGGACTTACCCTGAACAAACCCTGTAGTCTCCCCCAAAACCATAAATCGGTCGTGGCTTTGTCCCCGCTTTGCCATATCATAGTGTCCCAAAAGATAGAGCAGTCTGCCTATGTCCCCTTTGATCTCATGCATCTGCGCAACAGAGTCTATCTGTTCATAGGCATCAAAGGAGATGCCTGTCATCACCTGTTCAAAGAAACGCACCGTTTCATCGACAAGTGCTTGTGCCTGCATCACATCTACATAGGTAGGATCACAGGTCACACCACCGGGGACGGCATAGCTTGAATGGGGCCACTGCCCGGCAAAAATCGCCAGTGCCTTGGTGATCGTAGTAGAGAGATAAGAGGCTTTGAGCGCATGGTTCTCCTTGCTCTCCTCTTTGGTCAGATGTTCCAACTGCGGCAGTATGGTCAGGTAGAACCATTTGACATGATTTTGAATAAGTTCGCAGGCAAGTGTGAAATCGCGTATTGCCTTGGCTTTATCGGTAAGTTCGACAGAAATACCAGTGCCGGCGTAGCCATGCTCAATAGCCTGTACCGCCGCCATGAGATGCGCATGGTTGCAGATGCCGCAGACACGGGGTGTGATGACAAGTGCGTCACGGGGAGCCTTGGAGATCATAATCTCCTCTATGCCACGATAGAAGCCAAAATTGATCGTAACATCCTCGACACTGCCGTTTTTGAGAGAAAAATCAAGCTCTGCTTCGCCCTCGATCTTTTCAATGAGTTTTTTAACGGTCATAGGTGATGATCCTCTCTTCAAAACGCTTGATCTTGAAACTCTTGGCGATTCCCGTTGCCGTCAGGTAGGCTCGCCTTGGCACACCAAGCGGCATGGTCTCGGGGATTCCCATGCGGGTCTTGGTCTCAAAGAGTGTCGTTCTGGGGAAATCAGGCTCCGTACATCCCAAACAGGGCGTTCCGGCAATGGTCTTGGAGCTTATGTCGTTCCAAAGGATGCGGTTACAGCTGCCTCTGGTATAAGGCCCCTGACACCCCTGTTCATAAAAGAGACATCCCTCTTTGAGACCAAACCCTTTGGTATCGACCTTCCACTCAAAATATTCGTTTCGGCTGCATCCCGTATGCACTGTAATGCCGTAGAGTTCCTGGGGGCGATGCATCTCATCAAGGGGAATCTGTCTGCCGTCTGCGATCATCATCAGTACGTACCCAAGCCATTTGGGATGGATAGGACAGCCCGGAAGCGAGATGAGTTTGTCGGCATACTGTCGATACCTTGGGGTCTGCTCTGCCTCATCAAAACAAAAACCGCTGATAGCATCGGGGGCTTTCTGCTTGAAGATGCCGCCAAAGGTCGCACAGGTGCCTGCAGTGATGATATGCTCTGCTTTGTGCGCATACTGCAATGCAACCTCTAACACTTCCACACCGTTTTTACGAAGCCCTTTCTGCCTGAAAGAGCCTTCCAAAACCAGTACATCACACGGCAATGTACCGGCAAGCATCTTCTCGATCGTCTGTCCTGTTTCAAGTATCGGATGGTAGACCAGTTCAAAATGGGAGAGAATGGAAAAAAGATCGGGATGGTTTAAAAAGGAGTGGCTGTTGCCGTTGCAGGTAATAGACTGAAGCCAAAGAAGTGCGGGCTTGGCTTTGGCAGACATCTCAAGCCTTCAGCGCATTGTAAATGTTGCGGGAAATGTCATCGATATAGGTTTCTATCTCTTTGGGCAGTACCCCCTCCCCTTTGAGAAAGACCATGCCACCAAGATAACCCATGAAAAGCCCAAATGCAGAGAAGAAATCCTGATTGCGCAACTCCCCCGAAGCAACGGCATCATCAAAAAAGATCATGATCTCGGTAATGAATTCGGAAACACAGATCATCCCCTCACATCCGGAACTGAAAACTTCCCTGTTGGAAAGATAGACGCGCAGAAAATATTCGATCATCTCCGGCTTCTCTTTTGCCATGGTGAAGTATATCTCCACGATCTTGTGTATCTTCTCTTCGGCACTCACATCAAGCATATTGACTTCTCTTATCTTCTCACCAAGAACTTCAGAGGTGTATTTGATGATCTCCTGTGCAAGAATATCTTTAGAGGAGAAATAGTTATAGAGATTTCCTACGCTCATACCGAGCTTTTGGGCAATGTCGGGAATAGTGGTTTTATGGAAACCGTTGACAGAGAAAAGCTGCAGCGCAGTCTGAATGATCGACTCACGTTTGAGCCTTTTCCTATTACCCATCGTCACCGATACCCCTTTGCATTATCATAATTATAGATAGTATTCTATCATAGATTTCATCCAAATATACCAATCGGTTTCGTCAATATCAGTGACAATTGCTTAAAATGAGAAAGTACAAACTGTTTAGGATTATAGATAGCACAATATAAAAGATACCAAGAAGAATCAAAATAAATGGTGGCCACGAATGGACTCGAACCATCGACCACCACCATGTCAAGGTGGTGCTCTACCAACTGAGCTACGCGACCACATATTTTGTAGACGGGAATTATATATGAAGGTTCCTTAAACTCCTCCCAAAAAGCACGTGTTTATGAAATTATTGCTGACAGACCCAGCTGCTCTCTTTACAGAGTGCGTCAAGATAGGACTGTGCCTCGGTTTTTCCGCCCTGAAGTGCCTTTTTGAAATACTCATACGCTTTCATCTTGTCCACAGGAGTGCCTTTGCCCTCAAGGTAGAGGATAGCTGCATTCAACTGGGCATTGGCATCGCCTTTTTCTGCAGCGATTTTAAATTGTTCAAGCGCTTTTTTCTCGTCCTGTGCGATACCTTTACCTTCAAGGTAGAGTGCCCCGAGGTTGTTGTATGCCTGAGCGATACCCTGCTGGGCCGCTTTTTCGTACCAGTACTTTGCCTTCTCGTAAGCATGATCCTGCGAGTCTCCAAGCTTATGGTATATCTGCGCAAGGTTGTACTGCGCTTTGGCTATGTCCTGCTTGGCGGCTTTCTCATACCACTCCATCGCTTTATGAAGATCGGCTTTGGCTCCCTGCCCCTGTGCATACATGAGCCCTACATTGTACTGCGCCTTGGCATCGCCGTTCTTCGCCAGAATATAGAATCCGTTCAACGCTTCGATAAAACTGCCGTTTTTATAGGCTTGCATCGCATTCTCAAACTCTCCGGCAAAAAGCCCACTTGCCAATAAAAGCCCCCATACTGTTTTTCTCATCTGCTTCCTCTCATATCAGCGTCTCTGCAATAAATGTTTTGGTCACCTTGCCGCCGAAGCGGTAGATACCATCCTCATAGCTTACATAGAGTTCATCACCACTTTTGGGGTGCACTTTGATCATGTCGGGCACTTTGCCTTCCTGATGGTTGCGTATGAAACAGGCGACCATCCCCGTACCGCACGCCAGTGTCTCATCTTCAACACCCCGTTCATAGGTGCGCACATACATCGCGTCATCCGTCACTTTGCAGATGTTGACATTGGCATTGTACTTTTCACGCAGTCTGCGTGCCTGTGCCAGATCGAAGTCATCAATGTCCTCTCTGACAGAGACCAGATGCGGTACGCCGGAGTCTATGAGCCACCAGATCTCACCATCTTCTTCGATGTCGGTTCGTATGATATCGGGCTTGACCATGTCACTGACCACATAGAGTCCGTTGATCGTCGCTCGGATCACTCCTGCACCGGTAAGAAACTCCGCCTTTCCCTCTTTGCAAATGCCTTTTTCGTGGGCAAAATGCGCTACCGCACGGCTGGCGTTGCCGCACATCGCTGCGTAGGATCCGTCGGCATTATAGAACTCCCACTCGAAATCATACTCCGGATGGGGAAGCACCACCACCATACCGTCGGCACCGACACCGTTGTGGCGATGGCAGAGTTTTTTGGCAAGCTCCGAACGATCCGCTTTCTCCTGCGCAATAAAAACAATGAAATCATTTCCGTTGGCAGAATACTTGGTCACAGTCATGCAAACTCCTTTTCAATCGCCTCTTTGGCTCGTTCGTATTCTACCCTAAGTTGGGTTTCATCTCCACTGTTGTCGATGACGAAATCACCCATATAGCGCTTCTCTTCGATGTCTATCTGTGCCGCAATACGCTCCAGCACCGCTTCTCGGCTCAGTCCGTCACGCTGCATGGCACGCGCTATCTGTATCTGCTGTGGAGTGTAGACCACCAACGACTTGTCAATAGGGTAACGACCGCCTTCAAAAAAAAGCGGAATATCAATAATGTAAGGTTTCCCCTTGGCATCCTCTCTTTTGGCCTCCTCTTCGATCATCGCATAGATAAGCGGATGCAAAAGCGCTTCAAGTCTCTTCCTCTGAAGCGGGTCGGCAAAGACTACCGCACCCAATGCCTTACGATCAACTTTACCCTCAGTAATCATCTTTTCTCCAAACAGCTCGGCAATCTTCTCAGTCTGATCGTTAAGCACTGCATGTGCGACCCTGTCTGCATCGATGACCCTGTAACCATCCGCTTCGAACAACCTTGCTACCGAGCTTTTCCCCGTGGCGATCCCACCTGTCAACGCAACCGCATACCTAAACGACATGGATCACCACTCACGATAAGACTGCAGCTGCATCCGGTCATAATGGTAGATATCATCCCTAAACTGCAGTTTACCGTCATAATCGACCCATGCGGTCAGATAGATGACATCTACCGGTACCTTCTCTCTAAGCTTCATGTAAACGTTTTTTTTGCCTTTAAGGATCTCTTGGGACTTCTCAAAATTTACATTCTCTTCAAAACTTGCAAAAGTACGCAGCAGTTCACGGGGCTTCTCCAGCCTGATACATCCGTGGCTGAATGCACGCTTGTCACGCTTGAAAAGCGGTTTGGTCGGTGTGTCGTGCATGTAGACAGAGAACTTGTTGGGGAAGAGGAACTTCACCTTCCCCAGCGCATTTTTATACCCCGGTGGCTGTGCGAAACGGTAAGGAACGGTTTTGCTGTAGCGGTACTGTGCCCAGTTCACTGAAGCGGGGTTGATCTTCTTGGCATCCTTTCCCCAACCGGTATAGACCTCAATACCCTGTTTGCGCATAGCGTTCGGATTGCGTAGTAGTTTCGGGATCATCTCTTTTTGGATAATGCTTTTTGGTACATTCCAGTAGGGATTGAGCACGATCATCTCCACCTCATCGGAGAAGATAGGGGTCGGGTGGTTGGGTTTTCCGGTGATCACCTTCATCTTCTGTATCAGCCTGCCGTCCTCTTCAAAGTAGAGGGTAAAGAAGGGGATATTGATAATGATATGGCGGTGCGGCTGACGGGGATTGAGCCATTTAATCCGATCAAGATTGAGGCGTATGGCGGTGATGCGCTCCTGGGGTGTGATGTTGAGTACTCTGAGTGTCGCCGGCCCGACCACACCATCGGGTGTCAACCCGTTACGCAACTGAAAACGCTTAACGGCATCGACCAGACATCGGTCATAGCGGTCATCTTCTTCACTCTCGCTGCAGCCAACATAGTCACCTGTTACCTTCAGCCTTTCACGCAGCGCATAAACACCCTCGTCGTGTTTACCCGGATTGAGTTTCTTATGGTACAAAGAGACATGTTGCCATCCGCCGTTTGCTTCAATGTCCATATAGCGCTTAAGCGCTCTTTGGAGCTGACGGTAGTGATAGGCGGTAGGGACGGCATCTTGCATCTGCTTTTTGAGACTCACACCCAAAAGCGCCTTTTCAACCATACCTGCCGGATCGACATTCGGACGGTGTAGTACCCACTCGGTACTGACCCCGTTAACCTTCAGGTTGGAGATACGCGCCTGGAATGCCCCCCAGTTAATGGCACCAAAATAGGCATAGTGAACATACTCCTCATAGAGCAGCGTTATTTTAAACTCCATCTCCATCTTCTGCAAAAAACTGCTCTTTTGGGCATACAAGGCATGCGCTTCCTTCTCTGTAACCCTTGCTTTCAGAGCCAGATTTCCATCGGGGTCAAGCGTGAAATCCTCCCGAATCACATCGAAAAGATCTTCTGCCGCGGGAGATAGACCCTTCTCATGCATCCATGCAGGCAGAAAAAGGAGTCGCTTGTAGAAGCGCTGGAGGAATTTTCCTGTTCTCTGTGCCTGAAGAGAATTATAGATCACATCGGTCGCATGTTCTTCGAATGCCAGCTGGTTGGCCTGAACCGGCACGATCTGAAGCGCCGATATCATCAAAAGTGTCAGTAACCAGTAGCGCAGTCCGTTCTGTCGTTTCTGCATCTTGTCCTCTGTTGTCGTAGAAATTAAAGGGCACATCTAAAAACCCATTATGGACATGGAGGGTTATTAGAGGTGCCCTAAAATAATTATAGCGTAACCTTAACACTGAAATGCTAAAATAGTTATATGCATTTTACATTCGGTACACCTTTATTTCTGCTTCTTTTGTTGCTGACGCCCTGCTTCTTCTGGTGCAGAGAGTATACAAAGACTTTTTACTTCTCCAGAACCGAATGGATAGGACAAGAGAGTCCTCTTCTCTCTAGGGAGCCATGGCTGAGAGTACTCGTATTCTCTCTGATGGTTTTTGCACTTGCCCGGCCATTCATCTATGAGAGCGAAGGAAATACTCAGAAAAAAGGACGAGACCTGGTACTCGCCCTCGATGCCAGCGGCTCCATGGCGCAGAGCGGCTTCGATCCCAAAGCGCGTTTCAAAAGCAAATACGACACCACCATCGATCTGGCAAAAGTCTTCATACAAAAGCGTTTTGACGACAATATGGGGGTAGTGGTCTTTGGTACCTTTGCCTACACCGCCTCCCCTCTCACCTATGATCTG
>JAJRRK010000068.1 GCA_024279555.1 Campylobacterales bacterium
CGAAGCCCGCGCATGCGGCATCTTGACATCTTTGAGCATCGCAGGACAGGCTTCGTCGCCGATAACTTGCAGATTGTTCTCATCGGCAAAAGCACGTAGCTGTTTTTCCCGTACCTGTATGAGCGGACGAATCAGGTGAAACCCCTTGCCGGTCTTGTAGATGGGCGCCATGGAGCGCATGGTACCGTTGTAGAACATGTTCATAAAGAAACTCTCCACCGCATCATCGAAGTGGTGTCCCAACGCCACTTTCGTAAAGCCGCCCTCTTGTGCAAAGGTATAGAGCGCCCCGCGCCGCATGCGTGAAAAGTAAGAACAGAACGAAGAGTTCTCCCGTATGGTCTCCTGCGAGATCTCAAAGATCTTTGTTTCATAAACGGTATGTTTGATACCGTACTCTTCGCAGTGTCGGGAGAGATAGTCGTAGTGCTCATCGGGCATGCCATATTTGACCGTACACGCTTCAAAGTCGAAGTTAAACGGAGCATGTTTTTGAATATGCTTGAGCGCATGCACCAACGCCAGAGAGTCTTTGCCGCCGCTGAGTCCCACAAGCACCTTGTCCCCTTCACCGATGAGACGAAAATCGACATTGGTCTTGCCGATAACTTTAAGCAGTTTGCGACTCATCGGAATGGATTTGGTATCATCCCGACGGCGTTTTTCTATGGTCTCTTTATCCATTTGAGGCTGTGATCTCCTCCACCATAGAGAGAATGAAATCCGCGCTGGTCTTTGCCGAACTCTCAAGGAACGCATCGAAGTCGAAGTTTGCATCCATATCGGCACTGTCAGAGATGGCACGCAAAATAAAGAAGGGGACATTGAAGGCGTCACAGACCACAGCAACACTTGCACCCTCCATTTCCAGTGCATCGGCATTGAAGGTCTTGCCTATCCATGCTTTGCGTTCAGGGTCAGCGACGAACTGGTCTCCTGTGGCAATGACACCCTCTTTGAGGGAAATGCTTTTACGTTGGGCAACCCTTTTGGCAATCTGTCTCAGATAGCTGTCTGAAGCGATGCATACTTCCCCTTCGGGAACATACCCGTGCGGATGACCAAATGCCGTAATGTCCAGATCATGCTGGCACAAGCCGTCGGCAATGATAAGATCCCCGATCTTCAAGTCATCAGAGATCGCTCCGGCAACTCCGGAGAAAAGAAGCTGTTCACATCCAAACTTCTCAATAAGGATCGTTGCCGTCAAAGCGGCAAAAACCTTCCCTATCTTTGAATAGGCAACTACCACTTCCTGCCCGTTGTAGGTACCTTCATAGTACTTGTTCTTCGCATAAATCGTCGTGGTGACATTCTCAAGTTTTTCGATAAGCGGTTCGATCTCTTCGGGCATGGCACCCATAATGGCTATTTTCATTTTTCTATCCCAACTTTGCTATCTCTTCAATGGCATTCGCCAGTGACTGCATGTCTGAGACTACAAAATGGGGTTTCTTCGTCGCTTTCCTGTTGAGCCCTTTGAGCACGCCACCGTGACCGAACTCAACATAACAGTCGACCTCATCATCGAATTTGGCGATCGACTGCTTGTAAAGCACAGGGGAGACCAGTTGCTTTGGCAACAGCTCCAGTGCTTCAGCTTTGGTACTGTACTTCTGGGCCGTAACATTAGAGACTACCGGTGCGGTAAATTCGTCTCTGAGCACCTCCTCAAGTTTCTGTGTCAATGGGGCAGCCGCACTCTCAAGCAGCGGACAGTGGCTTGCCACGGACATGTTCAGCAGCATCGCACGGCGGGCTTTGGCCTCTTTGAGGATCGGCTCGAGTTTCTGAAGATCGGGCTTGAGCCCTGCAATGACAATCTGCCCCTGTGCATTGTAGTTGACCGGCCATACTTTCATCCCGGCTTCTCTCTGCGCATCACATATCTTCTCGACGGTTTCATCATCCAGCCCCAAAGAGACCAGCATCCCGACATCCTGCCCTTCACACGCCTGAGCCATCAGCTTTCCGCGCAGGTTGACCAGTTCGACTGCATCGATAACATCAAGCGCACCCACGGAGGTCAGTGCGGAGAACTCTCCGAGTGAATGCCCCAGTGCAAATACCGGCTTGATGGGCATCTCATTCTCGAACAGTCTGTGGGCAATGGCAGAGACCAGCAAAATAGCAGGCTGCGTATACTCTGTCTGCTCCAGTTTGTCATTCTCAGTAAAGAGAAGTTCTTTAAAGTCGATCCCCGTACGTTCACTCGCACCAGCGATCATCTCTCTGGCGATATTGGAATTGTTGAAAAAGTCCTCTCCCATACCGACGGCTTGCGAGCCCTGTCCGGGAAAGAGAAATGCACATTTGACTGACATAATGGTCCTTTAAGTAAAAAAATAAATAGAGGGTATTTTACCATTTTAACCCAAAATCTACACAGAGATTATACACTTCTGATGCGCTTGAGCAGCATTTCACCGTTTATGAGTGTGATCGCTTTGTCCCCGGCAAAACGGTAGCACTCTTTGGTAAACTCACTGGTCGTGACCACAAAAGCCTCATCCACATCATACTCGTACATCAACCCATACATCTCCCGTATCACCTTGATGGTCACACGGGCATCTTCATACTTCTTACACTGCACGATCGCCTTTGTGCCCCGTCTTTTCATCCAGAGATCCACCCCTCCATCAGCCCCTTTTTTCTCATTCTCTTTTACACGCCACCCCTCCGCTTCGAACAGTAGGCGACAGAGATGTTCAAACTCACCCCAGGTAAGCCTCTTAAGCTTTTTTTCATTTCTGAAACGTTTCAGGTAACGTTTGGAGGGAGAACGCATCAGAAGAGTAGAGACCCTCAACAGGAACAAAGCGGAAAATACCAGAACGACTCCAAAAGAGTAGATCTCCATATCTGAATAATTGTATTGCATCGAAGTGATTATAGTGTAAAAGCTGCAGGAGCGGGGAGAAAGATGTCAAATTGACATATCTTACCCCTTTTAAGCATGTCTCTTGATATATTTTTCTATCTCAGTAAAAAGCTTTTTCAGTTCAAGATGGTACTTTCCGGTATAGACAGGGAGCATATCGAGGTTGTCATAGACAAAGAGCAGACTGATCTTCTCTGCCAGTTTTACCATACGCTCCGCACCGATAGCGTTTGCTTTTTTTTCAAGGTCGATAGCGAATTCCTTGATCTGCCATACCGCTTTGCTTTTGGCGATGTCACGGAAATAGACATCGGAACGGTCGAAAGTCTCCAGAAAGTCATGTAGTTCATCAATATAGTCAACGCCCTTCTGCTTGCTCTTTTCAAGTCCCTTTTCCACATTGAGTACCAGGGCATTCTCTTCCCCTTCTTCTGTAGGTACATTCTGGGAAAATGACTCTTTGCGCTGATGCATTGGCATCAGCTCTTCCTTAATCTTCTCCATCTGGACATATGCTTCTTCACTCTTCTTGAAGGCATCCATAATGTACTTTTCCATATTGATAATAGGCTTGCCAGCCTCTTTTTTGATCTTTCTATCTTTGATATCATCTTCAAAAAGTGCAACGATGAGTTCAAAGATACTCTCCTGCATCACCGGCTTCACCAGATAGGCAGAGACAAATTTCTTGTTCAGTACCTCGGCATGATCAGCCTCCTGCAAAATGACAAATTTCAGATCATGCTTCTCCTGTACTTTTTGGACAAGTTCTTCAATACCCGGTGTCAGAAGAGAGTCCTCAAGGACAAAAATATCATAGATCGCCAGATTACTGCCCCTGCGCTTATAGGCTTCGGCTCCTTCATCCACTTCATAGAGAAAATATTTGAACATCTTCTGCAGGCTCTCTGCAACGATCTTGCTTTTGGAAATGAGCAGTACTTTTTTACCCAGCATACCGATATCCGGGAGCCTGTAATAGCGTCTGTTTCCCAGATCATGCAGTTTAAAAGGAATGGAAACAGCGATTTTGGCAGTCTCCTCCTCATAGGTGGCCGTTGCATCGAGCCTCTCAAGAACCGGCTTGATACGTGCCTCAAAAAAACTGAGGGCTTTCTCACGCCCTATCCCTGTATCTTCTACTTCAAACGTAATGGATTCTTCATCAAGAAAATCTTTGGGAGCACGCAGATGAAGGATCACTTCACGATTGGGTGTATTCTGAAAAACGAACATCAAAAGCTGTGTCAGAACATGCGTGACCGACTCTACGTCACCCCGAAGCTCTTTTGGTATGGTCGCATCGATGTCATAGACAAGTTCGATCCCCTCCTCTTCCCGGACTGTTTCAAGCGCCGAGTAGATCGTCATCAGTACCATATTGATATCAAAAAACTTCTCTATTTTCTTCATCTGCTCCCCTCGAAACACATTTATAGTAATGATTATAGCTTATCTTTATAAATACTTGGATAATACATTAGGTTGGAAGAAAATATTTTTATAAGAGAGAAAAGTTATGAATGGAAGAAGAGAGAAAAAGGTCTGATCCAGAAGGGATCAGACACACTATTTAGTGACCACAGCCGCAAGAACCGCTGCCGCAGTGCTCACCGCCACCAACCTGACCGGTCGCTGCCTCTTCGGGAGTCGCTTCTCTTTCAGAGAGGACTTTGACTGAGAACATCAAGTCTTTCCCTGCCAACGGGTGGTTGAAGTCTATCGTCACCTCTTTATCATTGAAAGACTTAACCGTAACTTGCACAGTCTGCCCATCTTCACCCTGTCCATAAAGGGTCATACCCTCTTGAAGATCCACACCCTCAAACTGCTCTCTTGGCAGTGTCTGAACCGCTTCAGGGTTCACTTCACCGTAAGCGTCTGCTGCTTTAACAAGAATGTCCGCACTCTCGCCCTCTTTCATGCCGACAAGCGCGTTTTCAAGTCCTGGGATGATCTGTCCTTTGCCCATAACAAACTCAAGCGGTTGTGCACCTTTGTTCGTATCGACGATATCTGTTGTACCGGCCTCTTTTACTTCGTACTCGATGCCTACAACGCTGTTTTCTTTTTCAATTGCCATAATATATCCTGTAATTTAAATGTGTGATATTCTATCCAAGCAAACTTAATGAAATGTTATCGTGTTTCACCATGCCCATAGATTTTGTACTTGTATGTCGTAAGTTCACTTACCCCCATAGGGCCTCTGGCATGCAGCTTGTTGGTACTGATGCCCACTTCCGCACCAAAACCGAACTCCCCGCCGTCGGTAAATTGTGTGGAAGTGTTCAGGTAGACACAGGCAGCATCGACTTCGTTGAGGAATCTCTCGGCAGTGCTGTAATTCTCGGTAATGATCGCCTCGGAGTGCTGTGAACCGTAACGCTCTATGTGTGCAATAGCTCCCATGACCCCTTCAACCACTTTAATGCTCAAAATATTGTCAAGATACTCCGTCTCCCAGTCCTCATCGGTTGCTGCCTCGACCGCTACGATCTGGCGCGTTCTTTCACACCCTCTCAGCGTCGTTCCCTGAGCACTAAATGACTCTACGATCTGCGGCAGAACCTCCTCGGCTACCGCCTCATCGACCAACAGTGTCTCTGCCGCGCCGCAGATCCCCGTACGGCGGCACTTGGCATTGACGATGACCTTGAGCGCTTTGTCCATATCGGCATCCTCGTCGATATAGGTATGACACAGCCCCTTGTCGTGTTTGACTACCGGAACGGTCGCATTCTCGCTTACATAACGGATAAGCGCTTCTCCGCCTCTTGGGACAATGAGATCCACATACCTGTCCTGCTTGATAAGCTTCGCCACCCCTTCGCGGGAAGAGTCCGGCAACAGGGCGATCGCCTCTTTGGCGATACCGTTGCGCTCCAGCACCCCCTGAAGTACATCCGCAATGGCACGGTTGGAGTTCTCCGCCTCCTTGCCCCCTTTGAGTATGGCGACATTGCCGCTCTTGAAACAGAGCGCACCCACATCCGCGGTCACATTGGGGCGTGATTCGTAAATCACTCCGATGACCCCGATGGGAACAGTCACCTTCTCTATTTTGAAGCCCGCATCGGCATACCAGCCGTCCAGCACACGCCCGACCGGCTCCTTGAGTGCCGCAATCTCCTCGATAGCTTTTGCCATTCCCTCAATACGCCCTTCATCAAGAAAAAGTCTGTCTTTGAGTGCAGAAGAGAGGTCGTTCTCCTCAGCATGTTTCATATCGACAGCATTGGCTGCCAGTATCGCTGCCCTGTTTTCACGCAGTGCCTCTGTCATCTCCTTCAAAATGCGGTTCTTCTCTTTACCGCCCAGTGTCGCCAGCATCCGTGTTGATGCTTTGGCGTTTTGTAAAAAATTCTCCATCTTGCTATCCTCTTGAGAAAGTAATGGCAGTATTATAGCATTAACAATCTGTGCTATAATCACATATTAAAACTATCTACCGCACCAACTAACATACTTCAACTTTGAGAGAACGAGAAGGAGTGAGGTGCGAGTAGAGAAATGTGAAGGACTCCCCGTAGGGAATTCAAACATTTATCTGCTTGCAGATCGCTTCTTCTCGTTCTCCCCGAAGGGTGCACCGCTTTCGCCCATAGAGCTGCGTTGGATTTTTTTGAATTCGCTACGGCGAGTCCTGTAAAAATCCGCCTTGTCTATGAACGAAATCGACGCATCAAAGATGAAGTATGTTAGTCGGTGCGGTAGTAAAGCGAGGATCCATGCAAACCATCACATTTATCGGCAACGGCACAATGGCACTCAGCATCGCGCAGGGGCTCAAAGGCAAATACAATATTGAAGTGGTCGGACGCAACCTTGACAAGCTCAATGATTTTGAAGTCGCTCTGGGAAAAAAAGTAGAGAAATTTTTGCTAGATGACTTTGATATCAGTGACAAAACTATCCTGCTCTGTGTCAAACCGGGTAACCTTGAAAGCGTCTCCAAACAACTCAAAGGCAAAGCGAAACTGCTGCTTTCCGTACTCGCCGGCGTACCTGTTGAAAAGCTGAAAAAGAAGATCAAAAGCAAAGGTGTTGTCCGTGCCATGCCCAACCTTGCTGCCAGTGTAGGCGCTTCCATGACCACTATGACCGGTGATAGCGAACACAAAGAAGAGGCGGAAGTGCTGATGCGTGGTGCGGGAGAGGTACTCTGGCTTGAGAGTGAAAAAGAGATCGATATCGCTACAGCACTTGCCGGTTCCGGTCCTGCCTATCTGGCGCTCATTGCAGAGGCACTGGCAGACGGCGCGGTCAGTCAGGGTTTAAAACGTGCAGATGCAATGAAAGTCATGGAAGGGCTCTTCTCAGGTTTCGGTAAACTCGTCAAAACAGAACATCCTGCCCTGCTCAAAGACGGAGTCATGTCACCCGGAGGGACGACTGCTGCCGGCTATAAAGCACTGGAGGAGGGAAATGTCCGTGCCGCCTGTATGGAAGCCATCGCCAAAGCCTATGCCAAAGCGGTTGAACTCTCCCGATAATGCTATTTCTTGCCATATATCCTGCGAAGATCGGGACGGGCGAACGGCATATAAGTGTGCCTCGTGATCACCACGGGCATACCGACGTGTGACCAGCGGTAAAGTACCGGTACATCCTTCGGATCTACATGGATACAGCCGTGAGACATCCAGTCCACACTACCCTTATGCAGTGCATGCCCCCATTTGGTAAACTTCATCATGAAATCCATATTGTTCACCCCGTTGTCATCCGGATAGACCGTCGACATATGATAACGCTTTTTCTGTATGATACTGAATACACCCGAAGGCGAACGGAACTGTGGCGCACCTGATGTAACCGGTCCGCTCCACCAGACCGTACCGTCCCTGTCCACGGCATAGAAACGGCCGTCACTTCCGGGCTCCCGTACTGAAACAAGTATAAAATCTTTTCCTGTCAGATCGACAATACGCTCTTTGCCGCTTTTAAGATGTATGAGCTGAAAAACGGTTTTTGAAAGCGGGACCAGTTCACGTTTCAGCGGTACAGGCGGGGCATCGGGATCATACTCTACTTCAGCCAGCAGCGAAAGGGGAAGCAGCAGCAGTACCGGCAGTGAACGTAGAGCACGTAACATTTTATATCCCTTTGAGTCTCTTTTTGGCGATCGAAGCAGATTTCCTGCCCTGGTAGCTCTCTATGACATTCTCATAAAAACGCTTTGCCTGCTCTTTTTCTCCTCTCTTTTCAAGTGAAATGGCTGTGTGCAACAGCAAAACATCCATATAACTTGCCTGATCATACAGTCCTGCACTCTTCTTGTAATAGAAGATCGCATCTGCATACTGCTTGGTATAATAGGCGATCTCTCCCAGGTAATAGTTCGAAGCAGCAGGTTTGTACCCTTTTTTTGCCGTCAGCAAAAAATGTTTCTTTGCCTCATCATACCGTTTTTTCACAAAGAGCCGAACCCCTTCACTATAAAGTTTGGCAGGTGCCGTCTGGGAGAGAAGTGATGCATCTTTTCCCTTCTCTCCTTTTGAGACTGAAGAAGTTTTATCGGAAGAGACTGCTTTCCCCGAAGCAAGTGCAGCCTGCAGTTCTTTTTTACTCACATAGTTCCTGTTGATCTCATCGATCATTTTTCCAAGATCCCTGATGAGTGCG
>JAJRRK010000069.1 GCA_024279555.1 Campylobacterales bacterium
CATCGAGCAGCTCAAGACCATTTACGACCCGGAACTACCCGTTGATATTTACAATCTCGGACTCGTCTATGATGTCGACTGCTGGAAGAACCCTACCAGCAAGCAGACCGAATGCAAGATCACCATGACGCTCACCTCTGCAACCTGCTCCATGAGTGAGGTCATTGTCGATCTGGTACGCTCCATCCCTACCCGTATGGGTGGTGATCTTGCCTGTATCGATGTAGAATTGGTGTTCGATCCGCCATGGGATCAGAGTAAAATGAGTGATGAAGCCAAACTGGCGATGGGGATGCTTTAAAAGTATCCCCTAATTTATATTAAACTTTTGTGTTGCCGCAATATCCACACTTCTTCGCTTCAATGGGGATCTCCATCGCACACTCTGAACAGACTTTTGTTGTCGGTGCTGCTTCCTCTTCGGGTTCTTTAAGCTTATTGTAGGCTTTGATGAACATGAAAACGACAAATCCAAGAATGAGAAACGAGATCACATCGTTGATAAACATTCCGTATTTAATGGCAGGTGCGCCTGCTTTGTCAACCGCTTCAAGTGAAGCATATTCTTTACCGTCAAGCGCAATGAACAGATTGGAGAAATCAACATTACCCATCAGTTTGCCCACGGGCGGCATGATGACATTATTGACCATTGATTTGACTATCGTTGCAAACGCGCCTCCAAAAATGAATCCTACAGCCATATCGACCATATTTCCCTTGATGAGAAACTTTTTGAACTCTTCTAACATTTTTCTATCCTTTTTATTTTTGGTTTGTACAGGGGTATTTTACACTAAGATAATCTATAAAAAATCATAATTTATCATTATTGATCGTTGATAATCCAAATATGCGCTTTAATCCTATGCTGATATAATTACCATTACATAAAAGGGATGTATAGACCCTAAAAAGAGTCCAAAGATGAAACTTGTCGTAGCTATTACCGGTGCCAGCGGTGTGCAACTGGGTCAAAAATTTGTCGATTACCTTCCTGAAGAGATAGAAGTACATGTCGTTGTCTCTGACAATGCACTGACCGTAGAGTCGTTCGAGAATAAGAATGTAACACTTCACCACAGCGACAACATCGCCGCTTCCATCTCCAGCGGCTCCTTCCGTGTCGATGCCACTGCTGTCATACCCTGCTCCATGAATACGCTTGCCAAGATCGCCTGCGGTATCAGCGACAACCTTGCTACCCGTGTTGCCGCTGTAGCGCTCAAAGAGCAGAAAAAACTCCTGCTTGCCCCAAGAGAACTCCCCTTCTCCGCTATTGCCCTTGAGAACATGCACAAACTGGCTTCACTCGGTGTCATCATCGCCCCGCCGGTGATGGGGTATTATGCCAAGCACCAGAACCTCGAAGAGATGGAACGTTTCATCATTGGGAAGTGGTATGATGTGCTGGGAATATCCAACGAACTGTTTGTTCGTTGGGAGTGAAGAGTTAAGAGTGAAGAGTGAAGAGTTGTGGTATGCTTTCTTTCAGAAAGCTTTTATTTTAATGAAGGATTATTTTACTAATGTTCACCTTTATCAATAAAAGCATTGCACAGCAATGCAAACCGACACTCTTCACTCTTCACTCTTCACTCTTCACTGCTCTTCTCAATGGAGGCTTCCAATGAGAACTGCCATCTATCCAGGCACTTTTGACCCCATCACCAACGGACATCTTGACATCATCACCCGTGCGTGCAAAATGTTCGACCGTATTATTGTCGCTGTGGCGGCCTCAGAAGCGAAGAAGCCCATGTTCGCACTGGAACAGCGTATTCAGATGGTACAGGCGGCAACAAAGGAATTTCCCAAAATAGAGGTGATCGGTTTTGACAAACTGCTGGTCGATCTGGCAGATGATCTTGATGCCAATATCGTCGTGAGAGGACTGCGTGCGGTAAGCGACTTCGAATATGAACTGCAGATGGGCTATGCCAACGCCTCCCTCAAACCCGATCTGGAGACGATCTATCTTATGCCAAACCTCCAGCATGCTTTTGTCAGCTCCTCCGTTGTGCGTGCCATCCTTGCCTATGATGGTAAAGTGAAGCATCTACTGCATCCTGAGGTACACCGCATCATCAAAGAGATACGCGCCTGATGTATGTACTGTTCGAAGGGGTGGACACCTGCGGTAAAAGTACACAGATCGCCCTGCTCAAGGAGGAATATCCCGAGATAGTAACCACCTTCGAGCCGGGTGCCACCGCTTTTGGGAAACAGGTAAGAGAGATACTTTTGAGTGATTCACTGCGCTCCAAGCGTGCGGAACTGCTGCTTTTTCTTGCCGATCGTGCAGAGCATTATGAAGAGGTTATCAAACCCAATCAAGACAAGTTGATAGTCTCAGACCGAGGGTTTATCTCCGGTCTGGGGTATGCACTTGCCAATGGAGATTTTGACTTTGATGAACTGGTCGCGCTCAACCGTTTTGCATTGCAAAACCACTTTCCAGACCGTGTCATCCTCTTTTTGACTAATATGGAAACACTCAAAGAGCGTACTGCGCAAAAGTCACTTGACGGTATAGAGTTACGCGGATTAGAATACCTCATGAGCGTGCAGGAACATATGAAAACGAGTATTCTCAAACTGAAAATTCCCCATCTGTTCATTGACGCTACTGACTCTGTAGAGAACATACATCAAGCCATTCTTACCTATCTGAAGGTATAATTTCACCAATTAATACGGTGGGTAACCCACCCTGCGCGATCTACTGCGTTGCATACAAAGGAAAACCCCATGATCAAACCGTTACGTGGTATGAAAGACCTGATGTTCGATGATGCGCAGCGTTTTGTACATATTGTTACCACTGCCGTCAAAGTTGCCAAGCGTTATGGTTACAGCTACATCGAGACCCCTATCCTCGAAGAGACCAGCCTCTTTAAACGCTCGGTAGGTGACAGTTCCGATATTGTCAGCAAAGAGATGTACCAGTTCGAGGATAAAGGCGGCAACGATGTCTGTATGCGCCCGGAAGGGACTGCAGGTGTGGTACGTGCTTTCGTATCCGCCAAACTTGACCGCCAGCCGATGAAACAGAAATTCTACTACTATGGTCCTATGTTCCGCTATGAGCGTCCGCAAAAAGGAAGACTCAGAGAGTTCCACCAGTTCGGCTGCGAGAGTTTCGGTGAAGCATCGGTCTATGAGGATTTTACCCTTATTGTAATGATTAGCCAGATATTCAAGGAGCTTGGTATCGGGTTCGATCTTCTGATCAACTCATTGGGATGTCCTGAGTGCATGCCTCCCTACCGGGAGAATCTGGTAAATTTTCTAACCGACATCAAAGAGGAGCTCTGTGAGGATTGTAACCGCCGC
The DNA here is from genome assembly GCA_024279555.1 of Campylobacterales bacterium. Taxonomy (GTDB): domain Bacteria; phylum Campylobacterota; class Campylobacteria; order Campylobacterales; family Sulfurovaceae; genus Sulfurovum. Next base: position 3,337 of record JAJRRK010000069.1, read on the forward strand.
ATCGGAACCAATCCTATCCGTGTACTCGACTGCAAGAATGAGAAGTGCCAGTCTCTGCTGCCCCAATCACCCAAGCTCATCGACAATCTCTGTGAAAGCTGCGAGAGTGACTTTAAGAAGCTGACAGAACTGCTCGATGAAGCGGGAATTGCCTATACCGTAGATACGAACCTTGTCCGCGGTTTGGACTACTACAACAAAACTGCTTTTGAGTTCGTCAGCAACGAGATCGGTGCACAGTCTGCCATTGCCGGCGGGGGGCGCTACGACAAACTGGTGGAGTACCTTGACGGAAAGCCGACACCGGCTGTCGGTTTTGCCATCGGTATCGAGCGCATCATGGAGCTTGTCAAGATGCCGCAACCCCAAAGAGAGGGCTACTATATGGGTGCAATGGTTCCCGAAGCCGTGGAGAAGGTCATCATGCTTGCCAATGACAAAAGAGCCCAAAAGAAAGTAACCGTAGAATACAGCTCCAAAGGTTTCAAAAGCCACATGAAAGGGGTTGACAAGTCCAACGCCCGTTTTGCCGTACTCATCGGTGAAGATGAACTCAAAAATGGTACCGTATGGATCAAAGATATGGAGAGCAAAGAGGAGAAGACGATTTCTCTGGAAGAATTTTAAAATATTCCCGCTTTCGCGGGAATGACAATGATTAGAAGCTGTACATTACACCTGCAAAGAGGGAATCACCGCGTGGTCCGTCGATGAGAGAGTGCTCATACTCGGTCACGAATTTGAAATCCTCATCCATTGCCATTTCAAAACCTACACCAAAGACAAAATCATTGTCATTACTGTCAATATCAAGTGCTGAGATCTTCTCCCACTCCCACTCGTATCCTACTTTTCCAAAAACACCCAATTCTTCAGTCAGTTCATATGTATAGACCAGATCGAGTGCAGAGGTATAGTAACGTCCTTTGACTTCTTCAGGTTCCTGACCCGGCTTCTTCTCTGTGACCCTGTTACGGGAATAAGAGAAGTCATACTCCACCGCAAATCCGTTACCAATGCGATATCCAAGGTCAATACCATAACCGAAATCCATATCACCGTCAAGAACAGCATCACCATGATTGACACTGTAACCAAAGGTCATCATTCCCTTTGCAACGATATAAAAGGGTCTCTCTGCCATTTCTACCGCTTCATTTTCTACTACCGGCTCAATATCACCGCCTGCTTGAAGCTGCGTCATAAGATGTGCCGCCAGAAGTGTACTGATCACTGTTTTTTTCATTCATCATCCTTTCTAATGCAAAATAGAATTATAATCAATAAAACTTAATAAAGCCATGCAACAACATCCTGCATCAGGCGTGTCATTGCTCTGTTTGTCGCGATGACATATCCCTCTGCATTGACCGTGGGTGTCACCTCTCGGTAGCTGAATCGTTTACTCTTGAGCACTCTTCCCGTATGAACATCGACAAGGATGAATTCGATGGAGACCACAGCATAAGATGCCCCTTCTCTGACATGGTGGGAGAAGTCATAGATGAGACTCTCCAAATTCAGATCAGAGTCAGCACTGGATCCAGAAGGGAGTACAGCCTTAAAAAGCCTTGCTTCCTGCAGACCTCTTATGATCTCACCCTGGAGCAGTTTGCCAAGATTATTCGACCAGCGTGAATTCTGGTACACACCTCTGTCACTGATACTGTAGGAGAAGTGCATCTCATCAGTCAAGCTCTCCTTGAGTGCCTGAGGATAACTTACCTTCAGCACCTTGCTTCTGTAGGAGTAGGAAGCGGGTTGGGCTACACTGCCCGCATCAAGAGTATAGACCTTCTGCGGCGGTGCATCTTTCATGGCACATCCGGTGAACACCATACCTGCCAGCAGCAGGACAAATATATATCTCATTTTCATTCTCCCGGTCCTTTTCTTGTTCTACGTGATTTAAACAGCAGGTCACTCGGACTCTGCTTAAGCTCTCTTGTCAAATCATTCAACTGCTTAGAAAGGATCTCGATATCGATAAGCATCGGCTCAAGCATCTTTTGGAGATTGTAATCACCCCGGTCCAGTGTTCTTTCAACTTTAAGCGTTACCCTGTTGAAATTACGTGCTGTCTCCGTAAACTTTTTGACTGCGGGAACAGCTACCTCACTGACACCATTGAAAGATCTGGTGATACTGTCCATATTGCGGGTAAGATCCTTGACTGCTGTTTTGTACTGTACCAATGTTGCGTTGGCTTCCCGGATCAGTCCCGGTGTCATTGCTGTGAACTTCTCTGTATGCTCCAGTATCTTCCCGAAATTCTCTATATTGTTTTCGCTTAGAAGTTTGTTTGCCTGCTCTACCAGTTCTGCGAGCCTGTCTGCCAGCGTACCTATGTTATTTTTGGTTGTGTCAAACCATGAACTGGTAGATTTAATCACAGGTATATGATCTTTGCTTGGCTTGAGCGTTTTGGCGGCATTGGTCCCTCCCTCGATCTCGATGGCAAGCAGTCCCGTGACACCAAGCATCGTTGTATGAGCAACCATGTCCTCTTTAATGGGCGTGCCATGCTTGATGTTAAGCAATATCTCGACCCGTTCGATATCTTTAGGATCAATACGTATCTCCTTGACCCGTCCGACATCCACACCATGCAGTTTGACTACAGAATCTTTTGAGAGACCCGACACAGATTCTCTCATATAGACTTTATAGACATCATACTCCTGCTGCAGTCCGTACTTGGCGAGCCAGAAGAAGAAAAGTACCGTTCCTATCCCGAACAGCAGAACAAAAAGACCGACGATCGTATAATTGACCCTACTGTACATCCTTCTCCCCCTCTTTGAGTTTGTCTGCGAACTTCTCTCTGGTGTAGTCATTCTTGAAGAACGCTTCAACGAACGGATGAGTGGAGCGGAGCACTTCCTGTATGTTCCCTTCCGCCACGACCCGCTTGTCTGCCAAAATAGCCATCCTGTCGACAATGTTGAAAATGCTGTCAAGATCATGGGTGATCATCACGACGGTGATTCCCAACATATCCCGTAATTCTACAATAAGTTTATCAAAATTACGTGCACCCACCGGATCGAGCCCCGATGTCGGCTCATCGAGAAAGAGTAGACTCGGTTCCATCGCCAGTGCCCTTGCCAGTGCCGCACGTTTGATCATCCCCCCGCTGAGCTCTGCCGGGTAAAGTGCACCTACATGGGCATCCAGTCCTACCAGTGCGATCTTGGAGCGTACCAGTTTGTCACGCATCCGTTTGCTTAGTTTGGTGTACTCTTTGAGCTGTACCTCAATATTCTCCGCGATGGTCAGAGAGGAGTAGAGCGCTCCGAACTGAAACAGTACACCCCACTCACTGCGCAGTTTCTGCGCCTCTTCAAAAGTGATCCGTGCCAGATCCCGTCCGAGAACTGTCACTTTCCCTGCATCCGGTTTCTGAAGCATGATCATTTCACGCATCAGTACCGATTTTCCCGATCCGCTCTCACCTAATATACCGTAGATCTCATTCTTGTCGATATGCAGAGAAACACCGTCGTGTACCGTATGACTGCCAAAGCGCGTCACAATGCCTGAGACCTCTATGACCGGACTCACAGGTCAAACTCCGTATAAATCACAGAAAAGAGAGCATCAAAGGCAATCACCATAAAAATGGAGTTAACCACTGAAGCGGTCGTATGCAGCCCGATACTCTCGGTATTGTCAGAGACCTGAAAACCACGGAAACATCCAATCGCCGCGATCAGGAAGGCAAAGACCGGCCCCTTGATCATTCCCAGAATATAGTGTTTAGCCTCAAGCACTTCATAGAGTCTTGAGATGAACTGGTCATAGGAGATGCCCGTGACCATGTTCGATGCCACCATTCCACCGAAAATACCGATAATATCGGAAAAGAAAATAAGCAACGGCAGCGCGATCATAAGCGCAAAGATACGCGGCAGTACCAGAAAATGATACGGGTCGAACCCCATCGTACGCATGGCGGCGATCTCTTCGGTGATCTTCATCGCCCCGATCTCCGCAGTATAGGCCGAGCCGCTCCGCCCTGCGATGACAATGGCGGTGATCATCGGCCCCAGTTCACGGACAATGGAGATGCCCACCGTATCGACAATAAAAATATCTGCCCCGAACTTGGACAACTCAACCGCTCCCTGATAGGCGATGACCATCCCCACCAGAAAGGAGGTCAGACCAATGATCACCAGTGCATTGAAACCCGACTGATGAATGTGATAGACCATCTCTTTGAAACGTATGGAGCGAGGATGGAAGAGGGCATAAAAAAGTGTATAAAAAAGCTGGCCGAGGAAAGTAACAAAATCTCTGATATCATGCACTGTTTCGAGTGCCGCTTTGCCTATCTCTTCTAAAAACCCCTCTTTTCGCGGAGGGATCGCCTCTACCATATGTTGACGCAGGAGATCATACATCTCTTTTTGGCTCGGTGTGTATCCCACCACTTTTACTTTCGTGTTCCGCTTAAACCGCTTCAGGTATTCGATAAAAAGAAGAACCCCGGAACTGTCAAAATCCGTCACCCCCGAAAGATCCCATACGATCTCCCGCCCCAACGGAACGAGCTGCAGACGCTTCTCGATCTCTGGAACGAAATAGAGGGTCCACTCCCCTTTCGCTTTGAGTACAAGCTGATCCTGGTCTTCCTGCCATGCTATAAATTCCCTCTTCATTGTCTTAATTATAGGTAAGTTTCGATTAAGTTTTGGTATAATCTCTTCATTATCTATCAATACGAAAGGCAGAGGCATGAAGCGTTTTGGACTGAATATCTGGGGAGATGACAACTTCATCATCGAAAATGATACGGTCAATGTCAACTATGCCTCCAACCCCTCTCTGCTCCAGATCACACAGCAGATACGGGAAAAAGGATACAAAGGGCCTTTGCTGCTACGCTTTCCCCATCTCATCGAAAAACAGATAGAGACACTCTTCAAGACATTTGAAAAAGCCAAAAAAGCATTTGGGTACCAGGGCAATTTCCATGCGGTCTTTCCCCTGAAGGTCAACCAGTTCCCCAACTTTATTCATGCATTGATGGAGGTCTCCAAACCATACGACTACGGACTGGAAGCCGGATCCAAAGCCGAACTGATCATCGCCATGTCCAAGACACCGCTGGGTGCGCCCATCACGGTCAACGGCTTCAAGGACAAGGAGATGATCGCCCTGTGTTTCATTGCCGCGAAGATGGGACACAACATCACAGTCACCATTGAAGGCACCGGTGAACTCAAAACGATCATCGAGGTCAATAAAGAGTTCAATACCAAAAGTGAGACTCCTGTCGCGCCCAAGATCGGTGTGCGTATCCGCCTGCACAGCACAGGTATCGGCATCTGGGCAAAAAGCGGCGGATACTCTTCTAAATTCGGATTGACCTCCACCGAACTGCTTGAAGCGTATGAACTGCTCAAAAAACACGCCCTGCTCGACCGACTCTGGATGATCCATTTCCATATCGGTTCCCAGATGGGAGACATCGCACCGCTGAAAAAGGCACTCAGAGAAGCCGGGAACATCTATGCCGAACTCAAACGGCGCGGAGCTAATGCGCTGGGTGCGATCAACATAGGCGGCGGACTGGCTGTAGAGTATTCTCAACATGCCGCTTCACAGGAGCGAAACTACTCACTTGATGAGTTCGCCAACGATGTGGTCTTCCTCATGCAGGAAATCGCCAAAAGCAAGGGTGTCGAAGAGCCTGATATCTTCACGGAATCTGGACGTTATATTGCCGCTTCCCATTCCGTTCTGGTCGCACCGGTACTGGAACTCTTCTCTTCGGAATACAATGCCAAGTGCCTCCGTCTCAAAGAGAAGAACCCGCCGCTCATTCAGGAGCTCTATGACCTCTACAGCACGATCAAACGCAAGAACGCAAGGGAGTACCTGCACGATGCGCTTGACCATATGGAGAGCCTGCTGACACTCTTCGATCTGGGCTACATCGACCTTGAAGACCGCTCCAATACAGAGATACTGGTCAATCTCATCATCAAAAAGGCGATCGCACTCCTCAAGAACGAGGGAACAGACGAACTCAAAAAACTCCAAGACCGCATACAGGAGAAGTATCTGGTGAACTTCTCGGCATTTCAGTCTTTACCGGACTTTTGGGGACTTGGACAGCACTTCCCCATTATGCCGCTGAGTCATCTCGATACCAAGCCGACCAACCCCGCCAGCATTTGGGACATCACCTGCGATTCTGACGGAGAGATCGGATTTGAGCGCGACCTGCCGCTTTACCTGCATGATATCGACCTGAACAAAGAAGAGTACTTTATCGGTTTTTTCCTTACCGGTGCCTATCAGGAGGTACTGGGCATGAAACACAACCTCTTTACCCATCCGACCGAGTGTGTCATCAACTTTCATGAAGACGGTAGCTACAGCATCGACAATATCATTGAAGCTCAAAATCTCATGGATGTGCTCGATGACCTTGACTATGATACCGGCATCATAGATAAAGCGCTCAAGTACAGGATAGAAGAGTCGCAGCTCATCACTCCCGAAGAGAAGCGGGAACTGCTCGGAAAGATTTATCTCTATTTAAGTGAAAACAGCTATCTTAAAACCATTCAAGCCATCAGTGAAACATCCCAAGGAGCTTAACGCGTGAACGTATTTAAACTGATCAAGGAAGATTTTGCCAATGTCAAACGTAACGACCCGGCACTGCACTCTACTTTTGAACTTTTTTTCAACTATCCGGGGTTATGGGCACTGCTGTTCCACCGTATCGCCCATTCACTCTATAACAAAGGATTGCGTTTTATTCCTCGTCTCATCTCTGCACTGGGTATGTTTTTGACGATGATCGACATCCACCCTGCCGCCAAATTCGGGCGCAGGGTATTCATCGACCACGGGGTCGGTGTGGTCATCGGGGAGACGGCAATCATCGGTGATGATGTGCTTATTTATCAGCAGGTCACGCTGGGTGGGGTCAGTACCACCAAGGGCAAGCGCCACCCTACCATCGGCAACAATGTCGTCATCGGTGCAGGTTCCAAGGTACTGGGTAACATCACTATCGGTGAAAACTCCAAGGTCGGTGCCAACTCGGTAGTTGTCAAGGACGTGCCCCCTGACTCCACCGCCATCGGTATACCCGCCCGTGTACTCAAACGCGGATACGACAAAAGCCCGCTCAGCCACGACAAGATCCCCGATGTCAACAAAGAGCTTTTCGAGTACCTGCTGCGCCGTATCGAAGTACTCGAAGAGGCACTGCCCAAGACCAAAAAAGAAAAGGTCAAAGAGAAAGACCACGATCTCGAAGAGCTCTATGACAACTTCCTTCATTCCATGGACTGACCTCTTTTTGAGGGAAGTTCCCATCTGTTTCTTTGTGTGACACGGTCACGCCTCATACATCCCTTTTTGTCCCCTATCAAGCAAGTTTTAGTTATAATATCCATTATTTTTTCATCAAGGAACATTTATGCTTCTTTCAGACCGCATACAGACACTCTCACCGTCACTGACCATTGCCATCTCCTCTCTGGCACGTGAGCTCAAAGCCGAAGGGAAGGACATCCTCTCCTTCTCGGCGGGAGAACCGGATTTTGGGACACCGCAGCGTATCAAAGAGGAGGCGATCAAGGCGATCAACGAGGGCTTCACCCAGTACACTGCCGTGCCGGGCATTCCCGAACTTCTCGAAGCGGTCGCTTTCAAGCTCAAAAGAGACAACGGGCTTGAGTATGCACCTTCAGACATTATCGTCAGTAACGGGGCAAAGCAGTCGCTTTTCAACCTTTTTCAAGCGACACTCAATCCAGGTGATGAGGTGATCATCCCCGCACCCTACTGGGTCACCTATCCTGAACTGGTCAAATATGCTGGTGCCAAACCCGTGATTATCGAGACCAGTGACACCAGCAAGTTTAAGATCACTGCTGAACAGCTTAAAGCCGCTATTACCCCAAAAACAAAAATGCTCATCCTCACCTCTCCCTCCAATCCCACCGGTTCTGTCTACACCAAAGAGGAGCTTGAAGCGATCGCTGAGATAGTGAAAGAGACAGATATTCTCGTTGCCAGTGACGAAATGTATGAAAAACTGGTCTATGGGGTCGAGTTCACCGCAGCCGCAAGTATCAGTGACGATATGTATCAGCGTACCATCACCATCAACGGACTAAGTAAGTCCG
>JAJRRK010000070.1 GCA_024279555.1 Campylobacterales bacterium
AATGCCAGTCTGTCCACTTTGGGCTTGAGAGAACAGATATTTTCACTCAGTTCTCTGGGGAGCATCGGGAAGGACTTGTGCGGCAGGTAGGTGGTAAAGCCGCGCTTCTTTGCTTCTTTGTCTATTTCGGTGAAGTAGGGGACATAGTGGCTCACATCGGCAATGGCAACATAAAGCGTGTAGTTCTCAAGATCGAAATAGATCGCATCATCAAAGTCTTTGGCGGTGACCGGGTCGATGGTGCAGAAGTCAAGATGGGTCAGGTCTACACGGTTTGGGTGTTCGCTTTTGGTCACTTCCGACTCTATTTGCAGTGCCTCTTTGACACATTCTGGAGGGAAAGCGTCCTGACGGTTGTAGAGTGCCAGTGAGATCTTTTCGTCCACTTTCGGGTCGGCAAGATGACCGAAGACCTCCAGTACCTCTTCGGTGTCGATATCGACTTTGAGGACAGTGCCGAGTTTGAAGGCTTTCAGATCCATGCCGGGCATGACCGCATGGGTCGGCTCTCCTGTGCGGATATCGAGAATAGAGAAGTTCCCCTGCTCATCACGGTGGGTATAGGCAATGGTAAAGAGGTGTGCCTTCTGGATGACCGCGACCACTTTACCCGAGGCTCTGCCGCGGCGGGCGATGATGCGTTTGGCAACGACCACATCACCGTTTTTGGCATCACCGAGATGATCAGGTTCGATGAGAAGATCTTTTTGCTCTTTGAACTCCGCTTCGACATAGCCGCGTCCATCCTGTCCCAGATAGAGCCTGCCGGCACGATAGAGTGAGTTGAGTTTCCACAGTCCGTCTTTTTGTTCTATTGCACCGATACGCTGTAACTCTCGGAATGCGTTCTTGTCTTCGGACTCGATGTCTGAAGGCAGACAGCCGTTGATGAGCTGGCGTGCGAAAGCGCTCATCTGGTACCTCGGGTATTAGGTGAGGTGAAGCGTGAAGCGTGCGCCCGAACAAAGTGACAAGTGCCCTTGGGGTGAAGTGTGAAGCGTGTTGGTATGCATTGCGCTGCAATGCTTTTATTGTGATGAAATGTCATTGTATGGTTTCTTTCAATAGTTTATAAATTTTTTGAAGCAGGGGCAGATAGGTCTGGATATGTGTGAAAATCTGCTCTGCCAGAGCTTCGTGATAGGTGTGTGTGGCAAGATTTCTGTCGTCTATCATCATCAGGAGTGTCGTGACCTCATCTTCAGTCAGATGTCCTGACGAGAAAAATTCACGCATACACCCTTTGGGAGAGCGGCACGCTATGCCTTCATGCTCTTGTAAAAAGGTTTTGATCGTTTTCCATGTGATCTCCAATGTGAACTCAAAGCGTTGAATCGTAGAATCCCTAAAAAAGGTATAGGTTGCCCCGTTTTCATGCAGTTTGCTCTGCTCAAAGGCTTCCTGTAAGCGTTGTAGCGCATTGTTCAGATCGGAAAGTTTCTTTTCTAATGCCACCGGAGTCCCTCTTTTTGGATGATGGTTTTTAAGTAAGGTGCCTGTGAGAGATCGACCAGATCTACTTTGTAGGGGAGTGAAGATTCTTCGATGGCAAATCGGATACGGGCGAGTTTCTCTTTGAGCGTTCTGTCACTCTCTATGGCAATATCAATATCGGAACAGGCAGAAGCATCACCTCTGGCACGGGAGCCAAAGAGATAGATATTTGCATCGGGAAGTACCTCGATGAGGTAGTGTTTGAGTTGTTTGATCGTTCTCATAATAGAAATTATACCATACTAAATGATTTAATGCTTCAACTCCTCCAGCCTCTGTACTCTCGATTCGGTGCTCGGATGCGTGCTGAAGAGTTCACGCATGGAGAAGTCTTTGCCCGTAAAGGGGTTGATGATGAACATGTGTGCTGTCTGCGGGTCGGCTTCGGGCATGGTCATCTGGCGGGCATAGTTGTCGAGTTTGATGAGCGCGCTCTGAAGCCACTCGGGGTGTCCGGTCATGCGTGCTGCACCTTCGTCTGCAAGATATTCACGGTTACGGCTGACGGTCATCTGAATGATGGTCGCTACCAGCGGCATGATGATCATCAGGGCGATCATGACGATGGGGTTGGGTCTGTCGCGGTCTCCGCCGCCAAAAAACATACCAAAATTTGCCAGCATGGCGATTGCACCGGCAATGGTGGCTGCTACGGTACCGATGAGCATATCGTAGTGTTTGATGTGGCTGAGCTCATGGGCGATGACCCCTTCGATCTCCTCTTCGTCAAGCAGTTGCAGCAGCCCTTCGGTTACGGCAACGGCAGCGTGCTCATAGTCCCGCCCTGTGGCAAAGGCATTGGGTTGCTGTTCGGGAATGATGTAGAGTTTTGGCATCGGCAGCCCGGCACGCTGGGTCAGCCGCTCGACGATCTCATACAGTCCGCTGGCATGTGCGCGGTCAACGGGGATGGCATGGTAGTGGCTGAGTACCGCTTTGTCACTGTAGTAGTAGGCGTAAAAGTTCATGCCTGCTGCTGCCAAAAAGGCGATGATCATACCGGTTTTTCCGGCGATCATCCCGCCAAACCAGATAAAAAGCAGTGTCAGCCCGATCATCAGGGCATAGGTTTTGAACTGTTCCATGGGTATTCTCCTCATCGTTTAATGTTTTACGGTAAAATAGCACAATATCCCTAACCAATATGCAACTTAAGTAGGATTTTGATGCCCAAATATCTTTTTTTACTCGTTCTTTTGCCGTTATCGCTCTTGGGGGAGTACCATGCGACTATCAGCGGGGTAGATGCCTCACTGGAAGCACGCATGATCAAAGGAGGCTCATGGCATAGAGGCTGCCCCGTACCCTTGCGTGACCTGCGCTATCTGCGTATGCGCTACTATGATTTTCAGGGTAGAGAGCGTACAGGTGAGATGATCGTTCACAAAGAAGTGGCTGAAGAGGTGACGCAAATATTTGCCAGGCTTTATGCATGGGGTTACCCCATACGGCAGATGCGTCTGGTGAGTGACTTCGGCGCTAATGACTGGCAGAGCATCGAAGCGGACAACACCTCTGCTTTCAACTGCCGCAAGGCTACGGGAAGCAAACACTGGTCGAAGCACTCCTACGGTAAAGCGATCGACCTCAATCCCATTGAGAATCCCTATATCTCTCGTTCAGGGCGAATCTCCCACAAGGCGTCACTCCCATACCGAAAACGGATGCATAGAGGTGAAGACGCTGCGGCGAAGGCTATACTTTTGAAAGAGAGCAAGGCTGTCAAGCTGTTTAAATCATATAGATGGAAGTGGGGTGGCGACTGGCAC
>JAJRRK010000071.1 GCA_024279555.1 Campylobacterales bacterium
ATTATACATCAACCTTTATTGAATCTATGTTAAAATCCATGCAACCCAAGTGAAGGAGAGACAATGCGTATGATCGCATGGGCAGTTGTATCTGCCGCACTGTTGACTGCCTGTACGAACACGGAGCAGGAAGCACTCCTTGCACAGTATCAGAAGAACAGACACTACCATAAACAGCTTCTCAAGACAGAGAAGGTACAACTTTATGATGGCAATCTGACCAAAGTAGCATTAACCGCAACCTACCTCAATCCTGCTTCGTCTGAACAAAATGCTACAGAGGATGAACGTTTCATCATAGGGCTCTATATGGAAGATGCCCTTGAAAAGAGTGGTCACTATGACTTTAACCTTTCTCTTGACGGGGAAGCACCCAGAGAAGTTCTGCCGCTTACACATAGAGACAGCAGGCTTAAAAACCTCTCTTTTATCTCGGAATGGAACCACTATTTTCTTGTGACATTCCCCCATATTTCCAAGAATAGGTTCAAACTTGTATTTGAGAGTGAAACATATGGAAAAGGGGAGCTGGACTTTGCCAAGAAGGCAAAATATATTTTCTCAAAAAAAGCCTTCTGAGTCTATTTCCTGAAACGGTCTGTCAAATAGGGGTCGGTAAGTGTTTTGATAAACGGAAGCAGCCTCATCGGTTTGCCCAGTTTGTTCATGTAGATGACGTAGTTGGTCAAAACACGCTTGCCGTACTCTCTTGCCTCGACATTACTCATCTTTTCCATACTTAGATAGGGCTCAAATGGTCCGGGTCTGAAATTGCCACGTTTACGGATAAGTTTTTTGGTAAAGCCTATGCCGCCATTATAGGCGTAAGCGATGAAAAGCGGATGGTAGAGATATTTGGTGAGATAATCAAGATGATAGTTTGCATAGTCGATTGCCTTGTAGGGGTTGAATATCTCATCATAGTCGATGCGTTCTCCTTTTTGTTTGGCGACATGGTCGATGAGAAACGGCATAAACTGCATCATCCCCAGTGCAAAGGAGCGAGAAACGGCAGAAGGAACAAAGCGGCTCTCCTGTCTTGCAATGGCATAGATAAGTGCCTGACGTTCGATGGGAAACCGCTTCATGAAATCACGATAGGGCATGGGGAAATAACTTTTGGTGTAATTACATGCACGTGCTTTGATATAGGTATGCATACCGATGGTCTCCTGTGATTCACAATCTTCGGCAAGATCATCCAGATCGACATTTCCAGAGAAGAGTTTCCGCTTTATTTTTGCCCAGTCAATGGGATCTTCGGCATCGATGCCCCACACACTTTTTTGGGAGACCTTCGGGGTGATGATCGTTCGGGGATACTTGTCTCCCGTCATATCTGCTGCCAGAAGAGTGTACATATTGATATGATAGCTTTGTTTCAATTTGAGCAGATAGCTTTTGTTCTTCGTTACCAGATAGAGCCAGAAAAGGGCTTTGTCCTTCTCCCAACGCTCCTCATAGATACGGTAGGCGGAATTGAAGTATTGCGCGGCGAGTTTAAGCTGCCGCTTCTGTACCATGGAAATCCCTTTTTTAAAGGCGAAGTTTCCCTGTGCACGGTTTTTCCATGTGTCAGCATCACCATTTTTGTAGCGGATGGGTGTGGGTTTGAAACTGGGGTATGAGCCTGTTTTTTTCCGATAGGCTGTTTTCAGTTTCTTGTTCAGGGAGTTGGCTTCCCGGATGATGGCGCGTGCTTCGGCGGCAGTGGTACTGCGCTGTCTGAGAAAACGCCAGATGTAGTAGTCCTTTTCAACGCTCTGTGGCATACTGTGTATCTGACTGTAGGAGAAGTGTTTTGCCTGCAAGAGGCTCCCCGCCAGCAGTAGTATTGTCAGCAAAGTAATGAAAGAAGGGTGTCTCATCCGTTTTATCCAAACACAAGTTTCATCATAAAAAGGTCAATGAACTGCAGCCCGAAGATGATCACCAGTGGCGAGAGATCAATACCACCTATGATCAGAAACGGGAACCTGCGCCTGAGCCAGTAGTAAACCGGCTCTGTCAGACGGTAGAGTACCTGAACGATGGGGTTGCTCGGATCGGGTCGCACGAAACTCAGCAGAGCAGAAATGATAACCACCCAGATATAGAGTGTGATGACCATATGGATAATGTTGACAACTGAATAGATGAATGCGTCTATCATGAGATTACCTCCAGTAAATAAGATCGGATATAAGGATAGATATCCTGTAGATCAGGTCCCTGCTGTACCCCTGTCAGCAGCAGACGCAGCGGTGTTTTGAGCTTTTCGCCCTGAAGTCCTGTAGTTTGGGTGACATACGCCTGCAGCTCCTCGAAGGTCTCGAACATCGGTGCGTCGAGGAGTACCTGCTGAATTTGGCGCATCTGTTTTCTCCAGACACCTTCAAATGACTTGGGTGCCAGGATAGGGCGTATTTTGGCAGCGAGTTCGTTGATGGTACTTGCCTCTTCGAGGTAGAGTTTTGCCAGTTTCCCGATGTCCGCATCGGCAAAACCAAAGAGCGTAGAGAGCTGTTTGTCATCCATCATCTGTAGATGCGCACGATTGATAGTGTGCAGTTCTTCAAGCTCGAAAACCACAGGTGTTTGGGGTGCATCTTCGAGTTTAAACCATTCGATCGCTTCGGGAAAATAGAATATCTCTTTGGGCACATCGGTCGTGCTCAGAAGCAGCAGGTAGTTGATGATGGCATCGGGGATGAAGCCCTCGGCAAAGAGTCGCAGGAGCGAAAACGTGTCATCCTCGGCGAGTATCGTCCCCTTTTTGTTCACCAGTGAAGCGAGGTGTGCGTAGTGGCAGACTTCATTGTAGCCGAGCATCTCTTTGATGTAGACCTGCTTTGCGGTAGATTGTATCTTCTGGGCACTCTCAATGACCAGATCCACCCCGCTGAGCATATCAGCACAGGCAGCGGCAAAGTCGGAAGTGGGGGAGGCATCGCTGCGAAGGATGACAAAACTGTCGATCTCGTCGGGTGCAGTGATCACTTTGCCCTGTATCATATCGTGATAGACGACACGCTCTTGCGGCTTTTGTACCCTGACGACAAATGATTCGCCACTCTCTTCGAGTCGGTTGTAGTCGCCTTTGTCACGTGAGAGACATTCACCGTTACACTGATCACTTTTGCAGGTACAGACAAAGGCTTTCCCTTCTTCGAAAAGCCGGATAGCGAGGGTCTGATGAAGGTGTGTGTGTTCGCTCTGATGATGGACACGGTCGTGGATGACAGCAAACTTCTCGAGAATCTGCATGATCTCGGTATCCTTGCCTTCGATAACTGCTTCTTTGTTCGTGTCGTTGATACGTACGAGAAACGGTACATTTTTCTGTTTTGCCACAAGGTAGTTGACCAGTGCGATACGTAGTTGGTCGATGTGCATATCACCTGTGGGTGAAGGCGCGAATCTCAGCATCTGTTCCTCTCCGGAAATAAAGTACATTATTATAGGCTTTTTTGCTTTGGAAAATGATAGTCCACCAAGGTAAACAGAACAATAAGCACAGATTGGTTAAAATACACCCTTATTATCGCAGATACAAAGGGTCTATATATGGCAGCAAAAAGCAAGGATTTCCTACGCAGGATCGTCGAAGAGGATCTGGCTTCGGGAAAATATAAAGAGATCGTAACACGCTTCCCGCCTGAACCCAACGGTTTTCCACACATCGGACATGCCAAGTCCATTACCATTAACTTTGGGATTGCCAAAGACTACAACGGACGCTGCCATCTGCGTATGGACGACACCAACCCCACCACGGAAGATACCAAATATGTCGAAGCGCTCAAAGATGCCGTCGAGTGGCTTGGTTTCAAGTGGGATGGGGATGTGCGTTATACCTCCGACTACTTCGACAAGCTCTACGCCTATGCCATCGAGCTCATCAAAATGGGGAAAGCCTATGTCGACAGCTTGGATGAAGAGACGATGCGCAAGTTCAGGGGTACCGTTACCTCCCCGGGGAAACGCAGCAAGTATGCCCAGCGCAGTGTCGAAGAGAACCTTGACCTGCTCGAACGTATGAAGAACGGTGAGTTCGAGGAGGGTGCCCATGTACTGCGTGCCAAGATCGACATGGCATCGCCCAATATGAAGATGCGCGATCCGCTGCTCTACCGTATCCGGCATGCGCACCACTACCGTGCAGGAGACAAGTGGGCGATCTACCCTATGTATGACTTTGCACACTGCCTTTCAGACTATATCGAGGGGATCACCCACTCGTTCTGTACACTGGAGTTTGAGAACAACCGGGAGATCTACGACTGGGTCATCGACACCTTGGGCCTGCCTCCGCCGCGTCCCTACCAGTACGAGTTCGCCAGACTCAACATTAACTACACGGTGATGAGTAAACGAAAACTGCTCGAGTTGGTAGAAAAGAAGATCGTCAACGGCTGGGACGATCCGCGTATGCCGACTATTGCGGGGTATAGGCGAAGAGGGTACACCCCCGAGTCTATCCTCACTTTTTGTGATCAGATCGGTATCGCCAAAGCCAACTCGGTCGTGGATGTCTCGCAGCTTGAGTTCTGTATCCGGGATGATCTCAACCCCAAGGTGCCGCGTGTGATGTGTGTGGTCGATCCGCTCAAGGTGACCATCGTCAACTATGAAGGCAGTGAAGAGATAGGTGCACCGTACTATCCGCACGATGTCCCCAAAGAGGGCTCGCGTATCATGCCGTTCTCCAAAGAGATCTATATCAACCGGGAGGATTTCAGCGAAAATCCGCCCAAGGGGTACTTCCGTCTGACTCCCGATCAGCCGGTACGCCTGAAGTATGCCTATATCATCACCTGTAAAGAGGTGATCAAAGATGCGGAGGGGAACATCACCGAGATCAAAGCGGAGTACCACCCCGACTCCAAAAGCGGATCAGACACCAGCGGTATCAAGGTCAAGAGTGCGATCCAGTGGGTAGAAGCCAACAGCGCCAAAAAGGTGGAACTACGGCTTTATGACAGACTCTTCTGTGTCCAAGCACCCCAAGGGATTGAAGATATCAATCCTGACTCACTCAAGATCGTCAAAGATGCGCTCATCGAACCGGCGGTCATCACCGAAAAACCTGACGTGCGTTTCCAGTTTGAGCGGGAGGGGTACTTCTTTGCCGATCCTGTTGACTATAGCGATGAGATGCCTGTTTTCAACAAGATTGTTTCTCTCAAGGATTCATGGGCAAAAAAGAGTAAGGCGCCCGAAAAACCCAAAGCCCAAAAGCAGAAGACAGCCCCCAAAAAAGCACAGGTTGAGGGAGAAGTGGCTCCAATGAGTGAAGCGGAGCAGGCGCGTTACGACCGCTACACCAAAGCACTGCAACTCAAGAGTACCGTTGCGGAGATGATCGCCAGAGATGAAAAACTCTCAATATTTTTCGAAGAAGCGCTCAAAGCCTATCATGCTCCCGTAAACATTGCCAATATCGTAGCCAATGAAGTCTCAAGGGAGATGAAGCAGCAGGAAAAACTGCTCTTTTCGCCCCAACAAGTTGCGCAACTGGTAAAAATGATCGATGATGAGACCATCTCGACCAAGATCGCCAAAGAGGTATTTGAAGTGATGGCGCAAAGCGGAGAGGATCCCGAAGCAGTCGTCGCGTCAAAAGTACTCAAACAGATCAGTGACCCTGCCGAGATCCTGCCGGTCATTGACGAAGTGATCGCCCAAAATCCTGATAATGTGCAAAAATACAAAGAGGGCAATCAAAAACTGTTCGGTTTCTTCGTCGGACAGGTACTCAAAGCGACCGGGGGCAAGGCAAATCCGAAAGTGGTTAATACACTGGTGAAACAGCAGCTTGAGGTTTAGCCGGTTAGAAACGCTTATGCCTTACGCCGCCAACCTGCATACGGATCGGCTCTTCTTTATGTAATTGTGATGGCATTGTTACGGTTTTAGGCAGTGCTTTTGATTTGGTATATTCAGTCTTGATACCCTTTTCATCGACAATAGTCAGTTTGTTATTGTCCAGGAAGGTAATGGTGTTGATGCGAATAGGGTTGCCTCTCAGGCGTGCCTGATAGGTGCCTGCCAACAATTCGAGAGAGCGTTGGGTAATTGTGCGAGAGACCTCTTTTGCAAAAGGCACCTCTATTTTTTGGATGACCACCACAAGGGTTGTCACATAGCGTTTCCAAATACCTGAAGCCTTTACCTGCAGATCTTTGATGAAGTGTTCGCCTTTTTTGAGGTTGACCAGAATGGTAATGTCGAAGGTGTGATCGGCTTTGAGATTGAGAAACTCTTTTTCCGTGACATGGGTACGGTTTTCGCTGGTCGAAGTGGTGATAGTCTGCCAGTTACCCACGGTCATGTCATGGACGGGCTCTGCATGAAGCAGCAGAGCAAGAGAAACAAGCGTCAAAAGATGTCGCATCGTCGCTTCCTATCCGAGATACTGTTTGAGGGTATATTGCATATCCTCATCCAGATCCAGATTTTTGTACATCCACTGCAGGTAGCCCATGTCTTCCCGTGAGATCTCTTCGATGTCGCGGTCTTTGTATTTACCGAACTTGAAGGTCTTAATGAGCACCGGCGTTTTCGTCAGCTCTGCCATCTTCTGCATCGGGTTGACGCCGGGAAATTGCTCCTGTATCAGCTGTACCAGTTTTGAGAGCAGCAGTTTCATGACCAGCACATCACCAATGGCATCATGTGCTTTGATGGTGATACCGAGTTTTTCCGCCTCCTGCGCTTCGGTCTTGTAAAGCTCAAGCGCATAGCGCAGGTATTGAAGCCTGTGGTAGGGCATGTCAGGCAGCAGGTGTCTGGCGCAGCGTACGGTATCGATAAGTGTATAGCGGTTGGTAAATCCCTCTTTCTCCAACATGCCCAGATCAAAACCGATATTGTGGGCGATAAGATAGTTCTCTTCACTGTTGTATGTTTCGACTTTCTGGGAAAAATCGGTTTTGCTGAAGGGGGGCTTGTTCTCTATGACCTCCGGTGTGATGTTGTGCACTTCCATCGCTTCGATGCTGATGGGTACGGATGTGGAACAGAGTTCGTCAAAGACTTCGATGTTCTCTCTGTCATGCACGATCATCGCGCCAACCTGGATGATACGGTCATTTTCCTGATTACCTGTGGTTTCTGTGTCGAAAAGTACATAAACTGCCATAGTGGATGATCCTGCTGTATTTGAAGTAGAGAAATCATACCCAATTTCCTCTGATACTCCAAATTCAATCACTCATGGTATAATATCTCCAAATTAACACAGGAGTCCCTCATGACCGTAGATGAAATAATGATTGAACACATGATGAGCCCGAAGAATTATGGGACACTGCCTCTTGCCAACGCCGAAGGGATCGGAAAGAACCCGCAAAATGGCGAGAAGGTCGTCATCTATATTCATGTCAAAGAGGATGAAGCAAAACCCTATATCGATGACATTGCATTTAAGGCCATTGGGTGTACAACGACCATCGTCGCCGGTTCGATGCTGACCGAGGAGGCAAAAGGACTTACGCTTGACGGTGCACGCAACCTTGTTGCCGCGACGATGGAGCTGTTGGAGAAGCTCCCCCCTGAAGATGCCGCCTGTTCGGAGATGGTCGCCCTTGCCATCAAGGCGGCGGTCGATACCTACGAGAAGCGAAAAGAGGAGAGTGACTACCCCGCCATCACCTATCAGGTCACCAATGACTGTACCCCCAAAGAGGAGAACGCCCAATGAAGACCGTACTGATCAAAACACACGAGGCATGGCTGGAGATGCTCATGGCAGGGTTCATGAGCCATACGCAGAACAAGCAGGTGCTCTTTGATTTTTCTGACATACTGTTCCGTCACTTCACATGGGTAGAACAGGAGTTGATCCGTTCGGGTGAAGCATACGACTACAACAGAGACAATATTCCCATTAAAGTAGAACGGTTGAGCCATATGCTCAAAGCGATCATCTCCCGCCTGCTTGAACTGGAACTTCAGCTTGTAGGCATGGAGAACAAAGCCTTGGCATCTCGCATCAGAACAGACATTACTTACATGGTCGATGTACTGCATGAGATGAATGATGAAGTGATCACGGCGTTCAATATGGAGCGGAAACTCCCCGGCATCGAACTGACAGAAGAGGCCACAGACGCTTTGACTCTCTTTTTGTTCGATGAGAGTTATAAAGAGTATGAGCTCATCATGATTTACAACTATCTCAAGGCACACAGTGACGATGCGTTCCTCAACCGCATCTTCCAGATACTCATCGACGAGAGTGTGTTCCATTTGCGACAGTTTGGCGACATGATGGCGAAAATGGGCATACTTGCCGTGCCGAGGGTCGTAATGCGCGAGCTCTATGAAGTTGAAGATGTCGTAGCGTTCCTCAAAGCCGGTATTGAAGAGGAACTTGCCGCCAAAGATGAGTGCAAGAAGCTCTCCGAAGCGGTTGCAAAGGACTCCAAGCAACTGGCGAAGTTCTTTGACTTCATCAACTATCAGGAGAACTACCATATAGAGTTGATGACCGAAGCACTGGCACACTACAGTAAAAAGGAAGAGAATGGGTAAAAAGCACTTTACCTCCGTGGTTTCATCGTATTTTGGCACATTCGCCTCCAAACGATTTCCCTCTATCATTCAGCATATCATCAACAGCAGCTATGTGAAGCTTATGGGGCTTGATATGTCCGAGTTCAGAGAGCCTGCAAGTTATGAGACACTCAATGCGCTCTTTACCCGTCCACTAGAAGTCCCCCGTCCGCTTCCCGAAGACCCGCGCGCGCTTATCAGCGGTGTGGATGCGCTTGTGACAGATTATGGAACGGTCAGTGAGGGGAAAGCCTACCAGATCAAAGGAATGTCCTATAGTATAGATCGGCTCTTTGGGGAGTACCACAAAGCCGCTGCAGAGTGGATGGAGGGCGGAACGTTTATGAACTTCTATCTCTCACCAAAGGACTACCACCGTTACCATATGCCCTTTGGTCTGAAGATACATTCGCTCACCCATATTCCCGGGAAGCTCTATCCGGTCAATTTTCCGCTCTTGCGCAACAAGCAGGATCTTTTCATTGAGAATGAGAGGGTGATCATCGAGTGTGAGGACGAAAAGGGTCGTATGCATATACTGGTGCTTGTCGGTGCGCTCAATGTCGGCAAGATGGTCGTGACATTTGAGCCACGGGTCAATACCAACTCGGATATCACCGAGCCGCAGCACTATACCTATGAAGATCTAACGCTTGAGAGAGGAGTACTTTTGGGCTGGTTTGAGATGGGCTCTACACTTTTGCATTTTGCGCAAAAAGATGCCGTTGTGATAGAGCTTGCCATCAATCAGAAGGTCAAGTTTACCGATGTGATCGGAAGTGTGAAATAGATATTATAAAATATTAAAAGGATTTTCAAGATGTTGACTGTCAAAGAGATACAGGAATATGCACAGATACGCACCAAAGCAAGGGCTTACCTGTGTTACATCCTAAGCAGAAATATCGCCCACAGTATCGGTAAAGAAGAGGGTGTAACCCTCGATATGGTCATTGGAAAGATCAAGAATCTTCAGGAAGTCATACCGCTGGCGGAAGTGATCTATGCGCTTGACGGCAACGGTATTCAGATTACCGAGAATATCTCTTCCAATCCAAAACTCAACGGTATCGGAAAGGGGGAAGACAGAAGCGACCGTGCCTATTACTACCGTACGCTCAAAGAACACCGCTGTATTCTGACCGATCCTTATCCGTCACTGGAGACGAATGAGTTGGTGGTCACGGCATCGTTCCCTATTTACGATACGAACAACCGTCTCGTTGCGATCATTTGTGTGGATATTACGCTTAAAAACATTCTGAGAATGATACACCCGAGCTCTGTTGACTCCAATTTCGGTGTGGCGAGTAAATGGGTCTATGCGGCGTTCTCCGTTGCACTCATGGGGGTAGCACTTTTACTTTTCATTAAGGGAATCGCGAGTTTCCTGCATTTTGGCATAAATATTTCCAACATCGACATCAACGAGGTGTTCAAGTCCACCATTTTGCTGACACTCTCTCTTGCCATTGCTGACCTGGTCAAGGCGATCATGCTCGAAGAGGTACTCGGACGGGAGAAGAAGCACGGTGTAACCGAAGACGAGACCCACCAGACGATGGTGAAGTTCCTCGGCTCGATCATCATTGCGCTCTCCATCGAAGCGTTGATGTTGGTATTCAAGTCCGCACTCATCGACCCGACCAAGATCGAGTATGCGGTCTATCTGATTGTGGGGGTCTCTTTCCTGCTGGTGAGTCTGTCCCTTTATATCAAGTTCAGCCGTCCTGATGCAAAGCATAAAAAGTAAATAGCCGATGGTAAACAAAGAACTGATCATCTTCGATATGGACGGGACGCTGGTGAATTCATCGATCACCATCGCCAACGCCATCAATTATGTGCGAAAGCAGCTTGGTTTCGAGCCGATGGATGCTGCATACATTCTTTCAAAGGTCAATGACCACACCATCAACCCCGCACAGCTCTTCTACCACACAAAAACCTTCGAGCGCGACCATGAGCGGTGGTTCTCCGAGTACTACACACGGCACCATGACAAAGAATTGGTGCTTTACAACGGCATCGAAGCGTTGCTGCAGGAGCTCAAACACAAGGGATTCAAACTGGCCGTAGCGACCAATGCCTACCGCCGTTCTACCATCGAGTCGCTCACCCATCTTGGCATCTATGTCTACTTCGATGCCATCGCCTGCTACGATGATGTCCATAAAGGTAAGCCCTATCCCGATATGCTGTTGAAACTGTTGAAAGAGTTGAATGTCCCCAAAGAAAAAGCGCTCTTCATCGGAGATGGTCCCCGGGATGAGCAGGCGGCAAAACGCGCCGGCATAGACTACATCATGGTCGATTGGGGTTTTACCGACCACGCCGAGGACAAAAAAGTGGTGACGAGTGTGGAAGAGCTGAGAAAGATCCTGCTGGGTTAGATGTCATCCCTGTAGACATCGGTGATATCAAAGTCATAGTCGGGTTCTATGGCAGGGACATCAGGCAGGGAGTCTGGGTCAACCTCATGGGCTTTGAGATCGTACTCGTCCCCCTGATAGAACTTCTGCTCTTTGGCATACTTTTTTTCACGTTCCATCTGCTCTTTGATCTTGGCTTCTATCTTTTTCTTCTTTTCGGCAGCGTTCTCTTCTTTTTTGGGTTTGGTTGTATTGGTCTCTTTGGTCTGCTTGGCTGTAGCATTTGTCTCGGCGGCAGGCAGTGTAGTCACAGATAGCAGTGCGGCAAGGATGAGAGGAGTGTATTTCATAAATTGACCTTATGAATATAATTTGTATACATTATACATTAAAAAGGATGCTTTTTCAAGAATCACTGGGTAATTTAGGAAGATTATACCATTCATTAGGTAAATCGGGTTTATTACGCTATACTGCCACTCTAATTGAAGCGCCTATCGGTCAGCACTTTCTTTTTTAGAGCACATGAATCATCTTCTGCTCCACACTATCAATCACACAACTCAGCCTGGGACCGACCCGGAAATACTTCGGTAGGTTTTGTTTATATTACAAGGCAAACTATTTATGCAAACATTTCAAGAACTCAAACTCAACGACGCACTCCTCAAAGCGGTAAAAGCAGAGGGGTATACCACACCCACACCCATTCAGGCACAGGCGATCCCTACGATTATAGCGGGAAAAGACGTACTGGCTGCAGCACAGACAGGTACGGGGAAGACAGCCGGTTTCACACTGCCGCTACTGCAGAGGCTTTCAACCACTGCTCCCAAAATGAAGAAACTTCAGATCCGTGCACTGGTACTTACCCCGACTCGGGAACTCGCCGCACAAGTACATGAGAGTTTCAAGACCTACGGCAAACACCTGCCGTTCAAGAGTATGGTCATCTACGGTGGGGTAGGTGTCAACCCGCAGCTGGCACAGCTGAGAAAAGGGGTCGACGTGGTCATTGCCACACCGGGAAGACTACTGGACATCGCAGGGCAGCGGGGTATCGACTTCTCCGCACTGGAAACACTGGTACTTGATGAGGCGGACCGTATGCTTGACATGGGATTCATCCACGATATCAAAAAGCTGATGAAACTGATGCCCAAAGAGCGTCAGACGCTGCTTTTTTCCGCGACCTTCTCCAAAGAGATCAAAGCGCTCGCTTCCGGACTGCTCAAAGATCCTCAACTGATCGAAGTGGCACGGGAGAACACTACCGCTGCGAAGATCAGCCAGGTGGTACACCATGTGGACAAGAGCCGTAAACGGGAATTGCTCGCGCAGCTCATCAAAACGAAGAACTGGGAGCAGGTACTGGTCTTTACCCGTACCAAACACGGAGCGAACAAACTGACCAAGCAGTTGGAGGACTCCGGCATCCGGGCGGCTGCCATCCACGGGAACAAGAGTCAGGGGGCACGTACCAAGGCTTTGGCTGAATTCAAATCAGGCAAGATACGTGTACTGGTAGCTACAGACATCGCCGCGCGTGGTATCGACATAGACCAGCTGCCGCATGTGGTCAACTACGAGCTCCCCAATGTGGCGGAAGACTACGTACACCGTATAGGGCGTACCGGCAGAGCAGGGCAGAGCGGTGAGGCGGTCTCACTGGTCTGTGTGGACGAGCATAAACTGCTGCAGGACATCGAGCGTTTCACCAAACAGAAGATAGAGAAGGTGGAGATAGAAGCGTTCAGACCTGACCCGAGCATTAAAGCCGAACCGATCCAGAACGGTAGAGGAGGAAAGTCAAGAGGAAGAAGCGGCGGCTCTTCTCCACGTAACGGAAGACAGGGGAGCAGAAGGCAATCTCAGACAAGATAGTCTGGCGCTACTCCTCTTTAAATTCTATCTCTTCCTCTTCCGCCTGCTTCTTGGCGGTATATTCAGCACTCAGCGTAAACATCAATTTTAGATCGGCAGGGCTTGTTGCATACTGATAAGCCTGTGCCTCGGTGATCTTGTCGGCAAGTGTCAGCTCGAAAAGCGCACGGTTGAAACTGACAGAACCAAAGCTGATACTCTCTTTCTCGATCGCATCGGGGATCTCGTTGTCTCTGTGGCTTCGTATGAGCTCCTGCACAAGCGGTGACTTGAACATCATCTCTACTGCCGGTATCATGTTACCGTCGGTTCCTTCGATCAGACGCTGTGAGATCGTCGCCTCGAGTGTTGATGCCAGTACGAGCCGGACACGGTTCTGCTCACTGGTGGGGAAAAGCCCAATAAGCCTGTCGATAGTCTCTTGTGCATTCAGGGTATGCATGGTAGAGAAGACCAGGTGTCCCGTGTTGACCGCTTGGACGATCGCTTCGGCTGTCGCCATATCTCGTACTTCTCCGACCATGATGATATCCGGATCTTCACGCATTGCTGCACGCAGTGCTCTGGCAAAACTGTGTGTATGGGTTCCCAGTTCACGCTGTTCTATGATGGACTTCTGATCATGAAATACATACTCGACAGGATCTTCTATGGTGATGATGTGGCGTGGATGTTTGGCATTGATATTCTCCAATATCGTCGCCAGTGTCGTTGTCTTACCGCTTCCTGTTGTTCCGGTCACAAGAACCAGTCCACGCCGCAGGTCGACAAGCTTTTTGAGTGCAGAGGGGAGGTTCATCTCTTCAAATGTCTTGATGATATCGGGAATGAGTCGGAAGGCAATAGCTATCCCGTTGACATGTAGAAAGATATTGAAACGGAACCGGTAATGGTTATCCAGTTTGTAGGCACCGTCATATTCACGTTTTTTCATGAATGTCTCATAGGTGTCTCCGGTTAGAAGTTCGACAAGATCTATGAGTGTCTTTTCACTGGCAATCTCTTCTGAAAGTTTGACAATATCACTCTTAAGCCGGGCATGCAGCGGACTATTGCTTTTTGATGTGCAGATCAGCCCCTTCGATCGATATGAGCATATAGAGCCAGCGGTCAAGTATCTCTTTGGTCTTCATGTTTGTCATCTCTCCGTCCTTTTTTGTGGTCTTTTTACTATCATAACGAAATTTTCTGATCAATGTAAAGCTTTCTTTCCGAAAATACAAAAGAAGATATAATACAGAATAAAAAGATGAGGAGGCAGAAAAATGCAGGACCGTTATGTAGCCGATGTCGGTGATTTTGGTAAATTTCAGCTCTTTCGCTATCTTTTCCATCATTCACAGAGTCCGCTTGACGGTAAGGGACTTGCACAGATCTGGTTCTTGCATAAAGGGGAGGGGGAGCGTAACAACGATGGTCGGTACATCGATTACTTCGAGCGTATGAGTGGTACAGATGAGTACCTTGAACACTCACTGATGGATCTACTCATGCGTGGCAGACGTGAAGTCGAAGAGCTTGAACGTCTCAAGCTACTGCCCAATGCAACATTTTTCTACGATGAAGTGCCAAGACCCTATGAAGACAGGCTGTCATGGTTTGAACGGGCACTCTGGTTCGCGCACAAAAGCGATGTAGTGGCTGTGGCACCGGACAATGGTATGGCACTGCGCTGCCTCAGAAGTGAAGGGCGTTTTGAAATGCTGCACGCAGACCGTGACTACCGCCAAAAGGTCTATCCGCAGAAATATATCTTTGCTGATGAAATAGGGCGCTTGTTCAGTCTGCCAACGACTGAAATACTCATTGTTTACCAACATCTTGGACGCTGTATGAGCCATGAGCGCCAGACTACAGTACTCAAAGAGCAGCTTTCACAAACCTATCGTCATGTTGCGGCGATCAAGCATACCCCCTATAGTCCGCGTGTTTTTTTCTTTCTTTGTAAAAGTGAGATCATTCTTGAGAACCTTCAGTACCGTTTGGATCAGTTCACAGAAGAGTATGGTACATTTTGGAAATGTTGTTAACATCCAATTAATACAATACCAGTATTATGCATGTACACCAAACATAAAAAAGGAATATAATGATGATCAAAAAAATAACACTAGCCTCGGTAGCGGCACTGGCGCTGATGACCGTGTCGGCTCAGGCAGAGATGAAATGCCAGGCAGGAAAATGCGGTGGAGCAATGATGCAAAAGGGTAAAGCGTCTGCTAATCCTAAAGCGATGAAAATGCGCAAGAAGCGTATGGGGTCGCCATTTCTAATCAAGCATGGTTTGCCACATTATACAAAGATGCTCATGAAAAGCTGGGACGATCCAAGGCTCAACCTAACTGAAACACAGAAGAACAAGCTTCTGGAAGTACGAAAAGCGACGATGGGCAGTGTTGGGAAACTCAAGCCTGAAGTCATGACACTACGCAAAGAGATCATTGCCTCCAGCAGAGCGGGTGCCAAGGCAGAGGAACTTAAAGCAAAGGTAGAAAAACTTGCTCATCTCGAAGCCGAAGCGACCATGACACACCTCAAGTGTATTGAAGACACCAAAGCGGTATTGAGCAAAGAGCAGATAGCATACCTTATGCAGCAGCAGAAAATAAAACATCAGAAGCGTAAAGCCATGATGCAAAAGAAAGGTATGAAGTGTGCAGCCGGTAAATGCGGCGGTGCCAAATAGGGTACTCTTATAGTAGGGTACTATACAAAACGGTCTGATGTACCTCTGTGTGCATGTGACCGGCCATCATTCAGGTAGAAGGAGAAACAGATGAACCGACACAATTTTATCGGTGTGACACTTTTTGTCTCCATACTGGTATTCAACCCCGCTGTTGCACAGACCACAGAAGAGGCACGTACTCCCTATACGCTCAAACAAACACAGGTACTTTCCGAACAGATCGCATCAGCACTGTACGATAAAGGACTTGAAGCCGAGGCCGCACAGAAGATTGCCAAAACATTCACCGCAACCAAAGAGCATGAGTTGGCGCAAAAGGTTCAGGTTTTTGTAGATCACTGTACAGAGATCACTCATGAACAAGTGCTTGCATATCTGGCAAATGAGGCCTTGCACCGAAACACTGTTTCTCTTGCACGTTATGATGAACTGCTTCAGATATACAGTAAGATCACACAGCGTACAGCACCAAAAGATATACAAGCACAACTGCAAAAGATCGCTGCGCTCAACAGTCAGGCTTTCGGATAGATCATATCCGAAAGTTTCTCTTGTACATGTAAACGTATATGATACTTCTTGTATCAGTAATCCATATTGGTTAACATAATATAAATTCTATTAAAAAAGTCTATCCCTTCTCTTACTCCTGCCAGGATCCTACTGTCTACCTGTATTTTTACTTGCAAAATTGCACATACACATCAAGAATGTTTTCAATCACCCCAAATAGACAAATATGATTTGATTGTTATATGGCAATTATTTTAGTAATGGATTGAACAAGCCTAAAGACAAACTAGTATCGACTTTTTTAGAACCTTACTCATAATCAATGTAAAACTTAATACTTGTAATATTAATAATATAATCATATTAAAAAAGTATTACGGGTGCCTTTTTTGTAAAGAAGCAAGAAAATAACAATAGACACTAGATGTTCCTCCACAAGGCACGCAATACAGGGGCTTACAGTGAATTATGTTAACAAATGTTCATTTAATGGTATTTGATTTAATGCACTATATGAACAAGTGTTCACAATAAAAATATTCACATTGCTATAAAATGAACACTTGTTCTTAAAAAAAGATTCTCCTCTCTTGACTTATGAACAATTGTTCACTATAATTACACCAAAGGAGCTGCAATGAACGATGAGAGCGTCAATACTCCCCTTTCCAAAGGGAGCAAAACTAAAGCAAAAATACTCAAACATGCCCTGAAACTCTTTTCTACCAAGGGGTACAAGGCAACAACGGTAAGAGACATAGCAGGATCGGTAGGCATTAAACAAAGCGCCCTCTATAACCACTGTAAGAACAAAGATGAGATACTCGAAACACTTATCAGCGACCTTACCTCCTCTGCAATCGTGACCTTATTTGACAATAAAGATGCCCAAGAGCTCCATAGACAGGGGAAATCGCTTTTGATGAGTATTGCCACTACCTTCAAGCTTTTGAGCTTTGACAGGCAGAATGAGGCGCTTTTCAAGCTCTTGATGCAGGAGATCTTCCGAAATGAGCGCATTCGGGAGATCTATAACGAGCATTTCTATCAGGAGAATGTCAAAAAGCTCTCAGGTCTCTTCTTTCAGATGATGCAGGAGGAGATGATCAAGTCATCAGACCCCCTACTGCTGGCAAATGAGTTCTTTTCACCGCTTTTTTTCTACCAAATGCAGGTTTCTTTGCTAAAATTAGACAAAAAATCGACCTCTTCTGTGGTAACTCTCTTTGAGAAGCATGTCGACTATTTTTGGGACAACATTAGAGTGGATAGCTCTCCAGATACACTATTTTAGTAATATAGTAAAAAATATTAAAACAAATATATAATCAATATTAAGGAATATCAATGCAAAAATACAATGATGATCTCTTTGCCCACAAGTCCAAAAGTTGGGATATGAGCTCAAGACGGGTCAAAAATGCACAGGCGATCGCTGAACTAATAGTAAAAAATATAAAACTAAATAAAGAGATGGAACTGATGGACTTTGGTGCCGGTACCGGTCTCTTGAGTTACTTTGTCGCACCATTTGTCAAAAAAATAGTGGCAGTTGACAACTCCCCTTCCATGCTGCGGGAGTTCAAAAACAAATGCAGCGAGTTTGCCTGTGAAACAGAAGTGTTGGAGCATGATCTCAGCGAGAAAGCACTTGAGCGGGAATTTGACGGCATTATCTCGTCCATGACCATCCACCACATAGAGGACACAGCTGCCCTCTTTCGCAGATTGTACACTATGCTTAAACCCGGCGGTTTCATCGCCATTGCTGACTTGGACACGGAAGACGGCAGCTTCCACAGTGACAATACAGGGGTATTCCATCACGGGTTTGACAGGAAAAGACTTGAAGAGACAGCGAAAGAGGCAGGTTTTGGGAAGATACACTTCGATACTGCTTCGACCATTGAAAAACCGCATCGTGACTTCACGGTCTTTCTTATGACGGCGGAGAAAGATAGATGATGCGCTATGTATGGCTTGCCCTGTTTGCAGGTACGCTGGTATGGTCAGGCATTCACCCCAAAGATCAGTTCACCTGGTTCCTTGAAGTCCTTCCCGCCCTGATCGGGTTTGGGTTGATTGTAGCGACCTACCGCACCTTCCCGCTCACACCCCTGCTCTATACGCTCATATTGATTCATATGATCATCCTGATGGTGGGCGGACACTACACCTATGCGGAGGTTCCTGCCGGTGAGTGGGTCAAAGAGCTACTGCACCAGAGCCGAAACAACTACGACAAGCTGGGGCACTTTTTTCAAGGGTTCGAACCAGCGATTCTGGCACGAGAGATACTGATACGCAAGCAGATCGTCAAACCGAGTCGGATATGGCTGAACTATATTGTGCTGAGCATTGTACTGGCGTTCTCTGCCTTCTATGAACTCATCGAGTGGTGGGTGGCACTGGCAACGGGTGAAGGTGCGGATGCGTTTCTGGGGACACAGGGGTATGTGTGGGATACGCAGTCAGATATGATGTGGTGCCTTGTCGGAGGCATTGCTGCCCTGCTTTTGCTGAGCAGATGGCACGACAGACAATTGGAAGAATTAGGAATTAGGAATTAGGAATTAGGAATTTACGGTGCGCGTGGTTGCGCTCCGTATTTAATGCTTTTTGATTTCTGCGACGATGACACCTCTGAGATCACCCTCTTTGAATCCTACGGCATGGTCGTGTGGATAAGCACTCTCAAGTGCCTCTTCTATCTTTGGAGACAGATCGCTTCCATGGCATTTGAGACAGACTTTTTTGGTCACAAGCGGCTTGTATACACGTGTGGTATCACCTACTTCAACCACTTTGATGTCTTTAGGTGTGAAGGTTTTGGCTGCGATCGCGTCTTCATACTCCTTCATCACTTTCTCATCCGTTTCATCAGGTGTGTTGACCTTGTCATTCCTGACTTTGAGTGCCGTTCTTCTGACCTTGGCGTATTTTGGCAGTTTGGCATTGACCTCGTTGGTGATCTTGTCGGCACTGCCGGTACAGAATGCCAGTGCAGTCAGTCCGCTTGGGTCTTCCTTCATCTTCGCCTTGAGCTGTGTTTTGAGTGCCCCGCCAAGCATCTTGATGTATTTGATGCCCTCCTGCTTGACATTCTCCTGTGCGTAGGCAGTGCTGCCGAGGATCAGTGTTGCGCTCAAAAGTGTTGTGATTCTTTTCATGTTTGTTCTCCTGAAAATGATTTGTCTGATTATAGGAAAGTTTCTTTAACCGGCGTTAAATTCCAATACGAACCGCGGTAAGAAAAAGATACTGTTTGCCGGTGATCATGACACGGTAACGCTTCTGCTGTAGATACTTCTTTGCAAAGATGATATCTTCAAGCACCACGCCCATCTCGCTGAAGTTGTAGTGGGCTGCTTTAGCACCGTAGACCAACTCCCCGTCACGCCATCTGGCATTTGGAAATCCGAGTATTAGTGCAGAGTTCTCTCTCAGATGCTTCTGTACCAGTTCCATCAAAAAGGGTTTATATGCGATGCCCGGACTCTGGAGTGTCCCTATGGAGATAAGCAGGTCAAACCTGCCGAGTCCAAGCGTCTCGAGTGCATTGATGTCTGCATAGTGAAAGTGGACATTCGGTTCGGGAAATGCCGCTTTTGCCATTTCTATAGCACTTTTGCTGTGATCGATACCGCACAGTTCTTTCTTCTCATAGTTGTCAGCATCAAGCATATTGCGTATGACTTCGAATTCATCTGCCCTGTTGATACCAAGGTCGAGTATGCGCCCTCTTCGCTCCAGCCCCGCATGGATAAGCGCTTCTTTGTAGTAGTGGTAGAAAGTGGGTTCTTCCATTTTGTGTATCTGTGAAAAAGGAGAGTTGCTGCCGTATTTCTCTTCTCCTGAAAATGTACCGGTATGAAAGGAGTTTTTACCCAGTTTTTCAAAGGTTAGGTGAAGCAGTTCCCCTTTCCCCTTCTGAGGTACGAGCATACGGCATCCCAGTAGTTCGGCAAGTTCCATCCATGCACGGAGGCTACGGTAAAGGTAGCACTGCTTCCCGACATGTACCTTTGTTCCGGCATAGACACCCCTAAAAAGATCAGGGTCGAGCACCTGAAAGTCTACCTGAGCGCTTTTTTCGAGTGCAGACAAAAGAATATCAATAATTTCAGATATAGGTTGCGTGCTAAAAGTCATTGTACCATTATATACGCCGTAGATTAAGGTGACATATCATACCATACTTTCATATTTATAATTCCAAGGAATACGTTATGAAACACTTGCTTATGTTCCTGATTCTGCTTGGCAGTGCCAATGCGGGAGCATCTTCTCTCTATGAGACTTCACTCTATACCGGTACACTCTTTCTGTTTCTACTGTTGCTTGGTATGGTCATTTATATGACACGACGTGCGTCTCAGGACAAAGAACTGCTTAAAGAGAAAGAGGCGAAGATCACATGGCTGCGCCAGATCCATGCTGAAAATGAACAGAAACACCTTCAAAAACTCCAGGAACTGGAGAAGGAGATACTGAAACTGACCCATACCATTGAAAACCTTGAAGTGAAGCTCAAAGAGGGAACCAAAAATCAGGTCGTTGCAAAGATAGAGGCGCTCCACAATCAGAGAGAAGCCATACGCAAGCAAAAAGAGGCATCATAAGCTATGGAACACAAACGAGCGGAAACAGCCCCTGTCACTCTTGGGAGCAACGAACTCCAAATCGATAAAGAGCAGGCAAATACGCCTAATGCCCATGCTGCAGCACAGGTTGCTGTGGCGTTGGGTATGCTTGAGAGCCGATATCGGGAGAATGTTGCATCCTATGCGGAAGTACTGCATAAGGTGAACCATGAGATTGAGATGGCAAAAATAGAACTTACACAGTTCAAAGAGCAGAAACGCCCCTATGACGATGATTTGACACAAATGCTAAAAGAGATAGACCATGAACTGAAGCTGCTCGAGCATCTTACTCAGCGATGGATGCAGGATGCCGGTGTGATCCGTGAACTCTCCAGAGAGATGAAGCATCTGGCTAACCCCGGAGAGATGGCAGACCGGCTGGCATACAGAGAAGAGAACCTGATGGCTCTGGATGAGGAGATCGCCGCTTTGGAACTGAACCTCCTCAACCATGAACTCGAAAAAGAGAACCTGCAGTTGAAGATTGAACCTATCGAGCAGAAGATACGCAGTGTCGAAAAACGCATTGCAGAGCTTGAGTCGGAAAAGCGCTATATAGAGTCGGCACAATTACATAAGATCACGCAGGTTGTCTCTCCGGAAGAAAATGCTCTGCTTGAAGATCTCAAGAGTGGGAAGCACTAAAGGATTTTTTGGGATCTCTTTTCCATGGTCGTTTCATGCAGCAGCACGATCTCGTACTCGAGATGATCGAGAGGATAGGTTTCCATGAGGTGTTTCATCTCACTGTAACCCAGTACATTTCGCCCCGCCCCTACCCCGCTTCGTTTCATGTAGCGGAACATCTCTCTGACTGAGTCAAATCCCAGCGTGTAATGCAGCAGTTGTATCTTTCCGCCAAAGTGACTGTTTAGAAGTGATATGACGGTTTCCCTGTCGCGAAGTATAGGGGAGAGTCCGGCAGTTTGATAGAGTGTTTTGAAGGTACCGGATGTGAAGATCGCCAGTGAGACGGGGGCATTCATCGCAGCAATAGCCTCCAGTGTGGCATTAAGGTCAGTAGCCCACTGTAAAGCAGAAGCAGAGACAATGCGTTCGAAACGGTGCCCTTCGAGACCTTTGAAAGCATCGGGGGTATTGAAGTCTCTTTGAAGCAGGATTACCCCATTCTTTTTAGGATGCAGTGTTAACATACCTTCGGCAAAATCCATGCCCACGAATGTCTCTATCTGCCAGTCGATCGCTTTGAAGAGTGTTCCGTTGCCGCATCCGATATCGAGCAAACGGCGCGGAGTATCGTCTATTTTTTTCAAAAGTTCCTGTACGACCTTCTTTTGAATGACATTGACCTCGTCATAGGCTCTGGCATTCTGGGAGAACTCTCGCTGGATTTTCATGATATGGTCATGCCTTAGGTTGGTTTGGGGTATTATACGATTGTTTATGTTAGAAGTATGGAATGTGATAAGCCCTTCCCCACTTAAAAAGGGAGAAGAATGTTTCTGCTTTGGAAAGGAAGAGTAAACATTTTGTAGGAAAGGGTTAATGAAATTATACATATTTAATGTTAATCGCATGTTAATCGTATGACATTTTTATGATATTGTTGTTTTTTATACATGATTTGTCAGTGGAAATGAAGGGAAAAATATGGTACAGAAATATGATGTGATCGTAGTCGGCTCCGGTGCTGCCGGTATGATGTCGGCTATTGTGGCGTCAAGAAACGGACGGCGGGTGTTGTTACTGGAGAAACTCTCCCGTATCGGGGCGAAGCTCAAGGCAACAGGTGGCGGCCGCTGCAACCTTACCAACACACTTGACAATGAGAGCTTCATGTCAGCTTTCGGAAGGGATGGCAAGTTCATGATGCCGGCCCTCAATGCATTCGACCATAAAGCGCTCACAGATTTTTTCAGCCAGATCGGTGTACAGAGCCATGCACCCGACGGATTTCGTATCTTTCCCGTCACGCACAGCTCCTCTACCATCATCAATGCCCTCGAATCGGAGATGGATCGTCTTGGTGTAGAGGTACTGTGCTCGCAACGCGTTGTCTCTCTGGAGTATGACAGAAAGAGGGTCATGGGCGTGCGTACTCAGAGTGATGTTTTTTTTGCTTCCAGAGTGATTATCGCTACAGGCGGCAAGGGCTACCCAATGCTTGGTACCGAAGGCGACGGCTACCCGATCGCCGAATCGGTCGGGCATACAGTCACCCCGCTTCATCCTGCGATGATGCCGTTGAAAACCAAAGAGAAATGGGTCGAAAACTGCCGAGCAGACACCATAGCAAAGGTTGAGTTGCGTGTTAATATGAAAAAATATAAAAAATTGCATGCCAAGGGGGATCTCATCTTCACCAAAGAGGGTATCCGCGGTCCGGTGGTACTCGATTTCTCCCGTGAGATCACCCCTCTGCTTGCCAAATATGATGAAGTACCGCTGGTGGCGAACTTTACCAAGGGAATGAACGAAGAACAGATACGGGTACATTTCAAAAAAGCGATCGCCCAAAAGCCGGACATCTCTACCCTTTTACTGCTCAAGACCCTGCTGCCCGAATCTCTGAGTCTGGAACTGTGTAAACTTGCCGGTACAGATCCCGAGGTCACGCTTGCAAAACAGGAGGGGAAGGCCAGAGACAGGCTCTTCAAACTTCTGGTCTGGACACCGCTTACCGTCAATGGACATGAAGGGTTCAAAATGGCAATGATCACACGCGGCGGTGTGAGCCTCAAGGAGATCGATCCCTATACCATGGAGAGCCGAAAGCTTAAAGGACTCTATTTTTGCGGTGAAGTCATGAATCTGGACGGACCCTGCGGCGGATATAACTTGCAGTGGTCTTTTGCTAGCGGCTATCTTGCGGGAAGTGCGGCTTCTTCCTGAAAGCAATGATGAAGCAGGCACCATTGTCTCTGTTTTCAACCTCAATGCTCGCATGGTGTTTGTGTGCGATCTGCCGGCTCATATAGAGACCGATCCCGGTTCCTTTCCCTTCCTCTTTTGTCGTTACATTCGCTTCAAAAATATCTTCGATGACCTCTTCTGGAATGCCGCCGGCGTTGTCACATATTTCCAGTTTGTCTCCCTCCTCTGATGCGATCAGCGCAATGGTGACAAGCCTTTTTTCAACGGTATTCTCGATGAATGCATCTTTGGCATTGTTGATGATATTCAGAATAAGATGCTTAAACTCGTTGGGGTAACCGATGATCTCAATATCATCCTCCTGTATGACTTGAACCAGTATACGATGCTTGAGAATATCATCTTTGGCAAGAAAAAGTGCGGAGTTGACAATATTGATGAGTTTGAATTTCTCCTGTTCCTTGTTGGGACGGAAGAAGGAGCGGAACTCATCGAGGGTATTGATCATATGGTCTATCTGAACCTGCAGGTTCTTTCTGTACTCCTCAATGTAGGCCTTGTCAACGACCCCGTCCTCGAAGTCGTTACGGATCAGCTCACTGTAGAGTGTCAGGGCGTTGAGCGGCTGTTTCCACTGGTGTGCGACGGAGTCCATCATCTCGCCCATCAGTGCCATCTTCGACTGTTGTATCAGCATCTCTTCATGTGCAAGACGCAGTTCATGCTCTTTTGCCTCTTTCGCCCTGGATTTGGCGAGATTGATCGTACGGCGATTGAGATTCTCGACCAATAGCCCTATTTCACCTTTGTCTGCACATTCAAGCAGCGTATTCTCTGAAGTCATTTGGTCAAGTTGTTTGTTGATCGCTTCAATAGGATTGATAAAAAGGGCTTTGAGCGCAATATAGCCTATGAGTGTCGCCAGAATAGTCAGCAAGAGGGTCACAAGAAGCATGTTGGCAAAAAGTGCATTGGAATTCTCGATAAGTGACTGGTTGAGGGAACTTATCTCTTTTTTGAGTTGCAGGTCTTTTACGTTGAATGTCTGCGTATATGTTTGACGGTTTTGAAGATAATCCTGTCTTAATGATAAAAATGCAGCGATGATGCTAATGAGAAAAAAGATGGAAACAGTGACAAAAAAGCCGATCAGTTTTACTTTCACACTGTTATACCACTTCAACTGTATCCTCTTAAGCATATTTTGTCTATCTGTCCATTATATCAAACTATAAATTAATATTATCTACCCTTGGTACTTTCTGGAGGTTTTTCCTCTGGCAATACACCAACCGTTAACCAAACTATATTATGATTTTTCAAAAATCAAAACGGATGCCTTATGTGCTTTAAACGACTCTTCTCCCTTTCGGTACTTGTTCTCTTCTCACTTTCTCTGCTCCATGCAGACTATGTACTTAAACCAAGCAAGCGAAAGCCCAGCCGCATCGATCATATGCCCAAGGGGATGGTAGCTGACATGAAGCGCATCCCCCAGGATCCGGCTTACTATGCGAAGCAGATTAAGCCATGGCCTAGGATGAGACAGAAACGGGCTGATGAACAGTTCAACCGAAAATACTTCAAACCGTGGACGTTGCGAAAACTTGACATTCCTTTGAAGGATTTTGGCTGGGAGATACGCTTTGTGAGCAAGAACAAGATATACACTGCATCAGGAAAACCCATTCCCGCTTCAGTCTACAAAAAGTGGATACACAACGCCAACTACAGTGCCAAAGACAGCAAACGCTACCATGCCATCACGACAGAACGTACCAATGTGCATGCACTGCCGACCTCACAGGCTTTCTACCTTGATCCGCGCAAACCCGGAGAGGGGTTTCCTTTCAACTACAACCAGAACTCTGCACTGCACATGAACGTGCCGCTCTATGTCTCACACTTCTCCAAAGACAGAAAATGGGCGTTTGTCCGTGCCTCCTACGCTTTCGGGTGGATCAAAGTACATGACCTCGCTTTCGTTGATGACAAATTCATACGCAAATTTAAAAATGGCACATACGCCATGACCGTTAAAGACAATTTACGCCTCTATAATGAAAAAGGCAGACCTGTCAGCTTTGTCAAGCTGGGTACACTTTTCCCTGTGGCAAAAGACGGCAAACGCTATCTTGCGGCAGCACGCAGTGCAACCGGACAGGCGCTTATCAAGAAAGTACAGGTACGCACCCCCGGTATTATCGCCAAAAAACCGCTTCCCTTCACTGCCGCCAATGTCGCAAAGGTGGCAAAAGAGTTCTACAATGAACCTTATGGCTGGGGCGGTGGGTATGGCTGCCGTGACTGTTCAGCAACGACACGCGATTTTCTCGGGGTTTTCGGTATCTTTCTGCGACGGAACTCAAGCAAACAGGCACAGGATGGCCAATCTGTTTACATCAAGGGGATTCCTCCCCGGAAGAAAAAAAAGAAGATCATCCGTGAGGCAGAGCCATTCCGTTCGCTTCTCTATGTCCCAGGACACATCGTACTTTACCTTGGACAGTATAAAGGTGAACCGGTCATTATGCACACCTACTGGGGTATCCGCAAGAAGGACGGCAGCAAGCTGGTGACCGGACGCACCATTATTACTACGACAGAACCTGGCAAGGAGAGACGCGATACCAAGCCTTCAAGTCGGCTGATCAATACGCTTAAAACCATCGTAAAGTTTTAAGGGCACCTCTAATATAAGGTGGTGGTAAACCCACCCTACAGAGAAGTTTGATAGAATACGCCCATGAAAAAAGAAAGAAACGAAAATACCCGAAGAGTCAAAGAGAAGATTAAACTCTTCACTACCACCATCATCGCCGGAGAATTCAAAGGCAAACGTATCGAAATACCTGACATCTCCACTACACGCAGCTCCAAGTCGATTTTGCGTGAGTCGTTCTTCAATACCATACAGTTTGATATCATCGACCGTAATTTCGTCGAGGTTTTCGCCGGCAGCGGTTCTGTAGGACTTGAGGCGCTCAGTCGCGGTGCGGCACAGTGTTACTTCATGGAGTACAACAAAATCGCCTTCCGTTCACTGGAGAACAACATCAAACAGACCGACCCCTCACGCTGCCATGCTTTTTATGGTGACAGTTTCGAGAACTTCGAGACGGTCTACGGACTGGTGAAGCGGCAGGGAGGAAAGACCTATTTCTACTTCGACCCCCCTTTCTCCACCCGTGACGGCATGGACGATGTCTACGACAAGACCATCGCACTTATCGAGCAGATAGAACCTGATGTGTGTGAAATGGTCGCAGTGGAGCACATGACGAAATTGACCATGCCCGGCAAGATCGGTACACTGGAAAAAGTAAAAAAGAAAAAATTCGGTCGTTCAACACTCACCTACTACAAACCACAGTCTTAACCCTTATCCCTTTACATCCTTCTTGCTCTCGTGCTATAATGAGAGAAAGGAGGCAATCATGAATCAAAACGAACAGATGAAACGGTACTATGCCCGTTGTGACATGTCACAGATCAAAGGGCATCTCAAAGCACTGCTTGAAAGAGCACAGCAGGATGTGAAGCAGATCGGGGTGGATGAGATCGATCTTGAGACGATGGTACTCATCGATGTACGGGAACATGACGAATTTGCGTCCGGAGTAATCCCTGCAGAAACGGTTTTTACCATTCCTCGTGGCAAACTGGAGTTCGCCGTGGATGAAACACTGGTGGAGATGAGCGAACGTCCCATCGTCTGCTACTGTCTCAAGGGTGCGCGAGGACTGATGGCGGCGCAGCGTCTTAAAGAGCTTGGGTTCAGCAACGTCGTCAACCTCAAAGGCGGTATTGAAAGCTGGGTCAATGCAGGCAAACCCATCAAAAATTATCTCGGTCTGTTTACTCTTGGTGACTAATGCATGGTATAATGGCTGAAAAAAAGAAGCAACATGACCAAAAAAGAAGACCACATAGCCCTGTTCATCGACTGTGACAACATTTCACACCGTTCGATCGAGGGTATCATCAACGAACTTAGCAAATACGGCGTGGTGAACATCCGCCAGGCCTACGGCAACTGGACCAAGGAGAACCTTAAAAACTGGGAAGACAAACTCTTGGAGTTCGCCATCAAACCCATTCAGCAGTTCGACTACTCCAAGAACAAGAATGCCACAGATATCCTCATGACCATCGATGCCATCGACCTGCTGCACACCAAAGACATCGATGCGTTTGCCTTTGCCACCAGCGACAGTGACTTCACACCTGTGGTGATGCGTGTACAGGCAGAGGGCATCAAGGTATTTGGCTTTGGAGAGAAGAAGACCCCCAAGCCTTTCATGGCAGCCTGTTCGCAGTTCATCTTCACCGAGAATCTTGTAGGCAACAGTGACGATGAGAATGCACCCGAAACCCCTGTACAAAAAGAACAGAGAAGAAAGACAGGGAAACAACTCAGGCAGGACAGCTGGCTGGTGAACCTGCTTCGAACCGCTGTGGAGCAGACAGCAGACGACTACGGCTGGGCAAACCTCGGCTCGGTCGGGCAGTACATCAATAACAAATCCTCCTTCTCCCCGCTCAACTACGGTTACAAGAAGCTCAGCTCCCTCATCAAGGAGATCGACCTCTTCGACATCGCCTATGACGAGGTCAGCAAACAGATGAGCATTCGGGACAAGCGCTGGAAGAACAGCTAGGCTGGATTTTTCTTCTTCGTATCAGGTGGCACGAATGCCTCTTTGATGAGCCCCGCCTCATGCAGGAACTGTGAGGGTTTGTACTCGAGTTTTTTGACTTTGTCATATTTTGCCAAAGAGAGGTAGAGTTTGTCCTTGGCGCGTGTGACCGCTACGTAGAAGAGCCTTCGCTCCTCCTCGATAGAACTCATCATTTTTCGGTTGGGGAAACGACCGTCGACCAGGTCGACCACATAGACCTCCGGGAACTCAAGCCCCTTGCTGGCATGAACGGTCAGCAGATTGACCCCTTCCCCCTCGCTCAATTCACCGCCGCCAAGTACCATGGCATTGACAAATCGCCTGAGATCCTTGTATTGCCGTGAAAGATCAAGCAGCAGTCTGGCTTTGCGGATAATGCGCTCTCTGGCGGTTTTTCGCTTCTCTTCGTCTATCTCTCCGTTCTTGAGCCGTCCCCGCTGCTTGGAGAGAAGTTCGATAATTCCCTCATAGAGTCTTGAAGAGATAACAGTCTGTAGGATCGTAGCCGGATACTGCTCCTGTTCGATGGTCTGCATGAGACGGTAGAAGTTGGCGAAGAATTTCACCCCCTCCTGTGTCAGCTTGGGATGTTTGAGCAACGGGTGGCTGTAGATTTCCGGCGGAAGATCGAGATGTTTGAACCGGGTAGCAGAACCGATCTCCTGGTCATCATCGAAAAGCCCCAGTTGCACATTCTTTTTCGGGTTGAGCTTGGGCAGCTCTTTTTCAAGGGGATGAAGCACTCCGTCCATGAACCTGCCGCGTCCGAAATGGTTGAAGCACTGGAACATCTCTTTGGAGAGTGCCGACCCTATACCGCCCGCATATTCGAAAATATGAATGAACGCCATCATATCCTTGGGGTTGACCAGTAACGAGAGAACATCGAGCAGGAACTTGATCTCTTTGGCATCGAAGAAGCTGGTACCCCCCTTACGCTTACATGTGATCCCAAGTTCTCTCAGGCTCGCCTCTATCCCGTCCGCCGAGGAGTTGTTACGGAAAATGACCGCAATGTCGTTGTTGGGTACATGGGTGTGCTTGATGGAGTGTGCGATCGCCTGATACTGTTCGAAAAGATCATTGTAGATCAGCAGTTTCGGAGAGTAAGCCTTTCCGTGACGCCCCACTTCGAGTTTCTTGGGGTAGATGCGTTCGTTACGCTCAATAACCCGATTGGCAAGTGAGAGAATGGGTGCAGAGGAGCGGTAGTTTGTCTTGAGGGTAAATACCTGTGCACTGGGGTAACGCTTCGAAAAGGTAGCAATATTCTCGATGTTTGCCCCGTTGAAAGCATAGATGCTCTGGTCATAGTCACCCACACAGAAGAGCGATCTGGGCTTGAGTGAGTCGATGAGCGCGCTTTGGAGGGTGTTGGTATCCTGATACTCGTCAACCAGTACTTCATCAAAGGCAATAGTGTTCTCTTCCAGATGGGCTTTGATACGCAGCAGCAGATCATTGAATGAGGCAAAACCATAGGCGATCTTTTCCTCTTCAAACTCCTCGATGATATGCATATAGGCATCCATCAGCACCTCATGTTCGGGATATTTCTCCAAAAACCAGTTGTCAAATCCCTCCAGTGAAGCATTCTGATAGAGTGAATACATCTCATAGAGGTAGGTGGCCGAAAAAGGAGCCACATCAAGATTCATACGTTCAAAATTTCGCTTTTCGTAAATACTGCGAAAAAGGGTTTTGAGCTCACTGGGCTGTTTGAGTGCCAGATTGGGGTGCATCTCTTTGAGCCAGCGGTAGCTGACGGCATGAAAGGTACCCGACTCTATTTGAGAGACCACCTTTTTAGGGAAGAAGCGCTCCAGACGGGCGATCATCTCTCCCGCAGCCTTGTTGGTAAAGGTCAGCAGCAGGATCTTCGAGGGTTCTAGCCCGCTTTGGAGCAGATGGGCAATCCGCCCGACGATGGTCGAGGTCTTGCCTGTTCCGGCAGAGGCAATAATGAGATTGTGTCCAAGAGGTGCGGTGGCAGCACTCAGCTGCTCGTCATTGAGGGCTGAGAGCGGCACCTATTTGTGTCCGATGATGTAGTAGGTATTTTTGTTGTCTACTTTTTTGAGTGAGAGTTTGTATTTGTCCGCCCAATGGTTGACCAGTTCGGTAAAAGCTGTAAGGTTGGCTGCATTGGTGTCGGCATCACATTTGATCTTGAGGTAGTCTTCTGAGTTGGACATGGCGATATAGCCCTTCTCTATGGCAAGCGCATCGGCAAATGACGGAAGATGGGGAAGGAATTTGTCAAGTCCGTCGGTATTGTCCAAAATGCGGTTGATCTGTTTGAGTGTCTGTTCGGTAACGGAGTATCCAAGCTGTTTCAAAAGTGCTTCGGGGGTTAGTTCTAAATGCATGAAAATCCTTGATGGTGTTTGGTAAATCAGAGCCCGATTGTAGCGCATTTTTGTTTAGGTTTTATTAGTATAGAAACGGAAGTTGTAAGAATGGGGTCGTACAAAACGACCCGGTAAGTAGAGGATGTGTTTAGTGTACTTCTGCTCAGAAAAGCCTGTCTAAAGGCATATCGATCTTTTCGATGAGTTCTTTGTAGTGTTCAACGTTCTGGAAAGCCTTTTCATAACGCCAGCGCAGGACGAATTCGATGATCTCGTTCTTCAGTTTTGGTTCCAGTGTCTCTGCTTTACCGAAATACCCCAGAGAGATGTTCTTCGCTTTTTTCTTTCCGTTTTTGTCCGGCTCATAGGTTATGGCGATCACCTGAATGTATTTCCCCTCTCTGACCTGTCCAAAGTCCTCTTCCTTCAGCCCGATACCCGAAAGGTTCATTGCCTTGTAGATAAAAATATTCTCGAAATCAGGCGACTTTTCATAGATCTTGAGCTTTTCATACAGCTCTTTGACACGGTCTATATTTGCCTGTCTTACATCCTCGGGCACTGCTTTTTTGATCTGCTTTTTTTCGCTTTTTGGTGCAGGAGAGGAAACCGTTGGCTCTGCTGTTTTTTCTACTCTCTCGTCAGTGATCAGTGTCTGTACCGGTTGGCTTTTTTTCTGTTCAAGCTTCTCTTCCAGTTTGCTTGTAAGTGCTTTGAGCTTGTCTAAACTGCTTGACATCTTTTCCCTTCATTCGGGGCTTTGTGTGCCCGGATCACTAAATATTAGAAAATATAGTACACCAGATTCTCTGACAGTTACTTTAAATTATAGTGAATAATATGAATTTTTCTATTTTTTAATGTAAAAATAGACTTCTTATTTAATATTATAAAATATACCGACTCATTCTCCTCCTCTTAACCTATCTTTGGATAAAATCCTATTCCATAATATAAAGAGGAAGAGAAATGGACTATCTACAGATAAACGGCGGAAAGAAACTGAGCGGAAGGGTAACCATAAGCGGAGCAAAAAATGCCGCCCTTCCGGTGATCGCAGCAACGATACTCAGTGACAAACCTGTCACACTCACCAACCTGCCAAATGTCGTAGATATTCGTACCCTCCTCAAGCTTTTGACCATGCTCGGAGGCAAGGTCGATCATGAAGGCACCGTTGCCCACATTGACAACAGTACCATCAACTCCCACAAAGCAGTCTACGAGATCGTCGCGCAGATGCGTGCCTCCATTCTGGTACTTGGTCCCCTGCTGGCTCGGTTTGGCGAGTGTGAAGTGAGTCTTCCCGGAGGCTGTGCCATTGGTCAGCGTCCCATTGACCTGCACCTCAAGGCGCTAGAAGCGATGGGAGCGACCATCGAGATCAAGGGCGGATATGTGCATGCCATCGCACCCGAAGGTGGACTCAAAGGTACAAAAATCATTTTTGACACCATTACCGTCGGCGGTACGGAAAACACCCTCATGGCAGCGGCACTTGCAAACGGTACCACTACCATCATCAACGCCGCCAAAGAGCCGGAGATCGTCCAACTGTGCGAGATGCTTGCCTCAGCCGGGGTTAGCATAAAAGGCACCGGTACCAGTGAACTGACCATTGAAGGAACAGGCGGTGTACCCTTGACCTTCCCCGAAACCAGGATCATCCCAGACCGTATTGAGGCGGGTACCTACCTTTGTGCCGGTGCGATTACCAATTCCGAGATCACCCTTGAAGCGGTAGAACCTGAGCATATCCGCGCAACCATCGACAAACTCGAATCGATGGGATTTACTTTTACCATCGGTGAAAACAGCATAACCATACACCCTGCCGAAGTGATCAAGCCGGTCAATATTGTTACGGTAGAGTACCCGGGCTTTCCTACAGATATGCAGGCACAGCTTATGGCAGTGGCAGTCGTTGCTGAAGGAGAAAGTCTTATTGAAGAGCGGCTGTTTGAGAACCGTTTCATGCATGTGAGCGAACTCAACCGACTGGGGGCTGACATCTGGCTCAAAGGCAACACAGCTGCGGTCAAAGGGGTGGACAGACTCTACGGTGCTGATGTCATGGCAACCGACCTGCGCGCCTCCTCTGCCCTTGTTCTTGCCGGACTGGTAGCCGAAGGCACCACCAATGT
Organism: Campylobacterales bacterium; assembly: GCA_024279555.1. Lineage (GTDB taxonomy): Bacteria > Campylobacterota > Campylobacteria > Campylobacterales > Sulfurovaceae > Sulfurovum. The sequence continues at coordinate 32,655 of JAJRRK010000071.1, forward strand.
CCGCCGCATCTACCACCTCGACCGCGGTTATGACGATCTGGAGGGCAAACTCGCAGCCCTCGGTGCAGACATCGTACGCAAAAAAGAGCAAAAGTAACTTTCAATGGCACAGGAGATCGAACGCAAGTTCCTCGTCGACACCACCAAACTCCCACCGCTTCCCCGGCCGCTTATCATCAAACAGGGCTACATTCCTGCCCAAAATGCCACCGTACGCATCCGCCGTACCGATGACCAAGCCTACCTCACCATTAAAGGCCGCGCCACAGGGCTGACCCGTTCGGAATTTGAGTACCCTATCCCCCCTTCTGATGCCGAAGCAATGCTCGCAGAGCTTTGTGAAAAACCCTATATCGAGAAAAAGCGCTATCTTATCAAACATCAGGGGCATACCTGGGAACTGGATATCTTCGAGGGGGAGAACGAAGGCTTGATCATCGCAGAGATTGAACTCTCAAGCGAGGATGAAACATTTGAAAAGCCCGAATGGGTCACACAGGAGGTATCAGACGATCCACGATACCGCAACAGCTATCTGATTGGACATCCATACAAGACATGGTAAAATATGCTATAATATTTTATGTTGAAACAAAAAGAACTGATTTTATTTCTCAAAAACTATAATCATACATTGCCTAAAGGTATACAGATCACAGGACTGTTCGGCTCCCAGGCAAGAGGTACAGCGGATGCTTATAGCGACATTGATCTTACATATAAGATAGATCATGCCGTTTTCTATCCTGAAAATGGCTTTAAAAAACTCATTGCGCTTGAAGAGATTAAAAAAGAGCTTGAAAGAGAATTGAAGCATCCGGTTGATCTTATCCCCGAAAATACAAAAGACCCGCTTTTGCTTGAGAGCTTAAAGCAGGAGAAGATAGCACTGTGAAAAAACGTCTCGAAAAAATACTGCTAAGTATGGATGATATTGACTATTTCATTGAACAAAAAGAAGGTAAGATTGTTCCTGCTCTTGAAGATCGTGTACTACGTCCGGCGATTAGAATGAAAATCATCACCATTGCAGAGCAGTTCAACAAGCTTAAAGAAGAAAATGCTTTCGAGTTACTCAGCCATTTTGGCAAAGAAGATCTTCGTGGACTTAATGCGGTAAGAAACTTTATTGCACACGATTACGACAGTGTCGATGATGAAATTTTGGAACTGGTTTTACGCAAACACTTACCCAAAATAAGAAAAACCATTATAGAGTGCATCACTTTCCAAGACACCAATGACCAATAAGCACTGCCGAACCTACAACGGCTCTCCCCTCAAGACATCCAGCACATTGGTAGCATACGACCCTTTAGGCAGCACGAACGAAAGCTCATAGTGCGCCCGCTCTTCGATGTACTTCTTTTTGATCTCCGTTACCTGCACCCAGGCGTAGCGTCTGGCGCCAAAGAGTTTCATCTCCTCATCGAACATCTGTTCAAAATACCCTGCCAGTCCAGAAGCCCGCTTGGTTTTGCTGCCGGGGATGAGTCCGGTGGGGGCGATGTCTTTGGCGGCAAAGCGTTCGGCTTCTGTTGTCAGATCTTCAACTTCAAAGAGTCTGCCATAGGGGTAGTGCATCATCAAATCGCCTTCAAGCAGTTTGTAAAAGCTTGGCTGTTTCTTGACCCCTTTGAGCGAGCCTTCGGGCAGTCCCATTACCTGCTCAGTCTCTGATTCGGTGAACTTTTCCAGTAGCAGGTTCAGCTCCATGCGTTTTGCCAGCCATTTGTTAAAAAGATAGCTTTGGTAGGAACCCATCAAAAACTCACGGGTTTTTTTGTCCCGCATCTTCAGTGTGCCCTCAAGCAGTTTTTTACCCTCTTCCCAGTTGTTGCCGTTGGTGCCGAAACGCTGGTTGCCAAAGTAGTTGGGTACGCCGTTGGCTTTGATCCACTTGAGAACAGAGTCGAGCTTCTCTTTTTGTACGCCAAGTACCTTTTTGAGGCGTATCTCAAAGCGGTTGCCCTTGAGGTGCCCTACCCGAATTTTGTTGTTGTGGCGGAAGGTGTCGAGTATCTTGATTTTGTCATGGCTGAAGGCAGAGAGTTTCTCTTCAAGTTTGGCAGGCAGTGAGATGTACTGAATGGTCATGGCATGCTTGTCCTTCAGCCCCGCATAGCCAATATCACGCCGCCTGATGCCAAGGTGTGTCGAGATGGCATCGAGCATCCCCCATGTGGTCATCTCTTTTTTACGCACCTTCAACACCAGATGCTCCCCCTCCCCCGTAAAGTCATACAGCGGTATCTCCTCGACAGTAAAATCCCGCGGCGAGGGGTTGAAGACAAATTCATTTTTGATGTTGAGGGGGTAGATGGGCTTCATGGGTACCTTTTTAAGAGATTGTATTTTATTACCGCACCAACATATAACCTGAAACTTGATGCTGGTGATTTCGTTCATAATCAAGGCAGATTTTTGAAATCCTAGCCGTAGCTAAGATGAAAAAATCTAACATAGAGTATGGGCGAAAGCACCAGCACCCTTCGGGGAGAACGATAAGAGGCGACCTGTGAGCAGATACATTTTCGAATTCCC
>JAJRRK010000072.1 GCA_024279555.1 Campylobacterales bacterium
CTGACCTCGGCATCATCACTCCAGTTGGGGAATTTTGATTTGATGTAGGAGACGATCTCGTCAAGCTCGAAGGCTTTGTAGAAAGTAGGTGTCCCCCCGCCAAAGTGGAACTGGATCACTTCACGGTTGGTATCAAGATGCTGCGCAAGAATGTCGATCTCTTTTTTGAGGTACTCTATGTAGGTGCTCAGCTTCTCCTCTTTGGAGGTAAATACCACATTGCAGCCGCAGAAGTAGCAGGCACTTCGGCAAAACGGCAGGTGGACATAGAGTGAGAGTTTCTCCTCACCCTCTTCGAGATACTTGAGATAATCGTCATATTTGAAGTCCTCATTGAACTCCAGTGCGGTCGGGTAGGAGGTGTAGCGGGGTCCCGGTTTGGAGTATTTGCTGAATTTTTCTAAATCAATGGTGCTCAAAAGGTTTCCTTTTAAAATATACTCATATCATACCGCGTAGGGTCGGTTTACCGACCATTAAAACGCATTGGAGTATATGAATTGAGGTGGTCGGTAAACCGACCCTACTGGTCTATTTTCGGTGGCTGTCAAGCCATACCATAATGCCCTTCTGCGCATGCAGGCGGTTCTCCGCTTCGGTGAAGATGACATCGGCGTGTTTCTCAAAGGTCTCTTCACTTACCTCATACCCGCGGTAGGCAGGCAGACAGTGGAGGAAGATGGCATCAGGCTTGGCATGGGACATCATAGCATCATCGACCATGTAGCCTTTGAAGGCTTTGAGGCGTATCTCTTTTTCCGCCTCCTGTCCCATGCTTACCCAGGTGTCTGTAGTGACCACATCGCACCCCTTGACTGCTTCGATGGGGTCATTGCCGAAGGTGATCTTGGCACCGCTCTCCTTGGCAAAGGATAATGCTCTTTCAACGATGGCGGGATCACACTCATACCCTTTGGGAGTCGCCACACGCAGTTCAAAACCGAGCTTGGCAGCAAGCATCAGCCATGAATGGGTCATATTGTTACCGTCACCCACATAGGCGCATACAGGATTGTCCGCTTTGTCAAACTCGATCATGGTCAGGTAATCCGTCATCAGTTGTACCGGGTGGTAGCTGTCGGTCAGTCCGTTGATGACGGGTACTTGGGAGTACTCGGCGAACTCTTCGAGCTTGCTCTGCTCAAAAGTACGGATCATCACCATATCGACCATGCGGCTGATGACGCGGGCGGTATCTTTCATGGGTTCGCCGCGTCCGAGCTGAATATCATTGGCAGAGAGAAAGAGCCCAACGCCGCCCAGCTGGTAGATACCGGTCTCAAAGCTCACACGGGTTCGGGTAGAGCTCTTCTCGAAGATCATCCCCAGCGTCTGCCGCTCCATGTAGGGAACGAACTCTTTGCGTTTGGTCTGTGCCTTGATCTTGATCGCAAGATCGATCATCTCCAGCAGCTCTTCTTTGCTGAAGTCCGCCAGTGTCAAAAAGTGTCTCATAAGGACGTCCTTATACACGTGTTTGAATGCGTGTAAAAATTTGAAGAGATTATTTTACCATAAAAAGGGTTGAATGATTATAAAGCGGGTTTTTTGACCTCTTTGCCAAGCTCAATGGCAATGGTATAAGCGATGAGTTGGGCGATCTTTTTGCGTCTTGGTCTGAGCCATTCGGCCTGTTTTTTGCAAGTGATCTCTCCGAGTTCAAGGACTAAAAATTTCTCCGTACGTATCTCTCGGTAGGCATAATAGTTCTTGAGATTATCCGTAAAATTGTCCGTGTGCCATCCAAATGGAAAATAAGGCTTATAGAGGGATTTCCAGCGCTGTGCAAAGGTGAAGGAGGCATTGTTGTCGGGGTAGCCTACTGATGCGCCGGAGTGACAGATGTGCTTTGCCGCATCAAAATGAACGGCTACAGCAATTTTGGCTCGTTCAAGACCGGTATCGGCAGGCACACGTTTGACATCGATGCCCCATGCTTTGAGCTGTCTGGCCGCTTCATTCGCCACAAGGATGTTCCACTCCACCTCTTTGTCGGTTCTGCATACTGCTCCGGTATTGCCGCAGGTGCGTCCTTCATGCCCTGCTTGAATAATGACAGAAACAGGTGGTTTGAGCCCCTGGTAGAGGATGTAGCCAAAGAGCCCAAAGATCAGAACAGTAAAAAAAGCGGCAGTTTTATTTTTAAGATACATTATGATTGAAGAAATTTTGCCGATTCCATCGCATGGTGGGTAATGATGTAAGCCCCTTCGTGTCTAAATTTGAGTGGTATGTCTATCATCATCTTCTCTCCAGCCAATAACCAGGTTCACGGTTTAGTTGCATCACAGCCAAAATAATAATTTGTTCATCTTTTTGGTAGTAGATAACACCAAAAGGAAAACGCCTGGTAAGACATCGTCTGATATCTTGGTGCATAACTTGCCATGATTTGGGAAAGTCTAGTATTCTATGAATCGTTTGAAATACCTCTTCCGTAAACTCAATGCCAAGATGAGGTTGACACTCTTCATAGTATGTTATGGCTTGATTGAGCTCAAGTTCAGCCTCTGGATGAAAATGATAGGTCATATTTAGACATTGAATCTCAACTTTCGCACCTAAATCACAAAAAATCCATAAGTAAAACCTGTATCAAAGCCCCATAAACAGGCACTTAACGCTATAATTCATAAGCAAAAAGAACCGCAAAAAGGACTATTTATGGGGTATGAGAATAGTATC
>JAJRRK010000073.1 GCA_024279555.1 Campylobacterales bacterium
AGAGATGGGAGCCAGAGGGGAGGGTGACATCGCTGAGATTTCCACCTTCGTCAACCCGCACTATGTGGTGGTGGGCAAGATCGGCCCTGCACATATCGAGTACTTCAAGAGTATGGAGAATATCCGCAATACCAAGATGGAAATTATGCAGACCAAACGGCTCAAGGAGGCGTACATCCATGAAAGTGCTATGGTCAAACCCGACTCGGAGCATGTGCATGTTTACGGTACGGGTGAAGTGGCGGCGGAAAACCCTGATCTTCCTGCACCGGAGTTTGTTATCAGCGATGTCGAAGCGACGCTGGAGGGGACGAGTTTCACCCTTAACGGTACACGCTACACCGCCAGCATACTCGGTGCGTTCAATGCCATGAATCTTGCTGCTGCCGTGTTGGTCGCCAAAGCATTGGGGTTGGATGATGAGATCATCCAAAAGCAGCTTCAAACCCTCAAACCGGTCGATCACCGTCTCCAACGCATCGACGCGGGTGGCAAGGTGATCCTCGATGACTCTTTCAACGGCAACATCGACGGCATGATGGCAGCATTCGATCTGGCAAGTACCTATCAAGGACGGAAAGTGGTCATCACTCCCGGCTTGGTCGAGGTGGATGACGCGCTTAACGAACAGGTTGCCAAGCGTGCCGATGAGGTCTTCGATGTAGTGGTGGTCACGGGAGATCTCAACTATGCTATCTTCAAGCAGTTCGTCGATCCTGCAAAACTGGTGAAGCTTGAGAGCAAGGCACAGATGGAGGAGATGCTGGTGGAGCAGACACGTGCAGGAGACCTTATTTTGTTTGCGAATGATGCCCCTTCGTTTGTCTAATTTGGTATAGAACCGTAGGTGTGACACGGTCACACCTATGAAGCAATCATTTATGTTGCCATAAGAGAATATCGATATAAAAGAGACCGATTGAACCCCAAAATCACCCCAAGCACTTTTCTGCCGGCACCGTTGCTTCAAAATCCGCATCTTCAAACCCTTTATGCCACCTTCTTTAGACAGGAGAAGATTGAAGGAACAAGAACGGAGATATTCAGACTCCCTGATGGAGACTTTATCGAGTGCGTCTGGTACGGGGAGGCAGATGGCAGCAAGCCGATCGTGGTGCTTTTACACGGCTTGGAGGGCTCGGTGGAGTCGTCCTATATTGTAGGCATGATGAAGGCACTGGACAGAGCGGGTTTTGTGCCGGTACTGATGCACTTTCGCGGGTGTGGCAGCCAACCCAATGATCTGCCGCGTGCCTACCACAGCGGTGATACGGCAGATGCCAGAGGATGGATAGAACATCTGCATACACTTTACCCTGATGCACCGCTCTATGCAGTTGGTTTTTCCATCGGGGGGAATGTGTTGTTAAAATTGTTGGGGGAGTGGGGAAGCAATGCACCGCTTGTAGCAGCGGCAGCCGTTTCGGTACCGATGCAACTGGATATTTCAGCCGACACTTTGGAAAACGGCTTTGCCAAAATCTATCAGCGCCATCTGCTCACTCCACTCAAAGAAAATCTGCTGCAAAAGTATGAACGCTTCGATATGGAGCGTTATCTTGGCATCGATGCAGCAAGAGTCAAGGCGATCAAAACCATACGTGAGTTCGACGAACTCTATACGGCAAAGATACACGGTTTCGCTTCGGCGGAAGCTTACTACAAAGCCTCTTCATCTCGCCAGTACCTCAGAACTATCGGTGTATCGACACTGATACTGCATGCCGAAGATGACCCGTTCATGACCCCTGCAGTGATCCCTTCATCAGAAGAGCTCTCCGATACTGTCAGATTGGAACTGAGTGCACACGGCGGGCATGTGGGGTTTGTGTCAGGAAGTATTTTCAAACCGCTATATTGGTTTGAAGAGAGGATCGGATCATTTTTTCAGGAAATAAAAAACGGTGAGGTTTAAGAAAGATAAAGTGTTGTTAACGCTCACCTCCCCATCCGCTTAAAAAAGAGGTCATGTGTGGCACTTTTGATGGTGATGCCGTCGATCCCGTAACGCGTCTCCTTTTTGATGGTGAAGCCACTCTCGATAGTCTCTATCAGTCTGCTACTGACATAGCGGTGAATATTGCCTCTGCATGCCATACGGGTACGTTTGAGCCTGCTTTTGTAGCTGCCGTTTCCTATGGGTGTAAGCTTGCCGCTGATGCGGTTGCATGCATCGAACCCTTCGATACTCATCTTCTCAGGTTTGAAGTCCAAAATGGCTCTTGCCTTGCGTACTTCATGCCCGTCGAGCACTCTCAGGTGCCAGTCTCCCGATAGATCGTTAAGGTCGACCGTCTCTGCCTGAAGCATCGTTGCAATACCCAAAAGAAGAAGTAGTTTGTATACAAGCCGTCTTTTCATCGAGGTACCCTTTAATCTGGAAATATGTATAATCAGTGAAACTATACATGTTGATGATTAACGGAGGATGTATGAGACGATTGTTGTTTTGGGTTCTATTGGCGGGGGTGCTTTTTGCACAGGAGCTTCACATCACGCAGAAGCAGGCGGATTATATTGCCAAAAAAGTATGGCTCAACGAGGGGATGGGAAAAGACAAGTATCTGATCTGGTGGAACAAGGGGGAGGACTTCGCTTCTCTTGGCATAGGACATTTCATTTGGTTTCCCAAAGGGCATACGGAGCGGTTTCGTGAAGTCTTCCCGATGGTGGTTGCATTCATGGAGAAGAAGCATGTCAAAATGCCCAAATGGCTCAACCATAACACCGATTTCCCGTGGCAGACCAAAAAGGAATTTTTCGCAGCCAAAAAAGCCAAAAGCCAAAAGTATAGGGAACTCTTCAACTTTCTTAACCGTACCCGTTCGGTGCAGGCGGAGTTCATGGCTGACAGGATGATGCAGGCACTGCCGCAGATCCTTGACACTATAGATGACCCTAAAAGAGCGGTGGAGGTCAAAAGACGCTTCAACCACATTCTCTACAAAAAAGACGGCAGTGTCGATGAACGCGGACTCTATATTCTCATTGACTATACCAATTTCAAAGGGGAGGGAACGCTCAAAAGCGAACGCTACCACGGACAGGGCTGGGGGCTGCTACAGGTACTCGAGCATATGGATATGAAAAATCCCAACAAGTACAAAGCCTTTGCCGACTCCGCCAAGGCGATGCTTGACAGACGCATCAGGAACTCGCCGCCTGAGAGAGGAGAAAAACGCTGGCGAAGCGGTTGGGGATGGAGACTGAAGACATACTATCAATAATTGACAACAGACTTCAATTTATCTATAATATGCTTAATACGCATAAGGAGTACGCATGAGTTATATTTATGATACGGATGCACCCAAAAAAGCGACAAACCTTTCCGTCAACAGTGATCTGCTTGCTCAGGCAAAATCATACGGCATCAATCTCTCCGCCAGTTTTGAGAAGAGTTTGGAAGAGTTGGTACGCAAAGAGAAAGAGAAGCGTTGGCTGGAGGAGAATAGAGAGGCGATCGAAGCTTATAATGAACGCATAAGAAAACATGGTACATTAGGTCAACGAATGGGGAGATTCAGTGGTGCAGTTTGATGTTTATGAAAATCTCGATGCGATGAGCAATGAGGGGTTCCCTTATTTTTTGGATGTTCAGCATAGTTTCCATGAAGGTCTGCAAACAAGACTGCTTATCCCGCTCTCGACACAGATTTCAAGTCGCATGAATGGTCTGGAACCGATTGTAGTAGTCAAAGGGAGAAAGCTCGCTGCAATCGTTCCTGAAATGGTTACTTTGCCTACAGAAGCACTGGGTAAAAAAGTTGATAACCTATCTGCAAACAGCAGTGATATCATCAACGCCATTGACTTTTTGATTACAGGATTTTAAGTGAAACTCTCCTACTTATTCGAACGACTCTCCAAATATGCCGGACTGTCGGC
>JAJRRK010000074.1 GCA_024279555.1 Campylobacterales bacterium
ATATCAAACATGATAAGGTATCCTGTGGTGAGTTTATTGTTGAGTATATCCAAACACTTTTAACGGTTCGTTAATTCATTTATAACAATGATTATCAGGAGATATTTAATTCTTTTTTCGTTAAAATGATCATATCCTAAAAAGCAGGGAAAATGATGAAGAATGTAAAACTCTCCTCTTTTATCTTCATCCTGATCGCACTCTTCCTGCTTGCAGACTTTATTGGCTATCGACTGCTCTACAAACAGATAGTGGAGAATCATGAGAAGGACACCAAACTTCTTTTTTATCAACTGCAAACAGAAACATCTGCATTACTTACCAAACTCTTCATCCGATATGAACGGCAAAAAGAGAAGCTGCTGCAAAAACATCGAAGCGTCGAAACTTATCTTGAAAGTCATGACCTCAATACGAGTCTCAATGAGATATATGCATTTATCAATGAAAAAGAGAAAAAGCCTCTGTATAATATCTATATCGCCAACGACAAGCTTGTCATCACAAACACAACCTATACCAAAGACCTCGGTTTCGATCTGAGTTTTGCCAAAGATATATTCGACAGACAGTATGAAGAGAATATTACAGGGGTATCCACGCCTATACGGGAGAACAAAGGTGAACGATTCTTCAGCTATACCAGTGAATACCTCACTCGTAACGGAAAGCAAAAAGCCGCCCTGTTGCAAGTAAGTTATACCTATGACAATCTCGGGAGGGAGCTAAAAGCTATCGAAGAGATCATCAAACAGAATACTTTCCTGAAAAGTGCCTATGCTTTCTGTTACGGCAATGAAGATTTCGTCTACGAATTCCTCTTTATGGATCCTTCCTATCACCGCAGCAGCTCAGAGCTCATTGCAATCAAGCAGCGTGCAGGAAAGCTGCTTAAAATAATGCAGGACAATCAGATTGTAGAGAAGTGCCATGTTCAAAACGGTATACATTACAAAGAGATATACATGCTTACAACCATTCCCCTCTCCAGCAAGTTTAGAATCATCTATACCATCACTTTCGATGAGAGTGTTTTATACAAGAAACTCTTTTGGCTTAACCTCATCATGCTTATGCTTGCCATACTCGGTGTCATAAGTATTCTATTCATTGCCAAAATACGCCGGAAGGAGCAGCGGCTCAGTGAACAGGACAGCTTCGTCCAGAGTGCCATGCACGAGATGAAAACCCCACTGAGCATCATTACCCTCAACAATGAGCTCAGAGCGATGGAGTACGGCAGTGACAGTTACACCAAAGAGATAGACAGTGCGGTCAAAACACTGAGGAACTCTTATGAGACCATGAGCTTTATCATTACCAAGAACTCTGTGGACTATTCTCAAGAAAGGCTCAACCTTGCCCACATTGTCAAAGAGCGTGTAGACTTCTTCCAAAGCATCGCCATGGCAAATGACAAACGTATCATGACTGAGCTGGATGAGTCGTGCTACATTCATATCTCCTATATCGAACTGGTTCGGCTCATTGACAATAACCTCTCCAACGCCATCAAGTACAGTGAGAGGGACAGCACTATCATGGTAACCGTCAGCGGATGTACACTTCTCTTCCACAACTACGGGGACCCCATCAAAAACACCTATCATATCTTTGAGAAATATGCCAGAGAAAATCGTACCGTAGGCGGTTATGGTCTCGGTCTCAGCATCATCAAAGAGATCGCGGACAAATACGATATTGTCATCTCTGTACACTCCGACGAAAAAGAGGGAACAACTTTCCGTTACACTTTCCGCTCCGAAGAGGGAGCAAACACATGAAAAGAGCCAAACTCCTCTTTCTGCTTGCCAGTCTTGGAAGCGTGTTGGCGGCAGAAGAGTATATGCTTGAGCAGATTGACGTAGAGAAGAGCCCCTACGAACCAAGTATTCAACTCTTGAGTGAAACACAGGCAAGGAAGACAAACAGCGTTACTCTTCAGGAACGGATCGAACGAGATGTCTCTTTTTCTGTCATTACGGACAACAAAGGTGAACCGGCTCTCTCTTTCAGAGGACTTGGATTCATGGCTACGGGCTATATTGAAGACGATATCCCGCTCTACCGCAATGTCAACGGATTTGTCGACCCAAAATTCGTCATGACCGATGCCACACTCGAGATCAATGACGGCTCAGGTACAGGTACTCTGGGGGTAACTCCCGTAGGCGGGGAGGTACTGATATACACGCATACCCCTGATGATGCTCTTAATATCTCGCTTTACAGTACGGTCTCGCAGAACGATCTTTACGCCTACACTTCTGCAGGAAGCAGGCAAGGCAGCTTCTATGTTCAGGCTGATGCGGGATACTACAGACAGAACAGCTACAGGCTCTCTTCCGATTTCACACCGACAGCAATACAGCCCGATAAAGAGCGGCTCAACAGTGATGTTCTGCAGCATCATCTCTCTTTCAAGCTCGGATGGTTCGTCGATGATAGTCTGCATATTGCGGCAAAGGTTGCCCTTATGCGTTCCAGATTCGGCATGCCGCCCAATGTCACTATTGATCCAGCGCACCATATTGTCTGGAACGACTTCAGCCGTATCAATGACAAATCACTGGACAGTTTCTATCTTTACGGGGACTACAGTACAGAAGATACACAGATCATTTTTCGTGCCTATCATGACACTTATGAAGACATTTATGATATCTATGATGATTCCTTCTATACCCAAAAGTGGCCAAGCGTCCTCTACGACGACTCCCGTACCGGGGCAATATTCAAAACTGTTTTTGAACAGGAAGCACACCAAAGTACCCTGATCGTACAGTATGAAAGCAACAGGCATACCCGCAAAGGAGGCAACAGGCCCGAGGCTGACTTTCGGGCAGACACCTTGAGGCTAAGCCTGCTGCACCGGTGGAAGATTAACGGCAACTGGTCATTTGACGGTGGGTTGAGCTATACCAGCATTCAGGCAAAAGAGGCTGACATTCCCTCAACCTCAGCGCTTCCGGACACCAAAGAGGGATTCGACGCCCAGATGAAACTCACCTATTCCCTGACAAGCGATCTTCTGTATGGGGCTGTCGCCCACAAGACCCTTATGCCCTCTATGCGTGAGATGTTCCCCTTCTTCGACTGGGTCGAACCGAATCTTTCACTGAAACCCGAAAAGAGCTGGCAATACTCACTGGGCTATCAGCATGATTTTAAACAAAGGACACGTCTGGACCTCTCACTTTATTACTATGATATAAAAGATATCATCATTAATGATGTACCGGCCGATCTGCAGTACCATGCTGTATATCTCAACCGAGACCATGCCACACACTACGGTGCAGAACTGCGGCTGCAGACTAAAAGGTGGAAAGACCATACACTCTGTTTCTCCTATGCCTATGCACATACCAGAGACAATGAAGGCAAGCTGCTCCCCCTAATTCCCGAACACCAGCTCATGCTCGAAGATACACTGGTACTCACACCCGATATTCAGGCATACATTGCCTACCGCTATACAGGAAAACGCTACAGTGATAACTCTGCCACCTATGCCAGAGAGTTGCATGCCCTTGGGGGTTACCATACTGTCGATCTTCAGCTAAGCTACAACCCTACAAAAGAGACCACCCTGCGTATAGGTGCGAACAATCTTCTTGACAGCAGCTACGAATGGCGTTACGGTTACCCAGCCAAAGGAAGAGAATACTACTTTGCCTTCGAATGGAAGCTGCCTTAGCTGTTCCATCTAGACACACTTTCTATCTAAAAAGTGAATAATATTACATGACATTCAAAAATGTCATACAAATGACATGTCAAACATGTACCATTAGAACATGCAAATATTGTTACTCGAAGATGACATCGCTCTGAATAAAGCCATTCAGAAGGTCCTGGAACTGGACAACCATACCGTTACGACATTCGGTGACGGAGAATCTGTCCGAAAAGCACTTCCGGGTCATTATGACCTCTACATCCTCGATATCAACGTTCCCAATATTTCCGGTCTCGAACTACTGAAGATCATACTTGACAACAATGAACAGGCGAAGGTGATGATGATCAGTGCGAACACAGATCTTGCCTCCCTGGAAAAAGCCTATGGCATTGGCTGTGTCGACTATATCAAAAAACCGTTCCATATCGCCGAGATCAGAGCCAAGATAAACCGTTTGAACATCGTACCTGCCCCACTGATCTCAAAAGTGAAACTGAGACCGGGACTGGGCAAACTGACAAAGAAAGAGAAACTGCTCCTTACCCTGCTTCTTGAAAATATGGGGAAAACCGTTACATATGACATGATAGAAACGCGGGTCTACGAGAATAAGCCCATGAGTATGGATGCCCTCAGAGCTTTGGTCCGAAGACTGCGTCACAAACTGGCAGATGATATCATCCGGAATATCCTTGATGAGGGATATACTGTTACGAGTCTTATACCACAAAAAGCAGAAGAGAAATTCCAAACAGATGCTACCTCCCGTATGGAGGCACTGCGTAGAGAGAATATGAGGCTTAAAGTCGAACGAGAAGTTCTGCTGAAAAAATCGACCACCGACCCGCTGACAGAACTTTTCAACCGAATAAAAATTGAAGAGGTCTTCCTCTATGAGCAGCAGCTTTTTCTCAATCGGGGAACATCGCTGAGTGTTATCCTCATAGATCTGGATGACTTTAAATCTGTCAATGACAGGCATGGACACAACATCGGCGACAAATATCTCAAAGTATTCGCCAAGACACTCAAAACATTTTTCAGAGAAGATGATATCATTGGACGATGGGGTGGAGAGGAGTTCATCATACTGCTTCCAAACACTTCAGAGGAAGAGGCACAGCAGTATGCGAACCGCCTCAAAAGAACCGTACAGGAGCTCGACTGTCCTCTGCTGGGTATGCGTACTGCTTCATTCGGCATTGCCTCCATACGTAAAGATGACACCCTCACCTCTCTTGTCAGTCGTGCCGACGAGGCACTTCTGAAAGCAAAAGCTTTAGGGAAAAACAGGGTCGAGATCTATCAGCCTTCTCGAAAACATTTATATCCGGAAACCCTATACCAATAGAAGTACCTCCCCAAACGGTACCTCTTTATCTTCCGGCATCACCCACATCACATGATAGTGCGGTTCGCTCTGGGGAAAGGTACCCATACCGTCGGTAAAATAGAGCAGCAGTGTCGGATAGTCTATCTCCCTGTCGATATATTCAAAAACAGGCCGGAAGTCCGTTCCCCCTCCTCCGCTGACAGTGTAGTCGAGCATCTCTCCGGGTAAGAATACTTTATGTGACTGTACCTTGGCATCGGCGGTAATGAGGTCGATCTCGTAGTTCCCGTAGCTTTGCATGATCCCATCAACTTCGCTCAGAAATGCACCCAGCAGTGATTCATCGACCGACCCTGAGGTATCAATAGCTATAACGATACGCAGCAGATCCGAACTGAGACTTGGCAGGCAGATACCACGGTAGAGATATTTCATATTCGGCGGCATGAAACTGTAGGTACTCTTGGCAAATTCCGCAATGTAGCGGTAGAGCAGCTCCCGCCAGTGTATCTTGTGAGAGAAATATTCAGGAACGAGTATCTCCATCCCTTTGGGGAGTTCCCCCTGACGGTTGAATTTTTGGAATATCTGTTCGAAATACTCTTTAAGCTCCTCTTGCAGAGTTTCCATCTCCTCCTTGCTGATCTCTTCAAGAGAGAACTGTTCGGCTGGAGGGGAGGTTTGGGTATTTTCAGTCCGGCTTTGGCTGTTTTGCTCTTGGCTCTGCTTCTGATTTTCTTTCCCCTCCTCGCTTTGTGCGTCATCGGGTGTAGGTGCTTCGGCATCGTCAAGTGTCTGATTGTAGATCATCTCGTCTTTGAGAATATCATAGATCTCTTCGGCGTACATCCCCTCAAAGCGTTCGTCATAATAGACATAGGGAGGAAGAATAAAGTCGTTCTTGACCAGCATACTGTTGACAGCCAGGTCAGTCGCCGCCTGCCAGATGCGCCCCACTCTGTCATGACGGCGCTTGGTGTGTTTGAGCACGGCATGCATTGCACCATTGGCAAGGGCAAATTCGATCTCATCCAACGGAGCCTTCTCAAAATACTCATCGTTGTACTTCAGGCTCACACCGTCACTGTTGAAAGTAAGTGTCTCTTTGTTGTCATCGAGCTTCAGCACTGTTGCGATCGAGCCAATGTAGGGATGCTCGAGCATCAGTTTGGCTTTGGCTTTGGCTATTTTCTCTTCCGGTGTCATAATACAATTATATCCTAATGTGTCGAATCCAAGACAGGAATCTAAAGTAGCTTTACCATTTGTGCAATATTGTCCCGAGTGATCACAGATTCTGCCATAGCTTCAATTCCCTTTTTTTCAAGGTTATAACAAAAGTTAGATTAATACTTTGCTATAGTATTCCAAAGCGTCAACTATTTTGATATAATCCCCTTTATGAAAAAAATACTCTTCTCACTATTGACAGCAAGCACATTTATATTAGCAAATATTAACACCGTCGTCAGCATTCTTCCTGAAAAGACATTTGTCGAAGCCATCGGTGGAGACCGTGTTACGGTATCGCTCATGGTACTGCCCGGAAACTCTCCACACACCTACGAACCCAAACCGTCACAAATGCGCGAGATCGCTAAGGCACAGCTCTATTTCACCATTGGCGTGGAGTTTGAAAAGGTGTGGCTGCCCAAGTTCAAAGACCTCAACCCCAAGATGAAGATCATTGATCTTTCAGCGGGTATCGAGAAGCTCCCCATGACATCGCAGCACCACCATCATGAAGAAGAAGCCGAAGATCACCATCATGAACATGCCAAAAACGATCCGCACATCTGGACATCTCCTGCCAATGTCAAGATGATTGCCACCCATATCTATGAAGCCCTTGTGCAGTATGACCCTGAGAATCAAAACTATTACAAAGAACACCTTGAGCGCTTCTTTGCCAAGGTCAACAAGACCGATGCCAAGATACGACATATCCTTTCTGCCAAACCCAAAGGCACGGCATTCATGGTCTTTCATCCCTCCTGGGGATACTTCGCCAAAGCATATGGACTCAAACAGCTCCCTGTAGAAGTCGAAGGGAAAGCACCCAAGCCCAGAGAGCTCATTGCCCTCATCAAAGAGGCAAAGGAAGAGAAAGTAAGCGCCATCTTTACTCAGCCGGAGTTCTCCGACAGTGCTGCGAAAGTCATTGCCGATGAACTGCAGATCCCCGTCATCAAGGTCACTCCTTTGGCAGAGGACTGGTCAGCCAATCTCATTCGTATCGCCAAGGCGATCGCAGGAGAGAAGTAGATGGCTGTCATCGAGATCAGGGATCTCTGGTTTTCCTACGAGCAAGATATAATATTAGAAAATATAAATCTTACGGTGGAGCCGCTCGATTTCCTTGCCATCATCGGTCCCAACGGTGGAGGCAAATCGACGCTGCTCAAATTGATGCTGGGACTTCTCAAGCCTGACAGAGGTACCATTCGCATACTGGGCGCTACCCCGTCAAAGTCGCTCTCTTCGATTGGGTATGTTCCTCAGAACACCAATGTCAACACCGACTTTCCCATCAAAGTACTCGAAGTGGTGCTCATGGGACATGTGGGCAGCAGACGCCCACTCTTTGGCTACGGTAAAGAGGAGATCGCCTGTGCCATGGGGGCACTTGCGCAGGTGGGTATGCAGGCGTACGCCCAAAGCAAGATAGGCGACCTCTCCGGCGGACAGCGGCAACGGGTGATGATCGCCCGTGCACTCTGTGCTCACCCGAAGATACTGATGCTCGATGAACCCACTTCCAGCATCGACATCAAAGGACAGAAAGAGATCTACGAACTGCTCAAGCAGCTCAACAAAAGTATCACCGTTGTGGTAGTCAGTCATGACATCTCGGTCATTCTCGAGTACGCCAACAAGGCGGCTCATGTCAACAAACGCCTTGCTTTCCATGACATCAGCAACAAGAAAGAGACATTCCACACGCATGGAAACGAAGAGCACTTCTGCGAAATAGAACTGCTACAGATGCTGGGGGCGGAAAACTGCCAGAGCTGTACCCCGACAGTGACAGACAACAAACCCTCCGAAGCATCTACATGGAAGGAGAAAGAGTCATGATAGAGGCACTCCACTTCACCTTCATCCAGCATGCACTCATTGCGGGCATTCTTGTGTCTCTTGCGGCAGGAATCATCGGTTCACTCATTGTGGTCAACCGGATGGTCTTTCTTGCCGGCGGTATTGCACATGCCTCCTACGGCGGTATCGGTATGGCGGTTTATTTTGGTATGCCCATCTTTTTCGGTGCTTCGCTTTTTGCCGTACTCGCCGCGTTGCTCGTGGCGAACCTCACCCTCCACAAGCGTCACCGCATCGACACCTTCATCGGGCTCATCTGGGCGGTGGGTATGGCGATTGGGGTGGTCTTCATCGATCTGACACCGGGCTACAATGTCGACCTCATGAGCTACCTTTTTGGCTCTATTCTTGCTGTAAGCACGCAGGATCTCGACTTCATGGGCGGACTGCTGCTGCTCATTATACTCGCCGTTACATTCTGGTACCGTCATATTCTTGCGGTCAGCTATGACAGCGAGTATGCCAAACTCAGAGGCATTCCCGTCCGCTTCTTCTATACGCTCATTCTTGTACTCTCTGCTTTGACCGTAGTCATCGCCATCAAGGTTGTCGGGCTGGTACTGGTCATTGCCATGCTCACTATTCCTGTCTATATCGCGGAGAAACTCTCCAATACACTCTGGCATATGATGATCCTCTCAGGTCTCATTTCTGCCCTCTTTACACTCGCAGGGCTCTGGTTCTCTTACACCTACAACCTCACCTCAGGGGCTTCTATCATCCTTGTATCAGCCGCTTCGCTGGGGCTTTTTCTACTCTTTTGCAAAGGCAGATCATGAAAAAACTCATCATCGCATCCCTACTCTTCTTCGCAGCAGCATTTCTTGGCATACACTACTACTTCTCCGACATACAGATTAACAAATACCCGGACAAAAAATCGGTGATCCATGATGGTGCCATACAAAGAGGCTGGGTTCCCGAACTTCTGCCTGACTCTGCTTACAACATAGAAGAGACTCACGACATAGACACTAATGAGCTTTATGGTCGTTTTTACTACAAAGAGCCCGATGAGAAGGCGTTTCTGGAACTGCTCTTTCCCATTCCTGACAGCAACGGTACCTACCGCTGGAAAGGGTATCTTTTCAAAATAGATAGAAAGAACAACCAAGTAAAGTACCGTAATGATCCCGGCAAAATGATAAGGAAGGAGAATGACTAAATGTATAATCAAGTTCAAACAAAACACTCTAAAAGAAACTTCCTATTTGGAGATCAATATACCAATAAAAGATATGACACAACAATGTAAACCGGCAAAAAGAATCACTTATGATATTCAAAATCACTTTTTCACACACTAAACTATATCGGTATTTCATATTTTTATGCATCAGTTCACTCTTTTATGCCTCACTCTATGCAGAAACCGGAAATCAAAAGCTTACATTTTTAAACGCAAAAGAGATAGCCTGGCTCAAAGAGCAAAAAACTCCTCTCAGAGTAGGGATCACACAAATTCCCAATCAGGTTTTGGTATCCAAAAACGGAAACTATGACGGGTATGCAATAGATATACTCAATAAACTTGAAAAACTGATAGGAAAACCGTTCAAATATGTTTACTATCGCACATGGGAGGATCTTTTAAATGCAGGAAAACACCATGATGTCGATATTGTTTTTCTTGCCCAGCAGACAGAGCAGAGACTTCACACATATAACTTTACCGATGTCGTTCTGATTCAAAACAACAAAGTCATCACTACCGTCAAACACCAAGCCATTCATAATGCAGAAGACCTTCTTGGACACAAAGTGGCAATCGTCAAGGGCAGTGCTATTTCCGAATTTATCAAAATGAACTTTCCTTCCATTAAACTCATTTACAGCAAAAACGAAACAGATTCATTGAGAATGATATTGAATCATAAAGCAGAGTACACCATTGCCGAGCCTGTACGAATCAGTTACTATATCAAACAAAACAATTTGCATAATCTTTACATTGCCGGCAGCTTTCCCTACACTTATAAACTTCGCATTGCAACACGCAATGACATCCCTATCATCAACATCATTCTCAACAAAGCACTTGAGCAGATCACTCCGGCAGAGAAAAAAGCGCTCGCTCTTAAATGGGGGTATGCACAAGAGCCTTACTTCAATCAAAAACTGCTTATACAGATCGCCGTTATCAGTACTGTTGTTCTCTTCTTTCTGATTTATCTGTTCATGCTCAATAGACGCCTTACCCAAGCAAAACATTCACTCAGAGAGATCAATAAAACACTGGAAAAACGTGTCGCTGACGAAGTTGTCAAAAATAGAGAAAAAGACCTTCTCATGCTGCAACAATCACGTTTTGCACAAATGGGTCAAATACTGAATATGATCGCCCATCAGTGGAGACAACCGCTAAGTACCATCATGAGTATAAAACAGGTACTGGTGGTCAAATATGAAAGACAAAAAGGAAACCTGCATCCCGAAGATATCAAGCACTTCGATGAGAGGTTCACAAAAAATATTGAACAGTTGTCATCTACCATAGATGACTTTATGAATTTTTTCAAACCAAACAAAGAGAAATCTTTTTTTTCACTTCATCAGGTCATGATGCAGATTATTGAAATAACACAACCGGTTTTTGAACAAGTACATATTCAACTATGCTATCCTGAGCATACAGAAATTTCACTGCATGGTTACCCAAATGAACTTTCACAGGCGATCATCAATATACTCTACAATGCCAAAGACGCTCTTCTTGAGAAAAAAGTCACCAATCCAAAAGTCAAAATCAAACTCTATGCAGGCAATGGGTATGTCACACTTGACATTCAGGATAATGCGGGAGGTATCCCTCCATCTATTATTGACAAAATATTTGATCCCTATTTCTCTACCAAAGATGAAAAAAACGGTACCGGCATTGGTCTTTATATGACAAAAATGATCATTGAGGAACATATGAACGGAAAAATTACTGTCAAAAATACCCATGAGGGAGCCTGCTTTAGTATCAAATTTAAAATCGCATAGTTGACTCCAATATTATCATACCAAAATGATATAAACAAAACCGCGCTATAATCCCATCCATCAAAGCAAAGGAACACCATGAAAAAAGTCCTCATCCTCTGTACCGGGAACAGCTGCCGCAGCATTATTGCCCAAGCGCTTGTCAATGCGAAACTCGAAGGTGTTGAGGCTGAGAGCTCCGGGGTCAGAGCATCAGGGAAGGTCAACCCCAATGCGCAGAGAGTGCTTGAAGAAAAAGGGATTTGGCAAACGCATTATCATTCCAAAACGCTTGAGACGGTCATAGACAACGATTACGATCTGGTCGTCACTGTCTGCGACCATGCCAAAGAGAGCTGCCCCGTGTTCCCAAAACCGATCAAGACCATTCATGTGGGCTTTGAAGACCCAGACGGAAAGGATTTTGAAGCGTTTGAAACGACCTATGCCGAGATAGA
>JAJRRK010000075.1 GCA_024279555.1 Campylobacterales bacterium
AAACTTGACACCAACAGCACGAAAATGGCAGAGCCAAAATCTAAACACTAAGCTTTGAAACAGTATAGTGATTTTTATTACCAAACCAACATATAACCCAAAGGAGCATATCATGGCCTACAATGAATTGAACGAAGAAGAGCAATATGTCATTTTGCACAAAGGAACAGAACGCCCTTTTACAGGAAAGTTTTGGGATCACAAAGAGAACGGAATGTATGTCTGCCGCCAGTGCAATGCGCCGCTCTTTCCTTCAGATGCCAAGTTCGACTCGGGCACAGGATGGCCGAGCTTCGATGATGCGGTAGAAGGTGCTGTCAGGGAAGTGCCCGATGCGGACGGCAGACGCGTCGAGATCGTCTGTGCCAACTGCGGCGGTCACCTTGGGCATGTCTTCAGGGGTGAGGGCATGACACCCAAAAGCACCCGTCACTGTGTCAACTCGATCTCGCTGGATTTTGTGCCAAAGGAGTCATAAAAGAGAAACGGCAAACCACATAACCCAAGCTGTAAGCTTCGCTTTGCTATAATTCCCCCGCCTCTTTTCAGACCTGTGCAACGGGACTGAGGGACAACGGGTCAGGACGGGAACGTAGCAGCCCACCCCTCTTTCTCGTGTGCCGCAGCCATCTGGGAAGGGGTCTTGTTTGCGAAACATCCACTCGTGTTTCGAAACTTCTTACTCTATAGACAGGTGGCCGAGTGGTCGAAGGCGCACGACTGGAACTCGTGTAGGGTTAATAGCCCTCGAGGGTTCGAATCCCTTCCTGTCTGCCATTTAAGTACTCCCGATCCATATTATTCAAGTTTACTCCACCCTCACTCCTTCCAATCATAGTGTATAATATACCATCACCTCAAGCAAGGAGGCAGAAGATGGAACAGATCAAAGGCATCCTTTTTGACATTGGCGGGGTGTTGTATAACGGAGAGCACCTCATCGACGGAGCGGTAGAGACGGTCGCGCAGATAACGGCACATTATCCCGTACGGTTTTTGACCAACACCACACGCAAACCACCCGAAGCCATTTTAAAGAAGATGCACAAGATGGGTTTTGACATCAAAGAAGCGCAGCTTTTTACCGCACTGCGGGCGGCACGGGATTTTCTGCATACACACAAGGCGACCGCCTATCCTCTCATGACAGATGAAGCGGCTGCCTATTTCGACGGTTTTGTGAGTGAACATCCCGATTTTGTCGTGGTCGCAGATGCCTATACCAACTTTGACTACCCGCATATGAACAGGGCATTCCGCGCACTTGAGCAGGGAG
This sequence comes from Campylobacterales bacterium, assembly GCA_024279555.1. Classification (GTDB taxonomy): domain Bacteria; phylum Campylobacterota; class Campylobacteria; order Campylobacterales; family Sulfurovaceae; genus Sulfurovum. Next base: position 1,277 of record JAJRRK010000075.1, read on the forward strand.
CAGAGCTGGTTGCTGCGGCAAAGAACCGTCACTTTCTTGACGGAGACGGTGCCCGTTCGATGGATGCAGGGGGATTTGTGGCGGCACTGGAGTATGCTTCGGGCAAGGAGGCTGCGATCATCGGCAAGCCCAGCCGCACCTTCTTTCATCTTGCAGTCAGCTCAATGGGGCTAAAGCCGGAAGAGGCACTGATGGTCGGCGACGACATTGAGTCAGACATCAAAGGCGCACAGGCGGCAGGACTCAAAGCTGCACTGGTCAAAACGGGCAAATTCCGACCCGAAGATCTAAATCGAGGGATCTCTTCGGATATTATATTAAACAGCGTCAACGAACTTCCATCGTACCTGAGTGTGTGAAAACTGTATATAGAATAGGTGTTACACATAGTATCAAAGAAAAAGGCTTGAACATTGTCAACCCTTTCATGATCTTAAAAGTGGTGGAACTTATACCGGATTTTTTAATGACTCTTATAAAAAAGAGTTAGCTGTACATATCAAAACACTCAAGGTAAACGATTATGTTGTTGGGGGCAAAAGTAACCCTGTCTCAGGGAGAACAATGAGAAGGTGGCTGAAGCCTATACTTGATACACTCTTCAATCAAGACTTGGACATTAAAGATACAAAAAACCGTGTTGTCATTCATAAACTCCGGCATACTTTCGCCTCACAACTTGCCATTGCGGGTACACCTATCTTAACTATTCAGAAGCTAATGAACCATGCCGACATTGCACAAACGATGCGTTATGCAAAACTTGCACCAGACCAAGGTATTAATGCGGTTAAAAGTCTATATCAATAGATAGTTTTTATTTGTGTCCGATTCTTTCTTTGAAAACATTAAACTTATCTAAGGAATTTTCTTTCTCAGACCATAGTGCGACAGATTCAAAGTCGAAATCGTTTTGCTGGGCAACCCAGACAGCTTGCTCCAAACTTTGAGGATCATCCCAATGGTAATAGGCAGCCAGCCTATCTTTAATACAATCCGTTGGTGTCAATAACTTTAAAATACCGGTCGCCTCCTGGAGTGTGGCAATATCATTTACCGGGGCATCCCCTACACCTATGGCCTCGTGGAAATTCGATAAACAATTCCGTATCTTGATGCACGAAATAGCGATTGTATTCCGTGAACCCCATATCAAACATCACATTTTTAATTCGGGTATGTCCGCCATTGAACCTATCAATTAAATCAATGTCATCAGAAGTGTACTTTCCTTGAGAATAGATCTGAACACATGATCCGCCAGAAAGGACTGTCTCAATACCAGCCTCTTCCAGCTTACTGCAAACATAGGCTGCCAACTCCTCCATACTCATTTCACCAATCTTTTTCATAGGGGCTTTCCTTTTCTTCGGGGACGTTTCCTTCCCATGGTCAAGCGTTCGATCTCTTTGGGGCTATAGTACTCCCTCGCCTTTTGAAGTAACGCTTTCAACTCATCAAGAAAAGCATAGCGTGGATTGAACACAAAAAGTCTGGTACGCCCGACTGTTTTACTTACCAACACGCCACCCAACTCCAGTTTTTCCAACTGCTTCTGGATCGGATCTAAGCTTGTGTCATAAAAATCAGCGATCTCTTTTGCATACCCTTCTCCTTTGGAGAAGATAAATTGCAGTACCCGCTCTCGGTTCTTTGATCCTAGTATGGCTTCAAGCATTTTGCCTCCAAATAACCTATTATGTAGTTTTTATTACCTATATTATAGGTATATTTGTTTTATTTGTCAACTAAACTACTGCACAATAGCATTGACTTTCAAAAAGAACGCTCTCAATAATCAAGTTTTTTTCACTCCCGATTATGGTTTATCTCATAAATTAAAATAGTCCTCGCTCTTCACCTCTTCGTTCATTATCTTCTTGGTATTTCCGTGTCATCTCCTCATCCAGGCCTACCGTATCAACATAATATCCTCTTGACCGGAAATGATTTTCCCAATAGGATTTCTATGATGGACTAAAATTTTTTACTGTTGCCCCTGATGTATATAGGTAACCTCAAACGCCTTACAGCTCCTGAACTCCTGCATTCGATTCGCCAACGCAAAAGCATCGTTCATCGCATAATGCTGAAAAATATCCAAACCTCTGTCCAGAGAGATCTTCCAGCCCCAGTCTGTGATGATATGTCGTGCGTGCATGGTACCACTCTCGTCAAACTCCCAGGTAAAGCTCACGCCTGCCTCTTGCACACTCTCTTGTATTTGTTCAAAATATTCCTCTTGTTGTCGGGGCTCTCTATCGTTTTGTACCGTTTTTAGATGCACACTGACTTCATCTCCAGCCGATTTGTGTCTGATGATCGTCTCCATTAGTTCCATAAGGTTGCGTATTTGGAAAAAAATACGCACATACGGGTCGGTGATGACGATCTCTTTGGCTCTCTTCAGATACGATCCCAAAAGCATATCGTAACTGATCCCTTTTTGGTTCTCTTGTACTTCTATGTGGTTCTCTTCGAGCACAGATTCCTGTGGCGCTTCTGTCGTATCGTCCGAAACGACAGGCTCGCCTGTCTCCAATGCCGATGCATCTTCGCCACTCTCGATCGTACGATGATAATAGTTCGGATACTGCTGCTCCTCCAGTGTCCGCACCCATTGTTGCTCTCCCGCCTTGTTTACATAGTAAAACTTCGCTTCTGCATAAGTCGAATCGATACGCATCAGCTGGTCTTTGACACGCTTGCGCCCTTCAATGGCAAACGAGAGGATCTCCTCTACCTCTTCTTGGGTTGCTTCATCGTGCGGAAACAGTATTTTCATCAAGCCCGAGAAGGTTTTGTTGATGGCGTCACGGTCGCGGGTCGAGATCTCTTTGGAGAGCGTAAAATATGGCCGATAGCGGTCGGAGTAGTCATCGTTACGCAAAAAGCGCAAAATCTCCGCGATATAGTCCACTACAAAGCCGTAGCCGTCTGAGAACATCTCCCCTCGGATGATGTCAATCTCCCAGCCGGGAAGATAGCAGTGCAGCCTGTCCAGGAAGGCTGAGTCGTGGTACTTTTCAGGCACCTCTTCAAAGAGATCGGAGTGTTTGAGCATGTAAGGCACTGAATGTGCCGTATTGCCCACAAATACCATAGACGCTTCCGCTCCCAGTGTCTCGATACCTCTGGAGAATGATTTGTTCGCCATGTAGTTTTTCATGATGTCCACCAGCGCTTTGTCCACCTTCTTCTGCTTGCCTGCAAACTCATCGAAAGCGACCACATTCCAGTAGCCCACCAGTCCGAGCTTGCCGTTGGCGTTGTTGACAAAGAGTTTGGGTACCGTTACCTCACCGCCGGAGATGAGAATGCCGTGAGGCGAGAACTCCGAATAGATATGCGATTTTCCCGTTCCTTTGGGTCCTAGTTCTATGAGGTTGTAGTTACGCTCACAGTAGGGGATGAGTCGGGTCAGTTGCAGGAGTTTGTTGCGCCTTCCAAACATGTCCGGATTGAAGCCCATACTCTGTATCAGCAGGTCAATCCACTCGTCGGTGCTAAATTTCTGGCGTGCAGCCAAATAGCTTTCGTAGTCGAAGTGCGATAGCTGAATCGGTTTGAGAGACGAGAGTATCCAAGGTGTCCTTGCGGCATCCTCCGAATGGTCATACTCCACATCGGCAATACACCAGACTCCTCCTACCAGCAGTTTGGGATGGGCTTTGACCGTAGCGGAATCTACAAGCACTTTTTTGATACCCAGATTGCTAAACTCCGCCTCATAGACATCGGCTTTTTCATTGAGTTCGACACTGATCTTGTCGATGACTTTGTGTTTTCTACCCTTCTCTTTGATGATGGAGCGCACCAAGCCCGCCTCATTGCGGTGCACATAGTGATCCCGCAATATCTTCTTGACCATCTCAATGCCTGACTGTATGGTCTCTTCATCTTGTGTCGCACAATACTGCCCCAGCAGATACTCCAGCACATACGACGGGACGATGGCATTGCCTTTGACAGCCTTGACAAGGTCTTTACGCACAACCAGCCCGGGAAATACTTCGTTGATCTTTGCATCGCGTTGATTCATCACCACTCCTCTGCCCCAAATGATATATTGACCGTGTAGCTCTCCTGTTTATGGGTGAGCACTTTGTTGAACTCCTGCGTCCCCTGCGCTTTGGTCACGACCCTGAGCAGTACTTTTTTCTGATTGAGCGTCGTCACATCTTTGCTAAAAAAGAAGGTAATCTTCTTGTGAAGCTTCTGCGGATCTTTTTCGCGCGAGTCAAAAACAATCTCATGCAGATCCGAGAGCAGTTCTCCCTCTTGGCTGTAGAGACCCACCTGCACATGCAAAGGAAGCACTTTCTCTCCCACGGGCTCTTTTTGCAAAAAGGTCACGGAGAAGACATTGGAGGTGATGAGGCTACTTGAGCGTATGACATCGAAGTCCACCTCACGACTTTTGAGTTCGGTCTTTCGGTTGACCTTGATCAAAGGGATGATCACCTCCTGAGGAGTCGCGCCCCCGTGGACAAACTTGCTGCCGCCTCCTTTGCCGCGAATGCGCTGGGTCGATCTGGCGATGATCGCCTCGGCATTGCCGGAGATGTTAAGCTGAGCTGCGTCATACTTTAGCACGCAGGGAGACTCTGCCAGGTCATACCCTATCGCCATACGCTTATTGCTGTAGAGCCAGTTCTCGGCACGGGGGACTTTGCAGAAGTTGCTCTCGTCTATTTCGGTTTTTTCGTAAAGATAGCCATGGTCGGCAGTGATGAAGAGATTGCGCCACTGCAGATCGTTGTGAATCTTTTTGATCAAACGGGTCAATCTCTCGAAGCACGCTTCCGTCGCCTCGAAGACCTGATCTTGGGTTGTCCTGCTATCTCCGGTAGCATCTATGGTGTTTTCATAGATATAGACCAGTTTATAGGGCTTGAAAAACTCTCTGAGTTGCGCTTTTTTCATGTTGAGAAACTCCGATGCCTGGATGGCGATCGACTCTTTGAGATGCTTTTGAAGGATGCGGGTGCGGTTTTGCGTCCCCTGTGAGCTGATACCATCGACATAGACCGCATCTTTGCCCTCTGCATAGCCTATCTCCTCATGAGGCAGCAAAGAGGCCATGCCAAGCTACGTATAGGAGGGTAGCGATGCGACCATATAGCCAAACTCCGTACGCATGCTCCCCATGGTACACAGCCGTTCATCGAGCTCTTTGCCGCTCTCATAGCGTAGTGCGTCCGAGATGATCACGCAGAGTTTTTTTCCATCTTCAAGTTGCGGACGGACATGATATGCATAGAACGATTTCTGGTCGCTCTTGTCGTCAAACTTCCACTGATGCAGATCGGAGAGCTTCTCATACCATGCATCACAAAGCTCAGGCAGATAGCGGTTGGCATAACTCTTCTCCACCGCTTCGCTCGTGGCATCAAATATCCCGCCATTGTGGCACTGCGAAAGTGCGTACATGTAGTTTCTGTAAAGTTGGTCGAAACGGTAGAGATGGTCGGTGTAGAGTGCTACTCCCTGCGCGATGCTTTTGATCTCTATCTCCTGTTGCGCCTCAAGCTCGAAATAGGCCGCCCCATAGCGGAGCACATCGTAGTAGGATGCAAAATCACCATACCAGTAGGTGCTTTTACGCCGTGAGACGATCGCCTCTATCTGCTCACGACTTATGGCTCTGCCACTCAGGCGCTCTGCCAGCTGCGAGAGGATGCTCTGTTCTATCCCCTCGTAGGTATCGCACTCCAGCAGCTCTTCGAGCGTGTGGGTGTCGATCTTTTGCGCTTTGATCTGAAGCTCGTTTTCGATCTTTTTGGCAAGGGTGCGGTAGTGTCGGTTGTGCTTCATGTGCTGCATCCAGTGGTTGACAAAGAGGCTTGCCTCCTTGTTGAAGGCTGTTGTCTCATCTTTGACACATCCGCCAAAACGGTTCTCCAGCAGGTAGATCGCCAGCCCCATCATGGTCGGCTCGTCATGTCGATAGCCCAATACTTCGCCTACCCATTTCCACCAAGCACCCTCAAGCTCATACTTGATGATGTTTTTGTACTTGCCCTCTTTGTCTTCGCTCAATTCACCCAGCAATACATAGAGAATCTCTTCGAGGCTCTCGTCGCTTGCGCCTACGAGGGTGGCGACGATCTTCTGCACCAGTGTCTGGTCATCTTCGTAGGCGTTGATGCGTTTTTGAAGCGCTGTTTTGAGCTTGCTGTTTCTGAAAAATTTGGCATAACGCTCGACAAGAGGTTTGAGCCTCAGATCGATCCCCAGCTCCTGCACCGTCATCGACGAGGCATCGGCTTTGAACTCATAGTGCGACATACTCAGCTCCAGCAGCCAGTTGTCACGATTTGATGGTTTGGCATGGGGGATATAGACCAGGTAGTTTCGCTCGGGCGCTTCGTAGTAGATGCGGTATTTGACCCAAAAGCTGTTGCGATCGACCGTTAGCTTCTCTACACCCTCCATCTCCAGCGCTTCGTACTCTTCTTGGAATCCTCCCCCCTCGTCATACCATACGACGATCCGCTCCTCTTTGACTTCATAGATGCGTTGCAGGGCTTTGGCGATGGTCTCTACGCTCATTTGCACATCTTTTTGTCAAATGGCACTACAAGCTCTTTGAACTTGCAGTAGTTTACCTTGACTCCATCATCAAGGTCTATGGCTATGCGTTTGGCGGCATAATGGGCGAGCACCTTTTCGTAGGCGTTGATGTCATCGAGGGTTCGCTCTATCTTCTCTATCTTTTTCTCTGCGAGATTGCGTTCGGTAGTCGGCGTATCTTCGCTCTCGCTGATACGCATGAGGTCGTTTCGCATACTCTCTAATCGTATGCGGAAGGGGCGGAGATAGTCGTTGAGGATCTGATTGAGCGTGTCTGGGGTGTAGCGATGCATATAGATGAGCACCTGAAACATCCCTTTTGGTGAGGCGAACATCCAGTAGATGGGGCGTTTTTTGTAGCGTTTGACATGGTCTTTGTAAAACTCTTTGACAAAGTAGTTGCGAAGTTTCTTGCCAAGCGCCTTTTCGATAAAGGCGATATTTTCATGCAGATACTCTCGTCCAAATGCCGCAGCCACAAACGCCTCAAAGCGCTCGGCGATGTCATCGGCGAAATAGTCTGGCTCATCGACAACGGGGATGATGTTGTCGTCGTCGGCTTCGAATGTCGGGTTTTGGATGCTGTATTTCAGGTTGGCATCTTCCAGGCTCTCATTCATATTGGCGATATGCAGCCCTTCATGATCCAAGCTATAGCGACCGAACATCACCCCCACCCCGTAGCTGACCAGCTGCTTCATGATCTCCTCTGGCTGAAAGAGCAGCTCGCCATCGACGATCTTGGCTTCGTTTTTGAGGATGGTGATATCCTCCAGCGGCACATCGGGGGCGAGTTCGTCCTGGAGCTCGTAGATGTCGATGAAGAGTCGGTTGAGCTCTTCTTCGTTGGCGTGTAGTCGATAGAACTTCTCTCGCCAGTAGTCGCAGTAGGCATTGTAGGCATCTTCTACCCTACAGCTCTTCACCCTTAACGCTTCATTCTTCATTCGAATCAACTCGTTGGTTCGGAAGTCCCACGATGTTTCTCTGCTGTCCCACTCTTCTTTGGAGATGTCTATATTATTTTGACTTATTTTATTTACAGCCTTCGATTCAGTTTCATTTTTATTTTTGGGCAATGGGGCATTCTGAACTATTCCAGAACTATAATTGATAGTTGGATTAATTGTGCTAAACAACTCGGACCACAAATTTGTATTAATTGCCACCAACAAAAATTGAAGATTTTTAGAATCATTGATTGTAAAAATTCCACCTGCAGCATTTGAAATCATAGCATTTTCATCTGTATATCTAAACGATATTTTTCCTGATGAAATTACAGACCATATCAGCCCTTTTCTGAAATATAAATTTGTATTAAATATTCTTCTTGACCAGTGCGTTGTTTTTTGATCTTTTGGATTATTTACCACCCAATGTTTAATTTCTTTACCATTATCTTTCCAGTTAACTACATACTCAAGATTACCATACCATTTGCGATACTCTCCACCCTTGTGAAATAAGTACCATTTTAATTTATCAGTTTTTTTACTTGCAATAGTGTCCTTATCCACTTCCCAAATATATCTTAAAAATCGTTCATTGTCCGAGGTAGAAAGACCACTTCCCACCTCATATTCAGATGCGATTGGTTTTGATAAAAAAAGAGTTAAAGCGGGAAATCGGGTTGCTAAAAACCTAAGCAAAGCTCGGTATTATCGAGTGTAAAAGAGGATTATTTACAGATGGGTTATAAAAAAGATGTCCAAATTGTAATTCTGACCATACAAAAAAGCATGGCAAGCG
>JAJRRK010000076.1 GCA_024279555.1 Campylobacterales bacterium
ACGACCGCAAAGGTCGGATGTGTGGTCTGTTTCACTGCTTGATCCATATATTCTCCCTGTTCAGCGCGGCGATCTTGCGCAACCAGACTTCAAACTGTTTTTGGGAGGGCTTAAGCGACGCTTCTATGGTACCTACCGGCACCACAACGACTCTATCGGCATGGGAAGAGAGCGCTTCAAGATAGTCCACAAAATCCATCGTCGGCGGCTCCCACGCTTTGACAAACAACAGCACACTGCCTCGACTCTCCTCAATGATCTTTTCATCTTTGGCAAGGGTATTGTTACCACCGGCCTCCACATACACCAGTCCCTTTACCAAGAAGGCATCACTGAATGTTCTGAGCATCTCTTCAGGCAACGACCAGCCCTGTATGCTGTTATAGACCTTTTCAAGTGTATGGATGAGCCTCGGATAGTCTGTATCGGTCTGCACAAACGGTCTCTCTGCCTCGTCAGAGTGTGTGGTCACCAGCGGTTCGTTCATATCTCTCAGAAGCAATGCCGCGCCCTCAAGTGTGAGCATCGCTTCCTTGATGGCCCGTTTCAGTCCGACCGTAGCAGCAACATAGAAAAGTGTACGGAGTATCACCGCATAAAAAAGCGTCGCCATGGCAAGAAACTTCCACCATATTCCCAGCAATGCAGCATTTGATACCATCTCCTCACTCAAGTGACCGCCAAGCCTATAGTAGTGACTCTGTGCCACCAGTTCCAAAGAAGGTACTGCAGAGGGCAGCCAGCTTCGCCACGGCCAAGCCAGCGCCTCGAGGAATGTATGAAACTGTGCATCACTCAGATCAAGCGTCGTACTCCATGCAAAAGCAATGTCGCGTGTTGCCACCACACCAAGCAATGCAGCAAGCAAACCCAGTGAAAATGCCAGTGCCAGCATTTGGGAACGGCGTATGACCATCCAATTGAGCACACGGGGATTGAAGGAAAAATCGTCAAAAAGACGCTCCTCTTTTTTGGAAAAGAGTGCCACCAACCGCTCCATCCAGTAAGCCGGAGAGATGTGCACCAGCAGATTCTTCGTACGGTTGGCACGAAGCATCGCAAAAAGCGTCAGGGTCATTGTCACCAACGGAAATGCTACAACCATCGCCAGAAAATAGATGAGATTGACCGGCTCCTTGCCGCTGTAACTAAGCAATCCGATACCCGAGAACACCCCCAATACAAACGCGATCACTACCAGCACCAGCGTCACGTGGTAGAGCATCAGGTCGATTCTGTCACTCAATCTCGGTGCGGTGAGCTTCTCCCTGTTTTGGACCGTCCATGCCGATAACTGTCCTGCGGGATCATGCTTTAGTTTCTCATGTTCCAGACCAAACGCGCGACGCGTCTGCCTGTCGCCGGTACGCTTCTCAAGCAATGCGTAGAGGTCAATGTAGGTACGAAGGTTCATGAAGCGAGATTACTCAGCCTCTTCCTGCTGTTCATGGTTGACATCGTAAATGAGATTGCGGAGCTTCTCTCTGTAGACATCATGGTCATAAGAGGAGACTCTGGCAACACCCTCTTCCACCGCTATTTTTGCCACTGCAGAAGCGACCCATATCAGCGCTTCTTTGTTAAAAGGCAGCGGGATGATGTGCTCTTTTCCAAAGCTGATATCATCCTTGTTGTACGCTGCTTTGACATAGTAGGGTACCGGCTCTTTCGCCAATGCCGCCAGTGCTTCGGCCGCCGCCATTTTCATCCCTTCGGTGATCTTTCTGGCACGCACATCAAGCGCTCCTCTGAAAATGAACGGAAAGCCCAGCACATTATTGATCTGGTTGGGGTAGTCCGAACGGCCTGTCCCCATGATGACATCATCACGCACCTCGGCAACCTCTTCGGGAAGGATTTCCGGTACCGGGTTGGCAAGGGCGAAGATGATAGGTTCAGATGCCATCTTGGCAACCATCTCTTTGGAGAGCGCACCCGCTTTGGAGAGCCCCAGGAACATATCAGCCCCCTCGATCGCCTCATCGAGTGTTTTCATCTCAGTATTGACAGCAAACTCCGCCTTGTATTTGTTAAGATCGTCACGTGCAGTCGAAATGACCCCTTTGGAGTCACACATGACAATGTGCTTCGCACCCAGTGCCCTGTACATCTTCGCACAGGAGATCCCCGCTGCACCGGCACCGTTGATAACGATCTTGATCTCATCGACCTTCTTACCCGTCAGCTCCAGTACGTTCATCAGTCCTGCCGTGGTGATAATGGCGGTACCATGCTGGTCATCGTGGAATACAGGAATATCAAGTTCCTCTTTGAGGGTCTCTTCTATTTCAAAACATTTTGGAGCTTTGATATCCTCGAGGTTGATCCCTCCAAAAGTCGGGGCGATAGCCTTACAGGTGGTAACAATCTCCTCGACCGTATGTACATCCAGCTCGATGTCGAAGGCATCGACATCGGCAAACTTCTTGAAAAGAACCGACTTACCCTCCATTACGGGTTTCCCTGCCAACGGACCGATATCCCCCAGTCCCAGTACCGCAGAACCGTCAGAGATCACCGCGACGAGATTGGCACGGTTGGTGTACTCAAACGCCAGATTCTCATCCTTCTCTATCTCAAGACAGGGGATCGCCACTCCCGGTGTATACGCCAGCGACAATTCATACTGTGTGCTGCACGGCTTGGTAAGGTCAATACCTATCTTTCCACCTACGTGGTACTCTAACGCTTTCTCTTTGGTAATTTCTGCCATTTAAACCCTTTGTGTATAGTGGTATCATTATACTCAAAGATAGGTTAATCGGCTGTTACCCTTCCACCTCAGGCAACCATTTTGCCGTTTTAATCTGCAGTGCATCATAGCCGTAAATGTCTTCCCGAAACTGAACCTCTCCGTCCGGGTCGACCCAGGCGCTCAGATAGATGATATCGATGGGAATCGATTTGGAGAGGTTGATAGGTGTATTTCTGTTCTGTTCGAGAATGTGCTTGGCTTTTTCCATCTTGATCTTCGGATCTATTTTGGAAAAAGTCTCAAGCATATCCATCGGTCTGTGCAGCCGTACACATCCGTGGCTGAATGCCCTGATGTCTCGTGCAAAGAGAGCCTTTTCCGGTGTATCGTGCATATAGACCGAATAACGGTTCGGAAAAAGAAATTTTACCTTGCCAAGCGCATTGAATGCACCCGGTGTCTGCCTGAAACGATAGGGTGGGTATTTGTGTTGGTACTGATGCCAGTTCACACGGTGAGGATTGATCGGCACAGAACCTTTGAGTATCTCAATATGTTTTTTGGCAGCATACCCCGGATTACGCATCAATTTTGGCAATGTCTCGTGCCGTACAATGCTGGGCGGAATGTTCCAGTAAGGATTGAGCACAATCCTCTTGACACGTTTATAAAAGACCGGTGTCTCATGCCCTTTTCGTCCGGTCACGACCCGCATGGACTCGATCGGTTCCCACCCTTTGTAAACGGTAATGCGAAAATCGGGAATGTTGGCGACGACATGATACTTTTCAAGGTCTCTTTTGAGCCATTTGAGCCTCGCAATACTCAGGCGCAGACGCACATACTTGTGCTGTGCCGTCTCTGCAAGCGCTTTTCTGGTCAGCTTGCCGATGTAGCCTTCCGGCTGCAGTCCGTGACGCGCCTGAAACTTCTTGACCGCCTTGAGCAGACAGTCGTCATACTTTGTACTGTTGGCTTCACTCCCTTCACATGCTTTGTAATCTCCCTCGATACGCAGACGCTCCCGAAGCAGCGGTACCACCTGGTCATGCATGCCCGGCTTGAGATCCTTGAAATCCGGCAATTTCGGCCACCCTCCCGCCTCGGAGATCGCACGGTACTTCTGCAGTCCCTTGACCAGCCTCTCATACCCCGGATACTCCGGCTTGGCTTTGGCAAAAGCGTGTTCGAGCGTGCCCGCCTTGACAGATTCCACAAGCAGCAGTTCAGGAGAAAGCAGTACCTCATGGACATCCCATACACTGTGCCTGCTCTTTTTACGCATGGCAGCCTTGAACTGTTTCCAATCTATGGCACCATAGAGCAGATAGCCCATATAGTCCTGATAGAGCCTGGCAATCTCGAACTCCCGCTTGACGATATCCTTTTTTTGTGTCGGAACAGGTAAGGACTTGAGCTGCACATAACGTTTCCATGTCGGTCCGTTGTGGTCGAAAACAGGGTCACTCCCGATGGTATTGAAGAGTACTTTGGTAAAAGAAGAATATCCTTTCTCACTGATCCATACGGGCTGATAATCCAGTAGTTTGTACATCTCTTTGAGGCGCTTTTCATCACTCCCCTCGGTCAAGTGCTTGGTGGCATTGGCATCGATGACGATCTCGCTTCCAAGCAGCGATGTCTCTTTCCCTTTCAGAGAAGGAGTACGCTTGAGAATACGTGCCTGTGAAACCGCATTGAAACTGTGTACCA
>JAJRRK010000077.1 GCA_024279555.1 Campylobacterales bacterium
AGACAAATCTGTACCACTCCATGACTATACCTTGCACTCTTCTTTGAGTCCCTGAAGGAACTCGATGATGCGCATTTGAAAGAGGCACTCCTCTTCAGCTTCATCGTCGATACATTCATGCAGTTTCATCAGAAGACCGATGTCTATCTTCTCACAGAAACGCTTGACCTCCTGCACCTCTTTGTTGACCTGCTGCACCAGATGCTCAAAATCCAGACCGTTGTCGGTCACAATCTTGTTGTGATACTCCTTGACCGTGTCAATGAGTAGTTCCGCCCGCTCTTGATCCTCCCCGTAGATCTCATGGGCGATCTCTTTGAGCTTTTGTTTCTCACACTCGTTCATCTCTCCGTCACTGGAGACCATCAGCGTCAAGAGCTTGGCACGAAACTCCAAAGAGCTGTGGTGATAGACCAAAAATTCACGGAACATCTTCAACACGCTGCGTTTGAGTGATTTGAACATCTCTATCCTTAACTGTGTAAATTAGCACCATTTTAACAAAATAATACTATAGTTTTACAATCTTATGCAGAGGACAAAACGACCATGAATAATATTGACCTTGCTATCATACTGACTACCGCATTTTTAGGCAGCGTCGGACACTGCATCGGGATGTGTGGCGGGATTGTCGTTGCCTACAGTTCCAGCAAGATAGATCACAGTGCACCATGGAGTAGACAGACCCTCTCACACCTTGCCTACAACTTCGGACGGGTGACCACCTACACCATCTTGGGTGCGATATTTGGTCTTGTTGGGAAGGTTATCGCTTTTACCCCTACGACTAAGGGGGTGCTCTTCGTACTGACGGGCATACTGATGATCCTTGCGGGAGCTTCTTTGCTGGGCAATATCAAATTCCTCAACTCAGCTGAAGCCTCCATATCCAGACAAGGGTGGTTTCGCACTATGTTTCAAAAGCTCATCAAAGACACCTCCCTCTCCAGTTTCTACCTACTAGGTATGCTCAACGGCATCATCCCCTGCGGACTGGTCTACTCCTTTGCCATCTTCGCCGCCTCGACCGCTAGCCCGCTGTGGGGTGCCATTGTCATGGCGGCCTTTGGATTGGCGACCATTCCCGCACTCTTCTTCTTGGGGACGATTACCAAATTTCTTCAGCGAGGCAACCTGCGCGGCACCATGATGAAACTGGCAGCCATGCTTGTGGTCTTCTACGGACTCTTTACCCTCTACAAAGGCTACAAATTCATCGCCCATCCCCAGCAGATGCAACAGATGATCAACCAGATGCAAACAGGCAGCATCAAAAGCAAGATAGAGGGCAAATGCGGCGGCATGAAGTGTGCACCCGGCAAATGTGGGTAAGCCTCCTTCTGCTGCCATTACGCTATACTTCGCTTTATGAATCAACACAAACACTACGCCTACACCCATACACCGATACCTTTCGATTTCAAACAGACCATCGAACGCTTCTTTGTTGAAGAGATACCGCTCTATGATTTTACCGGCAAAGGGAACTACCTCATTCTCAAGATCAAAAAGACCGATATGAGCACATGGAAGCTCATTACCGTACTTGCCAAAGCTGCGGGGCTTTCTGAACGCGACATCGGCTATGCCGGGCTCAAAGACAAAAGCGCCACGACCATTCAGTACTTTTCTCTTCCCAAACAGGCAGAGAAGCTGCTCAACAAGAATCTTACCACCGAGCGGGTGGAGATACTGGAGCGTACCCTCAACAAAGCACCCCTGAAAGTGGGACACCTCAAAGGCAACCGTTTCTCCATCGTACTGCATCACATCAACGAAAAAGATGCCAAACGCTTTGAGACCACCGCCAAGCTGATGCAGCATGAGGGGATACCCAACTACTATGGTTACCAGCGCTTTGGGGAGGATGGCAAGAGTTACCTGCAGGGTAAGGAGATCGCCCATTCGGGCAAACGGCTCAAAGGCAGCCGCGAAAAGCTGATGGTTGCCGCCTACCAAAGCCACCTCTTCAACACATGGCTTGCAAGCCGCGTCAAGCTCTCCAAAATCATTCAGACTGAAAAACCGGACATTGCAGCCAAGAAACTGAAATATCCGCTGCTTTTGGTTGAAGCACTGGCAAAACAGCCGCAGTTCTTCAAGATATTCATGGGGGATGTGATGATCTCCTACCCTTACGGCAAAACCTTGTTTGCAAAAGATATGACAGAAAGTGCGCAACGGTTCGCAGCCAAGAAGAGCTCTCCCACAGGACTTCTGTGCGGCGACAATGCACTACGCGCAAAAAGCGATGCACGCTACCTTGAAGCACCGTTCGATGATGATGAGCTCAACAGCCTCAGAGGCGACAGACGCTTCGCGTGGATCTGGCCCGAGCAGGTCGCAACGGAATATGACAGAGAAACAAGGCAGCTGCGTGTAGACTTCTATCTGCCCAAAGGTGCCTATGCAACCACTTTTTTGGAAGAGATCGGAAAGTCTTCGCTCAAAGAAGAGCGGTAGTTATTTATCTTTGCGTGGCAGAAACTTGCCGCATCCCTTTTCGGATGTACCGCCGAAACTTTTCACCTCTCTTGCCGTACCATTCTCATAGATCACTGTTCTTTGACAGTTAGGCGACTCCTTGCACTCCATGTTTTTACATCCAACATCCTCTGGAACTTGTGCCATACTCTATCCTTTGTTATGATTTTTATTTGATGAAACTATACAGTAAAAATATAAATCATATCCTTGTTAGCCTATTTTTGTTATGATTCATGCAAATCAATCAGGGGCAGTACCATTAAAAAGATCACCCAGATACAGCTTATTCTCATTACCAGTCTGTTTCTTCTTCTCTCTGACAACTATACATTCTTCCACAATGTGCTCAATGTCTACCCCTTTGAAGAAAATACCGGGTTTGTCCTCTCCTTGGGTGTAGTGCTTTTTGCGTGTATTGTCCTCTTTCTGACCCTTTTGAGCTCAAAATGGACCACCAAACCGCTGCTGATCATCATACTGCTTGTCTCCTCTTTGACGAACTACTTCATGAACAGTTACCATGTCATCATAGACGAAAGCATGATACGCAACACGCTGCAGACAAACCTTTCGGAGTCTCTTGACCTTCTGACGGTTAAACAAGTGCTCTACTTTCTTTTCCTCGGTCTGCTTCCGGCCTACCTGGTTTACCGTACACCGATCCGCTACAGAGGATGGAAGCGTGAACTATGGACAAAGCTCAAAACCATTGCGCTGATGCTTCTTCTCATCGGTGCTTCGCTCTTTACCTACAGCAAATACTATACTTCCTTTTTCAGAGAACACAAACCGCTGCGTTTTAATGTGAACCCACTTTATTGGATCTACAGCAGCGGGAAATATGTCTATCTTACCTACAACAGCGGTCCTGTGATCGTCAAGCCCATCGGTACAGATGCGAAGGTCGTAGATGACGGTAAACCTCCGAAGCTGGTCATCATGGTCGTAGGGGAAGCTGCCAGAGCCGACCACTTCTCGCTCAACGGCTACCATAGAGAGACCAATCCGCTTTTGGAAAAAGAAAACATCATCAACTTTGAACAGATGTACTCCTGCGGTACTTCCACTGCAGAGTCTGTCCCCTGCATGTTCTCTGTCTATCCGCGCAGTGACTTCAGTTACAAAAGAGGGATCGATACCGAAAATGTGCTTGATGTGCTCAATCATACCGGAAAGGTCGCTCTGCTATGGCGGGACAACAACTCCGACTCCAAAGGGGTTGCCGCACGCATCGGTGAAGTAGATTACCGTACCCCCGCGCACAATACCATCTGTACTGAAGGCGAGTGCCGGGACACAGGGATGCTTGTAGGACTCGATACGTTCATTCAAAAGCATCAAGGCAAGGATATACTCATCGTACTGCATCAAATGGGCAACCACGGGCCGGCTTACTACAAACGCTATACGAAGGATTTTGAACGCTTTACTCCGGTATGCCAAACCAGCCAGTTGCAAGAGTGCACACGGCAAGAGATAGTCAATGCCTATGACAATGCTCTGCGCTATACGGACAACTTCCTTGCAAAGACGATTCAGTTTCTCAAACGCTATGACGACAAAAAAAGTGTCGCCATGCTCTATATGTCAGATCATGGAGAGAGTCTGGGAGAGAAAGGCATCTACCTGCACGGACTGCCCTACTTCATGGCGCCCGATGCCCAAAAACACATTGGCGCGCTCTTTTGGTTCGGGAAGCAGTACCAAAACGATCCCCGTATCCAAAAGCTCCAAGAGAAACATACGCAGCGCTTCTCACAGGACAACCTCTTTCATACGCTGCTAGGTATCTTCAATGTCCAGACAGAAGTCTATGACAAAAACCTGGATATGTTGGCGCAGTAGCGTTTACTTTCTGCCCCTCTTCTTTTTCTCTTTTGCTGCATCGAGAAGCTTCCATCCGTCCCGCTTGGTCGTTTTGCGCTTCTTCCCTTTTTTACTGACACCTGTAGTCGAAGCCGCTTTGGCTGAAGGTGTTTTGCGTTTGCGCGGAGAAGGCTGAAGCAGATAACGTCTTGCCTTAATCTCCTTGGGGGCGAAGTCGGGCAGTATCACCTCTTTGATCTTACTGCCGAGTACCTTCTGCAGATCTTTAAGCTGCTCTATCTCATCGGGACTGACCAGTGTCATTGCCATACCTGCTTTACCGGCACGCCCCGTCCGTCCGACACGGTGAATGAAGTCGTGCTTGACATGGGGTATGTCATAGTTGATCACCACATCCAGATTGGCAATATCCAGACCCCTTGCGGCGATATCGGTCGCCACCAGTATCTGGTAGCGCCCCTCCCTGAAGGCAAGCAGTGACTTTTTGCGCTCCTGATGCATCTTCTCTCCATGAAGGATGCCTACCTTGTAGCCCCAGGAACGCAGGCTTTCGGCAACACCGTCTGCCAACTCCTTTTTACGCACGAATACAAGTACCCGTTTGAGGTCATCAGAAGAGATAAGCCAGGACAACAGTGCCTCTTTTTTGCTGCGTACGACCGGATAGAGGTACTGCGTGATCGTGTCGGCGATCTTCCCCGGAGGGTCAAGTTCAACGCGTCTGAGGGACTTGATGTAAGCCTTGGCAAGTTTGACCACACGGGGGGTGATGGTCGCAGAGACGATCACTTTCTGGGAACGCTCGGTCATCGCGGCAAAAAGCTTCTCAACATAGGGAACGAACCCCATATCGAACATCATATCGGCTTCATCGACCACCAAATGCTTGATCGCTTTGATATCGATGCGGCGCGCCTCCACATGCTCCAGTGCGCGTTGCGGCGTTGCAACAATGATATCCACACCCCGCTCAAGCCGCTTGACTTCATCGGTTCTTTTCCCGCCGCCCTGCAGCAGTACCACACGAAACCCCAGTGCCGAGGCGAAAGGCTTGCTGACCTCGTAGATCTGTTGTGCCAGCTCTTTGGTAGGGGAAAGAATGAAAAGTTTGGGGTAATGGTGTGTCACCGGAGTGGCGTGCGGGTTCATTTGCTGCAATGTGGGCAGCAGATAGGCAAGTGTCTTGCCGCTTCCTGTCTGTGCGGAAACAGTGGCACTGTGCCCTCCCAGCAGAACAGGGATCAGCCTTTTCTGTATGGGGGTGGGGGTGAGGTATCCCTCTTTGTGTAACACGTCAAGGAGTACATCGTTGAGTTTCAGTGCACCGAAGGCAGTTTGTATCCTATTTGACTCCACGCTCTTCCTTATGGAACTTGTTACCGTCTACATCATACCCCTCTTGGGAGGATAGATAGTTGAACTTGTACATACCTGCTATTGCGACAGCGACGATGATCAACCCCAGAAGCAACACAAGCCATTTAAGTATTTTAGGCATGACTTAGTCGAGGTTGAGGTCTTTTTTCTGCTGCCTACGCTGCAGACGCATCTTCAGCTTGGCAAGCTCCCGCATATCGACATGCGTATCACTCTCATCAACGATCTCCACACCGAGGATGGTTTCGACACAATCTTCAAGGGTCACTATGCCCTCTACCTGATCATACTTGTCAAGTACCAGGAACATATGCTCTTTCTTCTCTATGAAAAGATCGAGTGCCCATGAGACAGGTACCTGTTCGTTAATGCGATAGATATCTTTCTCGATATCTTTTACCTGCTTGCTGTCATCTTCAAGCGCCTGTTTGAAAAGCTGTTTGGTGAGGATCATTCCGGTGACATTCTCGATATTGTCATCATAGACAGGGATACGGGAGTATTTGAAGATATCAGGCTCGTTGTCGATGACATCTTTGATGGTACGGTTATGCTCGATAGCAAAGACCACGCTCCTTGGCGTAAGAATGTCATGCACTTTGATGTCATCGAGCTTGAGGATATTCTCGATGATATCCGACTCCTGCTCATCGAGCACTCCCTCATCTTCGCTCAACAGGGTGCTTTCAAGCAGCTCTTCCTTGCTGAGGCTGTGTCCCTCATCACCTTTTTTGATGCGGTTGGTCACAAAGAGTGTCAGCAGTATGACCGGATAGGTGAACCAGATGAAAAATTTGATGACATAGGCAGCCAATGGCGCAAGCTGTTTCCAGTAGGTCGCACCGATGGTTTTGGGAATTATCTCACCGAAGAAAAGAATGGCGAAGGTCAAGATCGCCGAGACCCAGAAAAGCGCACCCGAACCAAAGACCCGTTCAGCCTGCGCACCGACCGCGGCAGCACCGACAGTATTGGCGACTGTATTCAATATGAGAATGGAAGCGATCGACTTGTTGATGTTTTGCTTGTGTTTTTTAAAGAGTGCCCCCGCTTTGGGCTTCTCTTTTTCAAGTACCGAGATAAACGGCATTGTCACAGAGAGCAGTACCGATTCGAGCACCGAACAGACAAAGGAGACGATCACCGCCCCCATGAAGTAAATCACCAATAAATCCATAGCGTTATACTATCCTTTTTAAAGTAAAATAAGGGTTGCAAGCCCCAAAAATGCAAAGAACCCGACAATATCCGTCACGGTTGTCAGAATAACCGTAGAGCCGATAGCAGGATCGACCCCCATCTTCTTCAAGAGCAACGGAATCACCGAACCGAAGAATCCGGCACTGAGCAGGTTAATAATCATCGCTAGGGCAATCACCACGCCCAGCATGCCTTTATCGAACCAGATCGCTGCGATCACACCGATGACCAGTGCAAAAAGCAGTCCGTTGGCAAGTGAGAGGATCACCTCTTTCTTGATGGTACGGTAGGCATCGTTCTTGGCGATC
>JAJRRK010000078.1 GCA_024279555.1 Campylobacterales bacterium
CATTAGATGGGGGACTCTTTTCCCCTATAAAAATGTTACTGAAAATTCATCGTGGTATTGGCATTGAAATGAAGAAGAAATTGATCTTAGATTATTTGGAAAAACAGGCAAAATAGCAACCCGATTTCCCGCTTTAACTCCCAATTCAAAATCAAAATACCAGGCTTCATTGCGTCTGTCCTTGGTCGAAGACCAGTAAATCGCAGGCTTGATGTGTCTGAATGCATGTTTGACAGTCACATCGCGGCGAGAGAGCTCCAGCAGTGAACGCATCTCCTCTTTGCTTGGCAGACGCCAGTTTTTCAAGCCAAGATACCTCAAATCTTTACAATATTGTTGTGCATCCTTCCATGAAAGCTGTGGAGAAGGTTTGGCATCGTAGTAAATCTTGCCTGTTTTGGTATCAAGCACGATCCCTTTGCTGTTGTCACGAAGGAAAGTGTTGTCGACATTGCCTTTTCCATGTTCGTATGAGAAGCTGAAATCCGGCCAGAAACCGGCAGATAGAGAGAGGCCGAAGAGAGCTATAAAAAGAGGGGCTTTTTTCATGGATTCTCCTATGTTATGTTGGGATAGGAGGATTATAACATCTTAGTAGTGGTACTGCAAGTAGACAGTGTTGTAGTTGCTTCCGCCCTTGAAGTGACCATACTGAGAGGATTGTTCGAAGACTGCCGAGCGGTGGTGTATACCATAGCCAAGCCAGAGATCTTCAACAGGTTCACCGAAGAGATCCCCGAGATTGAGGTCGACAGAGAAATCGAGATACTGCAATAGTTTACTGGAAATTTCACCCGGATCCATGTCGATATCTTCGATATAGGTGGTATCGGTAATATAGGAAATACCTGTAGCGGCCCCCAGGCGAACATGCCACGGAAGAGGGATGGTGTAGTATGCTTTCATGGCAGCAACGATCTCATAGCCGTTATCCTGCACATCAGAGTTCTTGTGCCAGATAATACCGGGTGTGAAGTAGATGGAAACAGGCAGACCAAAGAAGGTATCGGAGAGGGGATGACCGTAGAAAAGAGAGATCATACGGTTGTTGAAATCGTCCGGTGTAACATCGCCTACTACGATCTCTCCGAGATTTGAAACGGTGGCAAAACCGTATGCCAGGCGGAAATAGGGTTTGACTTCAGATCTTTCGGAAAAATTCTCTAAAGTTATCTTGACCCTAAATTAAAATCTTACATAAGCAAGAAGCAGATATCTTATTTTCTAAAAGGATGCATCGATGACCTTTAAGCGATCATTTGAAACAGCACATTGAAATGGTTGGGAATGCGGCTTATCTTCCCATGATCCATGTAGACCAGAAGAATTTCCATAGAGAAAAGTTTCTCCTCACCTTTGTACACCTCCTGAAGGAGGGTGGTAGATGTACGTTTGAGGGAAAGGAGTCTGCTTTTGACTTCCAGCAGATCACCAAGCACGGCACTTCCCAGAAAATCCGCATTGATCTTCCTTACAACAAAACCGCTCTTTTCTCCACCTGTGGGGAGCATACCGTTGTTGAAGAAGATCTCTGACCTTGCCCTCTCGCAAAAATTGATATAGCGTGTATGGTAAACAATCCCACCGGCATCTGTATCCTCGTAGTAGATTCGTATTTGCATATTATCCCCTTTACTCAATATTAGTATGCTATTATACCTTTTCTGTAAATTTATCTAAGGATCGATATTTGTTCAAACAGCTCTCTAAACATACCAGGCAGAACCTGAAGTATGCTACTGTACTGCTGTTCGGGCTGGTGGTCTGGTTCTTCCCCGTCCCGGAGGGACTCACATCGCAGGCGTGGCATCTTTTTGCGGTATTCATCACAGCGATCTTTGCGGTGATCATTGAGTCCATGGCGATTTTCACTGCCTCTATTATCGCATTGGCCGTGGTGGTGCTTACCGGTACACTGACGACACAGCAGGCCTACAGTGGTTTTTCGCAGGGCTTCATTCTGCTCATTGTTGTGGCGTTTCTAATCGCCAGAGGGGTGATCAAGTCCGGACTGGGGAAGCGGATTGCCTTTTTGATCATCAAAAAATTTGGAACCTCGAGTCTGAAGCTGGGCTATTCGGTGGTGGCGGCCGATATGTTCATCTCGCCTGCATTTCCAAGCAATACTGCGCGTTCCGGGGTGCTCTTTCCCATCGTGAATGCACTGGCGGCGGACAGCGGTTCGAAGGTTACAGACGGGACACGTAAGAAGCTCGGGGCGTTTCTTATGATGACCTCGATGGCGGGTATCACACTCTCCTCGACACTCTGGCTCACTGCGATGGCAGCCAATCCGGCAGGGGCGAAGATGGCGAAGGATGTGGGTGTAGATATCACCTTTGGCTCTTGGGCTTTGGCAGCATCGGTACCGGTGCTGGTACTCTTCATACTGGTACCGTGGGTGATATTCAAGGTCTATCCCCCCAAGATCAAAGAGACTCCTGAAGCACCGAGGATTGCCCAAGAGGCACTGGAGAAGATGGGCCCTGTCCACCGTAATGAATGGATCATGGGCGCGACCTTCATCGGGATGATCATACTCTGGGTCATGTCGGGAAGCTGGGGACTTGACAAGACCGCGGTTGCCTTTTTGGGGTTGGGTATCCTGATGCTGACGAACATTTTTACCATGGAGGATCTCCGTGGAGAGGGTGACGCACTGGGGACACTGATCTGGTTTGCCATTCTCTATACACTCAGCCGCTATCTCAATGAGTTCGGTTTTATGGGGTGGCTGGGTGATCACATCGCACAGGGAGTTGAAGGCTATCCGTGGCCGATTGTCTATATTGCACTGGTAGTCGGTTATGTCTTCATACACTACTTCTTCGTTTCTCAAACGGCACAGATGCTGGCGCTCTTTTCGGTATTTCTCGGTGTTGCGGTACAATCGGGTGTACCGGCGGCACTGATGGCTTATATGCTGCTTTTTGCAACTAACTTCAATGCGGTCATTACACCACAGGGCTCCTCTGCAAACGTTATTTATACCGGAAGTGGGTATATTGAACCCAAAGAGGTTTACAAGGTAGGAGGTGTCGTCACACTGCTTAACACGGCGGTGTTTCTCACCGTCGGTACGGCATGGATGATGCTGATACTGTAATATTTTATTTAGGTGGTCTTAATGAACAATCAAGGATAATTTAGACTATCCAATTCAAATGATAAAGGGAGTAAGAATGGAAAACAGAAGTTTATTGAAAAGAGGGGTGATTTCACTTTCGGTCGCCGTTGTTTCACTGGTTCTGCTGGGTGGAGTACCGTTGCATGCGAAAGGACCGGTCACACCAAAGGCGAAGAGAGAGCTTGTACAGAAAAGTACCTTGAGCGAAGCACGCATCGATGCCGTGCTCAAGGAAGCCTATTAAAAGTTCAAGAACGATAACGGTGGTAAAAATGCCGACTACATCAAAGCACTTGCGATAGTTGACTCCAAGATCTTCGGGATCACTCTGGTGACACCGGAGGGTAAGGTCTATGAGATAGGCGATACCAAAGCGGAGGTTTCCATACAGAGCATCTCCAAAGTCTTCACTGCTGCTAAGGTGATGCAGGAGAAGGGGGCTAAGTTCATGCAGGAGAAGATCGGTGTCAATGCGACGGGTCTTCCGTTCAACTCGATCATGGCTATTGAGATGCATGGTGGCAGTGCGTCAAATCCTTTTGTCAATGCCGGTGCCATCCAGTCCACTTCCTGGGTCAGTGCAAAAGACTCCAAAGAGAGATGGGCGAAGATCAAGCAGAATATGGATGATTTTGCAGGAAAGAAGCTCAACTTTAATCAGGAAGTTTATCATTCCGAAGTCAATGACAACAAGCGAAACCAGGCGATAGCAAAACTGCTCGATGCCTATGGCAGAATGGGTTCCGACCCGCTTGAAGCGACTACGGTCTATACCAAGCAGTGTTCGGTCAACATCTCCTCTCATGACCTTGGCGTAATGGGTGCAACACTCGCCAATCATGGAGTCAATCCAATTACCGGGAAAAAAGTCCTTGATAAAGCATTGGTACCCAAGCTGCTCGCTATCATGGCAACTGCCGGACTCTATGACAATGCGGGAGACTGGCTCTATATGACCGGTGCACCTGCCAAGTCCGGTGTGGGCGGGGGTATTTTGGCAATCGTACCGGGTAAACTCGGTATCGGTGTTGTCTCTCCGTCGTTGGATACCTACGGCAACTCTGTACGCGGGCAGAAGGCGGCAGCCTACATCATCGACAAGCTGGGTCTCAACCCACTGGCACAGTAAGGGACAGGGATGAGAATGTTTTACAGCAAAGCAGCGCTTTTGGCACTGCTGCCCGCAGCAATGGGCTCCCTGCATGCGGCAGAGTCTTTGGTGCAGACCAATGTGGTCGAGGATGACCATGCTTACGAGACAGTCACCCATCTGGACCAGCAGCGTGAGGGGTATGTCATTGAAGAGGGCTGGAAGATCACAGGGGATCTCCGTGTTGGACTTCTGACATATGATTACAGTAACGACCCTGCCAATCCCGACCCCAATATCAACAATGGACATATGGATTCCAACGGTATCTATGTGGTCCCAAAACTCTCTATTACCTCTCCGAACTACAACGGCTTTACGTTCAAGATAACCGGAGCGGGAGCGACTGATTTTGGCATTAATGATCCGCTCTATGAATCACGCAACTTCGTATTCGATCCGACCGAGAAGAAGTCCTTCGTTATTTTGCAGGAGGCGTATGTCTCCTATGAGACCGAAGATGGTGCACATGCTTTTCTTGTGGGTGCGAAAGAGACAGTGACCCCGATGGTCGATGCAGATGACTGGTATATGCTTGCAGACAGTTTTCAGGGTGCCTACTACCGCAACAAGAGCTTCGAGAACATCATGTTCGCAGGCGGTTATTTCTACAAGATGATCGGTGTCTGGGACAGTGGTGCCAACGGAACCCAGTGGCACACGATGTCCGATGCGAGTTTTGTTGACAGTGGTTACAAAAAGATCGCTGGAGATGAGGGAATCTGGACAGGAGTC
>JAJRRK010000079.1 GCA_024279555.1 Campylobacterales bacterium
AATGATCTTCCCCAGCATCACTCGGCTGCGTTCCCCTCCGGAGAGCACTTCGATCTTCTTGTCACCCAGCTCACCGGGGAACATCATGCGTCCGGCAATGGTACGCGCTTCGGGTATCCCCAGTGCCTTGTCCATCGACGCGATCTCTTCGACGATAGTCGCCGAAGTATTGAGCCGTTCAATGTTGGTCTGCCCAAAATGTGCGAATTTGGTAGAGGGGTGATAGTTCAGTTCTCCCTGCTGCAAGAAGAACTCTCCGGCAATATAGTTAAGCAGTGTCGATTTCCCTTTTCCGTTTTTCCCGATGATCGCAATGCGTTTACCTCTCTCCAGCGCAAAAGAGACATTTTCAAACAGAAGCGCTTGCGGCTCATACCCAAAACCGAGTCCTTCTGCACGCAGCACTATCTTTGCCGGCGTATCGGCATAGTTGAAACGGAAGGAGAGATCTGTATCGTTCTCAAGTTCCCCCATCTCTTCCATTTTGTCGAGTTCTTTCTGCTTTGACTGTGCCATTGCTGCGGTAGAAGCTCTTGCTTTGTTCCTTGCGACGAACTCTTCGAGCTCCTTGCGTTTTTTCTCCTGATTGGCCTTGGTCTTTTCGTAAGTCTCATCCTCCATGGCAAGTGTGGCATAGTATTTGTGTGTATCACCCTGCACCAGACGCAAACTTTTACGCTGTATACCCATAGTATGGGTCGTGACAGCATCCATAAATTCCCTGTCGTGGGTGATGATGATCACCTCACCGTCAAATTCACGGATAAAACCTTTGAGCCACCGGAGTGACGGAAGGTCAAGATAGTTGGTAGGTTCATCAAGCAGCAGCATGTTGGGCTCGGTTGCCAGCAGCTTGACCAGATTGATACGTATCTGATAACCACCTGAAAAGCTTAGAGGATCTTTGTCGAGATCCTCTTGAGAGAACCCAAGTCCAAAGAGCAGCTTCTCTATCTTATAGAAGTTCCACTGCTCATCTTCGGACAGTACCAGTGCACACTCTTCCCTCACGGTTTTTTCTGTAAATACCAAATGCTGTTTGAGTGCCCCAATGCGATAGTTCTTGGGGATGGAGATATCACCGCTGTCCCAGCCCTCCTCTCCCAGTATCATCTTAAACAGTGTCGATTTACCAGAGCCGTTACGTCCGACAAATCCGATCTTTTGATTCTTGGCTATTTTAAGATTCACATCACGCAAGAGCGTCTGTCCGCCGAAACTTTTGGAAAGGTTGGTAAGCTGTATCATAATTGACCTGTGTTAGAAAATTGTGTGGCATTATAGCCAATCTCATGTATGCAGTATCTTGTAGAGCATCTCCACCAAAAAGAAAAGTATCGGAAGATGTAAAAGATAGATAATCAGGGCATATCTTCCCATCAATGCCAACATCCGGTTACCTATGTGTTCTTCGGAGAAAAAAGAAGCCGAAAACAATGGTCTATACCACCCTGTACCACCCAGCGTCACTCCCAAAAGTACGACAGCTAACCATGGGAAGAGGGAAACCAGATCCCTTGTATATTCAGGAAGATGCAATATAGGCGCAAGCATTTTAGAGAGCCATTCCATATGCAATATACCGACTGCATACCCCCAAAGTATCCCCACAGCTGTTACAAGAGAGAAATAGGGATGTTTTACGAATGGAAGAATAAGGAAACTAGCAAGAAGAATGAAATGCAAAATACCGAAATAGACCCAACTCTTCGGAAACTCGATATAGCTTCCAAGCGTTACAATCAGCGCTGCACCCCCAAGATAGAACAGACGCTTTCTGAGGTTGCCCCAGTTGATCCCTGAAGCATGTACAAGATAGAGGCTGACTCCCACAGCAAGCAAAAACATGGTGACAATCAGCGCACGGAAAGAGATCCAGGATGGACTGTGAAGTATATCAGCATCTATAAAACGGAACATGCGGAGGTCATAACAAAGGTGAAAAATGATCATCAGGAGAATAGCCCATCCCCTAAAGATATCAAGCCCTGCAATTCTCTTATCCAAGTTTCTTTTCCTCTCAGGAGCAGCACGCTCCACCAAAACCGTCATCGATCTCGATACTTCCTGCTCCCGAAGCGATCATTTCCCTGTCTGCGATCTTTTCGCCATTATAGATGATCGTGTAGCTGATTTTCACTGAGTCACGAATAGAGTTGATTGTCGTACAGTAGCTCTCCAGTGAAGCCAGAATATACCGCTTTGCCTTTATCACATCAAACGAGCCTTCAAAGTCATATATGATATGCAGTGAAGCGAATTTCATCGGCACTTCCATCTGTCGTTCGATCTCGGCATAGACTTTATAGTTGCTAACCGCATACCCGTCCTTCTCAGCCATCACGACCAGGTCGATCCCTGTACATCCTATGATCCCCGTGGCAAAATACTCTACCGGTGTGATCTCTTTACAGTCCAATATATATGAGGACTTTACAGTGTTGGCCTTGAACTTTTTTTCACCAAGATATTCGAGTGATACTTTCATATATTTTCCTTTCAGTGTTTTCAACAAGTATAGTGTACACCAGATGGCTTAGGATCAGACCATAGACTATTTTATTTCAGGTTATGTTAGAATATAGAAAAATCTCAGGGAAAGTCAAGATGTCAAAAAAAGAGACCGAACACCCCAAACTCCACCACTCTAAAATCAGTTTTAAAGATATTGTAGGTCACAAACAGGTAAAAGCACGCCTGCAAACGATCATCAAGATCATCAAAAAACCGAAACTCTTCGCATATTTTGATACATCTGTTCCCCGTGGTCTGCTCCTCTATGGACCGGTCAATGTAGGCAAAAGTATGCTTGCAAAGGCTTTTGCCTATGAAGCAAAACTGCCCTATTATGAAATTTCAGGTTCCAAGCTTTTCGAGATCGATTACATCAAAGAGGTTTACAAAGAAGCTCAAAAACATGCTCCCTCTATCGTCATTCTTGAGGACATCGATATCAAAGGATTGCTGCAGGGGACGCTGACCAATGTCTCCTTCTCCGATATCGCCAAGGTGATCGAAACAGTATCGGAAGGCGTATTCACCATTGCTACTTCAGAAACACTTGAAGCGGTAGACCCGGTTCTGACCGCACCACAAAAGCTGGACTTTCTCATCGAGGTTTCAAAACTTGACAAAGACGCCCGCCGTTTTTTTATCGAAAAGATATTGAAAAAACCGCATGATCCCAAAATAGATATCGAACGCATTGTCCGATACATCACCGGTATGAGTGCAGTGGAGCTTGAACGTCTCGGTCGTATGGCCGTTCTCAGTGTCATAGAACAGGGGAAGAAACGGATTACAGAAGAGATCCTCATCGAACAGATAAATATCATAAAATACGGTCACAAAATCGATAAGCAGATGGTACGGAACCTTGAAGAGGAGCTTGAAATGACCGCTTACCATGAAGCCGGCCATGCCGTACTCTCCACCCTGCTGCTTCCCCATATCAAAATCGAACAGGTCACCATCGCTCCCCGGAGCAAAACACTGGGGTTTGTCTCATACAATGCCGACGAACCTCTCTCCAATATCACCAAAGAGGAACTTTTTTATGATGTCTGTGTTCTTATGGCAGGTCGTATGGCAAAAATAAAAAAAGCCGGAAATGAAAAGATGGACAGCGGTGCAATAGATGATCTCGCTCAGGCATCCTTCCAAATCTATACAGCCATCGTCAATCTGGGTATGGACAAAGAATTAGGGATGATCAACCTTGAAAGCATCACACCCATGAGTGAAAACTTTCTGCGCAACCGTATAGAAGAAAGATTTCTTCTTTGGATAGACACAGCGAAAAAATACAGCCGATCACTGGTCGATACCCATTGGAAAACCATAGAAAAGTTGGCAAAAGCCTTAATAAAAAAGGAAATTGTAGAAGGAGAAGAGCTGCTGAAGATTGTAGGGAAGAAAAAAATAGACACAACTATACCAAAGAGTCTTTAAAAAATACTTAATATTTTATTAATTTAATAAAAATATAATTTTTTGTTAATTAGTGGTTAATTTAGTTACTATATGATTGCGATGTTAAAAAAATAAGTATCTTTCACACCCTTTATAAACGTATCAAAAAAGGAGATTAACCATCGTACTTAAATTTATATTATCGAGCTATCAAACTCTCTTTTGTCGCAGACAAATCTCTTCTCTGAGACAAATTATCCAAAAACTAGCTGCTTTGACAACACTGACGATTATCCTGCTAAACCTGGCGGAAGCTTCCTATACCAAACTGGCAGAGAATGCCGGGCTTGACAACATTACTATGAAGAAAATCGTTAAAAAGATTGTAAAGGTAGAATCAACGATAGGGAACTACCATGCACACAACAAAAAAAGCGGGGCCTACGGACGCTATCAGATCGTACCATCCACTGCCAAAGCCTATGCGAAAAGACTGCATATCCCCTATAGCCAATGGAAAAAACCACAGAATCAGGACCGTATCTTCAAAGCGATCCTGAATGACAATATCAAATCCCTCAAACGAAACGGCATCAAGATCAGCGCCTTTTCCATTTACGGTGCACATCAGCAGGGGGCAGGCGGATTCAAGTCTATTGTAAAAAACAAGAAACTGACAAAAAATCTGGAAAAAAACCTAAGGCACAATCTTCCCGGAAAACTACGGTGTGTTCACCGTTCAAAACTCAAAAGGACCTGGATCGCCTACTGGAAGAAAAAACTGAGTTAAAAAAAGGGACAAACTCAGTTTGTCTCACTCAAAATCCATTGCTTCATATATGCTACCTGATCAAGAGTTCTGTTGGTCGCTGTTCCCCCTTCCGACTGTCGCGCATTCATAGAAGCACGGATATCCAACAGCGCAATAACCCCCTCCCCAATACGTTCATCAATACTTTGAAGTTCATCAAGGGTAAGTTCAGAGATATCTACTCCCTTATCTTCAGCAAGATTCACCACATTGCCCGTGATATGATATGCATCCCTAAACGGCAATCCCTGCTCTTTGACAAGATAATCTGCCAGGTCTGTCGCAGAGAGATGCCCCACCATACAAGCGGCTTCCATCGCTTCCTTGTTGACTGTCATATCGGCGATCATCTCATTCAGTACTTGAAGACTCAACCGTGCGGTTCTGACAGAGTCAAATACCCCCTCTTTGTCCTCTTGCATATCTTTGTTGTATGCAAGCGGCAGTCCCTTCATCACAGTTAAAAGCGCTACAAGGTTTCCATTAACACGCCCTGTTTTGCCACGCAATAGTTCAGGAATGTCCGGATTCTTTTTCTGTGGCATAATGGAGCTCCCCGTCGCGTGATGATCCGAGAGTGTTACCCATTTGAACTCTGCTGCACTCCACAAGATGAGCTCTTCGCTCAAACGACTGACATGCATCATCATCGTCGCGATGTTAAAGAGAATCTCCAGTGCAAAATCACGATCACTGACCGTATCAAGACAGTTGAGTGTCGGCGCATTGAATCCCAGTTTACCTGAAGTCGTTTGTCGATTGATCGGATGTGGTGTCCCCGCCAATGCAGCACATCCAATGGGCGAATAGTTATTTCGCTCATAGGAGCTCATAAAGCGCTCATAATCTCGTTTGAACATACTGGCATATGCCATCATATGGTATCCGAAGTTGATCGGCTGTGCATGCTGTAAATGAGTCATACCCGGCAACATGGTTTCCGCATGCTCCTCGGCTACATTGACCAGCGTTTCAATATTTTCCAAAAGTAACTCTGCAATTGCTTTAGTATTATTCAACACATAAAGTCTAAAGTCCAGCGCCACCTGATCGTTGCGGCTTCGTGCTGTATGGAGTCGTTTTCCTGCATCTCCAATGCGTCGTGTCAACTCCCCTTCAATCGCCATATGAATATCTTCATCATCACCGTCAAGCAGCAGTTTGCCCTCTTCAATATCTTCATAGATACCATGCAGCCCCTCTGAGATCTTCTCATAATCCTCTTGAGAGATGATCCCCTGCTCTTTTAGCATATACGCATGCGCCAGTGAACCCTCAATATCCTCCCTGTAAAGTACTTTGTCAAATGGTAATGAGTTGTTCAACTCCTGAAGCAGTTTTGAACTTTCAGTAGTGATTCTTGCAGATGCAATCTTTTTAGACATTCGTTTATCCTGTAAATAATAAATTGTTGGTATTTTAGCGTAAAGAGACTGAGTAACGGTGGAATGGTATTTGAGTCATTCGTATATTGGTTATGAGAGAAATATTTGTCACCAGTAACCAATACATCAATAACATTTCTACACCATATAAGATGAAAGAGAATAATTGAAGCATTGCAAAAGTACTGTATAATAATAAAAAATGGGGGAGTTAAGTTAAAAGGAGTTAATAAGTAAACTCTCAAAGTGGCAGCGACCTACATTCCCACCAGCGTAGCCGGCAGTATTATCGGCGATGAGAGGCTTGACTTCCAGGTTCGGAATGGAGCTGGGTATGACCCTCTCTCTAGCCCCACCACTAAGAGAGATAAAAACATTAA
>JAJRRK010000080.1 GCA_024279555.1 Campylobacterales bacterium
AGGAAGCTACATCAAATGCAGACTGGTCGGTGTACTGATGACAGAGGATGAGTCAGGCGGAGATGAAAAGCTGCTTGCGGTTCCCACAGAGAAGATCGATCCTACCTACGCGA
This sequence comes from Campylobacterales bacterium, assembly GCA_024279555.1. Taxonomy (GTDB): domain Bacteria; phylum Campylobacterota; class Campylobacteria; order Campylobacterales; family Sulfurovaceae; genus Sulfurovum. Next base: position 114 of record JAJRRK010000080.1, read on the forward strand.
AGATCCAGGATCTCAAAGATGTCCCTGAACATACGCTCAACCGCATCAAGAATTTCTTCGAAACCTACAAGATGCTTGAGCCGAACAAATGGGTGAAGGTAAGCGGATTTAAAGACAAAGCCGAAGCAGCCGAAATCCTCGAAAAAGCCATTAAAAACTACAAGTAAGATGGTGGAGCATCGTTAAAACGATGCCTGCCATCACTCTTTACTCTTTACTATCTCAACAACTATACATTTAGATACCAAGCTCTCTTTCTCTATTGTCAAGATAACGATTCACACCCTCGACGATCCCCTCTGCAATACGCTCCTGGTAATCGGGATTGAAAAGTCTGTTTCGCTCTTTGGTATTGGTAATATACCCCACTTCAACCAGTATGGAGGGACGGCTGGCACCTACAAGTACATAGAAGGGTGCGGGACGGAAACCTCCGCCTTTTGCATCAGAGTACTTTGCTTTGACACGTTTCATAATGTTCCGTTGCACATCAATAGCGAGTTTATTCGACTCTACTATCTTGGGACCATTTAGAACAGAATCGATGATCACATTTTTACTGAGTGTATCTGCACCTTTCAATACGGCAGCATTTTCTCTTTCGGCAATACGCTGAGAACGTGCATCTCTGGTTTTCTGAAGGAAATAGGTCTCTATTCCCTCTACCTCTTCGAAACGGCTTTTGTTGGCAATGGCATTGGCATGGATAGAAATAAAGACATCCGCATCCTTCTTGTCTGCGATCTTCGTGCGCTGTCCCAGTGTCAGAAAACGGTCATTTCCCCGCGTCATATAGACACGGTAACCCTCATTTTTAAACGCTTTATAGAGCTTGTGAACGATCTGCAGTACAAGATCCTTCTCCTGTTTTCCACCACACTGTGCCCCACAGTCATGTCCACCGTGCCCGGCATCGATGACAACCAGTCTGTGGGATCGGTCAGGACCGCCACAGCCACTCAACAAAAACACACTTCCGATCAATATAAAATAGATAAACTGTTTCATTCTTTTTCCTTTAGAGCTCTATCTCACGTTTACGGTTGTTGAGGTAGCGCTGTATCCCCTCAGCAATCCCCTTGGCAATCAGCTCCTGATACCGGGGCGTAAAGAGTCTTGCACGCTCTTTAGGGTGCGATATATACCCAACCTCCACCAATATAGAGGGTCGACTTGCACCCACAAGCACCCAGAAGGGTGCATGGCGTACTCCGCCGTCTTTAACCCCTCTGTAGTGTGCACGCAGGTTGGCGAGCATTCGCCGCTGTACATCAATGGCAAGTTTGTTACTCTCAATGATCTTGGGACCGTGGAGTACCGAGTCGATGATCACTTTTTTGCTCAAAGAAGTACCTGCCCCTTTGAGTACCGCCCTGTTCTCCCGTGCCGCAATACGTTGAGATTTGGCATCACGTGTCTTTTGTAAATAAAAGGTCTCAATGCCATGTATCCTGTTGCGCTTGCTTCTTGGTACCGAATTGGCATGGATGGAGACAAAAATGCGGGCATCTTTTCTATCAGCAATATGTGTACGCTGCGGTAGTTTGAGAAACTTGTCCGTACGACGGGTCAAATAGACACGGAATCCCCGCTTCTTCAATTGACGCTCCACCCGCTTGGCAATCTGCAATACCAGATCCTTCTCCCGTTTTCCACCACCAATAGCACCGGTATCGTGTCCGCCATGTCCCGCATCAATCACAATGAGTTCACCGCTTCCTCTGGCAGAAATGTTTTTGGATGTATCTATCATATGGGCTTTGGATGCGACTGCTCTTCTACGCTTACCATGCTTCTTTTTTGGGCTGCTTACAACAGCTACTTTCGTTTTGGCTTTCTTCCCGCTTTTCTTGACAACATGCTTTTTCCCTACTTTGAACGGAGGAAGCGGAATATGGTAGGACTTGTAGGAAAAGAGCGGGCGATATGGATTGCAGCCGTATCCTCTCTCTGTCTCCAGCACGATGCGTACAGTATTGCGTTTATACTGCGAAATACGTATCGAGTGGCAGTGGGAACTACGCAGCCCTTTGCCTACACGACTATGCTTGAGTCTTGCATTGGGAATGTCAAATATCTCTCGATAGGGATGGTTCAGGGTAAAATGGCGAATGTCACTTTTATTGTAGGTACCATTGAAATGGAGTCTTAATTCCCCTTTTTTCAGTTCTGCTTTTTCAAGTATGGCAATGGATGCGACAAGCCATACGGCACTTGCCAGCCAAAGCAGTACAAAGCGTTTCACGCTACTTCTCTTCTCCGTTCATCAGCTTATCCATCAACTCCTTGACGGTAATGATCTCTTTCAGCCTGTATCCGTTGGCTCCGGTAAAGAAGAGTCCGGTCTCGGCAATACCGTCATAGGCGTCGGTCAATCTATCGGCAATACAATACCCCACAATCTTCGCCTCTTCACCACGGTGGCACGGTGTCACACAGTTGGAGATACAGGCGATTTTGGGTGCGGTCCCCTCTTCGATACGCTTGTGCAGTTCGCTCTTCACACCCCGTGCAGGGTAGCCTACCGGTGACTTGAAGAGCTTGATGTCATCTTCTTTGGCATTGATGATCATCTGTTTCATGACATCACTTGCATCACACTCTTGGGTACCGATGAAGCGTGTTCCCATCTGTACACCTGACGCACCCAGTTCCATCATACGGACAATGTCGTCATGATCCCACACACCGCCCGCAGCAATAACAGGGATGTCACCCCAGTTCTTCGCCTCTTCGACGACCGGCGGCAGGATCGCTTCAAGCTGGTTCTCAGGCAGAAAACACTCTTCATATTTGAATCCCTGATGTCCGCCGCTGAGCGGTCCTTCAACAATGACCGCATCGGGAAGTCTGTCG
>JAJRRK010000081.1 GCA_024279555.1 Campylobacterales bacterium
ATCTGGTTGGGTTTGATGAGAATGGAATTGGCGATCCCCTTGGAGATCCCTTCGGAGAGGATCTCCACATTGGTTACAAAGAGATCATCACCTACCAGCTGTATTTTGTCTTTCAGTCTATCCGTCAGTACTTTCCAGCCTTCCCAGTCGTCCTCACTCAGACCATCCTCAATGGAGACAATAGGGTATTTCTCACACATATCAGCATAATACCCGACCAGCTCCTCGCTGCTCAGCTCTCTGTTCTCTGACTTGAGCACATATTTCCCCGCATCGTTGACAAGTTCGCTTGCCGCAACATCAAGTGCAATAGCGATCTCTTCACCCGGCTTGTATCCTGCCGCTTCGATCGCCTGCATAATCACCTGGATCGGTTCTTCGTTACTCTTGAGGTTGGGGGCAAAACCACCTTCATCTCCTACGGCCGTACTCTCTCCCATTGCGTCAATGATCTTCTTGAGGTGATGATAGACCTCGGAAGAGGCTCTCAGTCCTTCGGAGAAACGGTCAAAGCCCACAGGCATGATCATATATTCCTGAAAATCTACCGAGTTGTTGGCATGTTCTCCACCGTTGATGATGTTGAGCATCGGTACGGGCATCGTTACTGCGTTGGCACCGCCAAGGTAGCGGTAGAGCGGCATTTTGAGAGAGTCTGCCGCTGCACGCGCGACCGCCATGGAAACACCCAGTACCGCGTTGGCACCGAGATTGCCGTAGTTGTGTGTCCCGTCAATTTCTTTCATTGTCAGGTCTATCTCTGCCTGGTTGAAAGGGCTCATCCCAACCAAGGCATCATTGATCGGACCGTTGACATTCTCACATGCCTGAAGTACCCCTTTGCCCATAAATCGGGAACCGCCGTCACGCAGTTCGAGTGCTTCACGTTTACCTGTACTCGCGCCGCTTGGCACGATCGCACTTGCTACTGTACCGTCACTGAGACTCACTGTTGCACGGACGGTCGGGTTGCCCCTGCTGTCCATCACCTCTGTTGCCGTTACGTCATCGATAAATACCATTCTGATCCTTTCCCTGTTCGATTTAAATATAGTTATCACTTATTTTAGCAAAAATTACCCTATACTTAAATGAGAGTATCCGCCTTACTGCCTATTCTCCCATGTGTGGTTTGACCGGTACCATTGTCTTTAGGTATGCTTTGATATGCGCAGGTGTCTGAGCATTCTCTTTATAGCCGCTTTTTTTCAGATCGTAGTAGACAAAAGGAAGATAGTGTTCCCGTGTTACTACGACCTTTGTCTTTCCTTTTTGTGCCCATCTGAACATGGTATCCGCCCCTTTTGCTCCCATGTGGATACAACCGTGGGACATTGCATTGGTATTACCCATATGGATCGCATGCCCCTGGGAGGTGAACCACAGTGAGAAGTCCATATTGTTCACTCCATTGGGATCTGGGTGGGCTTTGGACATATAGTAGCGCTCCTTTCTCCAGACGGGGAATATGCCTGAAGGAGTCTCGTGTCCTTTCGCGCCCGATGATATTTCCGCTGCCCACCATACGACTCCGTCTTTGTCTATGGCATAAGCGATTCCGTCAGCTCCTTTCTCACGCAGAGAGACAACAATGAAGTCCTGCCCTTTGAGATCCACGATCTTTTCGTTACCATGACTGTCCAGTACAGCAAACCGGGTCTTGCTCAAGGGGAATACTTTACTTTTGGCATCTCCAGCCTGCAGAGACAGACTGCCCAAAAGGACAATACAGAATCCCACTATCCATTTTTTCATACGTTTTCCTTATGATTAAAGATTGATTAGTGTATTAGTATAGACAATTTATGATTAAGAAACATATGTTTTGTTATACTTTGGGGAAATTTAGAACAAAAGGAAAGAGAATATGAAGAAAGCCACTCTCTTGACATGCATCACTTCGCTGGTATTTCTGGTGTCAGGATGCGGAAGTACCACTGCCGCTCCCATCATCAAGAGTCCGAATTATCATCTCGGGGAACAGGATGGGTGCGCAACTGCCAAAGGAACCTACAGCAAGGACAGTACACTCTTCCAAAATGACTCTGACTACGAAAAAGGGTGGTTCGCAGGACGCAGGAACTGCAACCCTGCTTTTCATCGCAAATAAATCCCTGTATGTCATTCCCGCACAACATTGCGGGAACATCTAATACATTAAAGGGCACATCTAAAAACCCTGCATACCCATAATGGGTTTTGCAAATGTGAGATTGTGCAAGAGGCTTCCAAGTCATAGCCGAAGCTACGGTGAAGGAAGCATCTTGTGCAAGATTGCGTTTGCAAAGCCCACCCTACGGGCAATGCAAGCTTTCGCCCATGCGGCGTTACTCACTTTCGAATTAGCTACGGCTAGTCCTTCAAGTGAGTGCCTTGCCTGAACAAAAGCTTGCAATGTTATGGGTATGCAGGGTTATTAGAGGTGCCCTAAAATAAGTACAACTGTTTCCAAAAGACCTCATGTGGTACTATCTTTCCACTCTTCTATCCCCTATCTCACTCGTCATCTTCTGCATTTGGCGGCAGCGGTACGAAATAGCCTATCAGAAGCAGCAGTACACCTACCGCAAGGAAGGAGACAATGCGTTCTACGGTTCCGCTTTGTGCCATCTCGACAAAGAAAAGCTTCACGACCACCAGCCCGAGCAATGCAAAGCCGCTCATCCAGAAGAGCCGACTGCCGTAGCGTTTTGAGAGATACATCAGAACAAAGGCCGTAAGGCTCCATAAAATCGATACCCCTGTCTGAAAATAGAGGCTGTGCCATAGTGCAGGTATCGTATAGGGGACATCCGCATAGTAATGCACCGCCCTTGCAAAAATGGTCGAGAGCAGTATCAGGGCAAAAAATGCCAGCAGCTTCTGCCAAAAATGTTCCCGGAGAAAATGCAGTGACCAAAGGAAAAGAAGCCACAGTACCGCTGCCTGCATCAGGTCAAGCGGATTGAGCAGCGGCAGATAGGGAACTCCCGTCTCCGTAAGAGAAAAACGCAGCAATGCAATCTCCCACAGAAAAAGGAAAACAAGCAACCCTCCAACACCTGTTTTCTGATAAGACTCCTTATAGGGCGCAAGCCGGCCGGCAAACCCTACCCTCTGTAGCAGCAGCCAACTCATAAGCAACGGCACCGATGCTACCAGCATCCATGCGACCACACCACCGCCCAAATGCATCATAGCGTAACTGTAGAGCGCCAAAGAGAGTACGCCTGTACCAAACCAGAGTGAGAGTACATGCAGCTTCCCTGCCAAATGCCATGTCTCTGCGAAACGATAGAGAAGATACCCCTGCCAAAGGAACAGAGACACAAATACCCAAGTACCGATCCCTATAAAAGGGTCAAAGTAATCAGCATCGCTTAAAGAAGCGAGAAAAAAGAGTGCACCAAGCGGCAGAGTAACCTGGAGTGCTTCAACCAGTATTTTCCATTTCACACGCATCTGGGCAAGATAGAAAAGGATGCTCCCTGCCGTCACACCGAGCGTCATGATATGCATGGTTCTAACATGTGTCCAGACCTCCGCTACGCGATAGACACTCCCCATCCAGACCAGAAAGGAGAGGAGCAGGAAGAGTTCCGGTACCTGATGATCCTTCTGCAGACTTTTACGATGAACGTGCAGCAATGCACCGGAGACAAAGAGCGCAATGGTGATCAACAGATAACCGAGATAGAGTGACAGACTCAAGGGCTGATGTGCGGCACTCTGCAGGTAGAGCAACATCGCAATCACAAGCAGTACCTCCGCAGCATACCGTCCCCATACATGCGACTGTTTCAAAGAGAGACAAATGGCTGCCGATGCCTCCATTGCCCAGAGTGCTGCAGTTATATTCGCTTCAAAAAAGTAGGGAATTGACAGGGTCAAAAAGAGTATGCCGATACCATAAAAACTCTCTGTCAACAGCCTGTTCTCCACTCTCTTTTTCAAAAACACCCCCAGAACAAGGTAGAAGAGCCCAAAACCTACTGCACTCCATCCCGCACCGTCTGTGATATGTGAAACCAGTGCGGTTTGCAAAGGAAACACTACAGCCGGCAACCCAAAAAGCAGCATCGTATCGATGCGATCTCTTTTTCCTTTTTGGGCAAAGAGTACCGTGATGACTATATACATGACAAAGTAGAGCAGTAAAAACGGTTCCGTCGTTTCGAACAATGCACTTTGATATTGCAACACACCCCATGCCGTCGCAATCACAAAGGTAAAGAGGAAACCCGTAAGATTCAACACTCTCCAGGAGTATTGCCATGCCATCAGCAAAATGCCAAAGTTCAACAACAAATAATAACCAAACAGTATCACATGAGACCCCGCTCCCGAAGAAGCGAGAATGGGTGCGAGAAAACCACCGGCAGTAGAAAAAAGTGCCAAAGGCTGACTTTTTTGCATGATCGCGAGTATAGAACCAAACACAACAATACCGAACATAAGCGCAAAAGAGAGATTCAACGATAACAGCATATAGAACTTTGCCGCCGCATAGACAACAAGATAGAGCACCGCTACCCCTACACCCTGAAGTATCTGACCGTAAGCACCCTCTCTTTGACGCAAACGCCACCCGATAATACACAGTGCCATCCCAAAGAGTGCGATCAACACAAGCCGTACACCTATACTCACCTCAATATGGGCAGCCGCATATTTCACCAAAAAAGCCAAACCGAAGAACAGGATCACACCGCCAATGCGTACCAGCAGATTGCCGCCGCCAAAATAACGTGTCAACCAGCCAAACAGCAACGAAGGCTCTTTGAATGCCTCTTGGGCATGAGCGTCCTTAAATGCCGCAACAGCACTCTCCTCTTGCACTCTGTCCGTTTCGGATTTCCTCTCCGTAACGGAAGTTTCCGGCTTGGGAAGCTCTCTATGCACTTCTATCGCCGAAGTTTCTTGAGGTGCCAAAGAAGCCTGTGCGTCTTGACGGGACAAAAGCGATTGGACACGCTTTTCAAGCTCCTTGATCCTGTTTTGAAGCACCCATATCCATAAAGCGAGTACTATGATCCAAAATGCTGATGTATCCATTGTCAGTCCTTCATCTTTTTGCCAATTTTTCAGCTAATTGCTTGGCGCCTTTGAAGTCTGCTTTCCCTGTGCCAAGTACCGGTATCGCATCAACTTTAAAGGCTTTGGAAGGAACAAAGAGCGGGTTCATGCCAAGTGTGCCTACCGCTCGCATTACCTCATCTATCTTCCGTTCTCCCTCAAAGAGCAGTACCACCGCTTCCCCTTTCTTTTCGTCGGGTATAGCGGTGACGGCGATCTTCTCATCTTCGTTGATCACTTTGCCTATCTCCTGCTCAACAAGCCCCAGACTCACCATCTCGCCGCCGATCTTGGCAAAACGGCTGTAACGGTCGACAATGGTCAAAAAGCCGTCTTCATCCAAATGCCCTTTGTCCCCGGTGACATACCAGCGGATACCGTCGATCTCTTTGATAACCGAAGCGGTCTTTTCGGGATCGCCCAGATACCCTTTCATGATCTGCGTTCCGCCGATTAAGATCATACCGTCCTCTCCGGTAGGCAGCTCTTCAAAGGTATCGGGATCGACGATCTTGAAGCTGCTTCCAGGCACCGGCAGCCCCACAGTTCCGGGTTTATTGCCTATCTGCGGCTTCCATATCTCTTCAAGCAGCACATCGGGAATATTCACCGATGCCACCGGTGTGGTCTCTGTTGCACCATACCCCTCGTAGATCTCGTGACCGAACTTCTTCTTAAAGGCTTCTCGAATCTCGTTGGGCAGTTTTTCCGCACCCGCGACCACCATGCGCAGATCTTTGAACATCAAAGGATGCAGCTTTCGGTTGCGCGTGTAAAGCCTGAAGAATGTCGCCGTGGCAAAGAGCATAGTCGCTTCATACTTCGCCGCCATCTTCCCGATACCAAATCCGTCTGTCGGATCGGGATGACACACAACAGGGATCCCCTCTATCAACGGCAGCAGGGTTGTCACAGTCAAACCAAAAGAGTGGAAGATGGGCAGTGTTCCCAGCATCACATCGTCATCTGACGGATTGAGCAGAGTGGTAATCTGCTTGATATTTCCCATGATGTTCTTGTGGGTCAGTTCGATCCCTTTGGGATTCCCTTCACTTCCGCTGGAGAAGAGTATGGCTGCGGTATCGGTACGCTTGGTGCACTTTACATAGAAGAGTTTGAGCATCCAGACAGGCATCAGTTTGACTGCCGCAAGTTTCATAAGACTCTCTATTTTCCCGATCTCCTCCTTAATATCTTCAAGATAGACCACATTTGCCCTTTCGAGTACCTCTGAAAGGTCAAACCCCTTCGCCTTGAGCCGGGTCACGAACTGCCGGGAAGAAACGATTGTTTCAATGTTGGCCATCTTCAATGCATGCAGCAGACTTTCCGTTCCGCTGGAGTAGTTGAGATTGACGATTGTCCTGCCTAATGTCAGCAACGCCATATTCCCCATAGAACCGCCCGCCGAGGTAGGCAGTATGATCCCGACATTGGACATCTGCCCTATCTGACGCTTCAGCTTTGACGCCATCAAAAGTGTACCCGCCGCAAACCGGTCTCCGCTGAGTTCCACACCTGTCGAATCCGCCATACAAAGACCGCCGCCTGTCTCCTTCATGCTTACCAACCATGCCTCCTGAATGCTCGGCAATGTTCCGGCATAGGCTCTCCAACTGTCGATCGAAAGTTCAAAAACCGCTTTTTTGACCTCGGCCGCACTGGAGTGGATAGGCATCATCTCTCCAAAAGAGACACTGACATCCTTGCTGCGTTTACGCTTCATCTTCTTGGACGCATGCGAAAAGCTTCCCTCCCACAATCCGCGCAGGTAAAACGGCACGATGACCGCTTCATCATCGACCTCTTTGCAGGCAAGTTCAAACCCGCGCTGAAATGTACCCAAGTGTCCATTTCGGGAGAGATGTCCTTCGGGGAAGATCGCTACGGTCTCCCCATTGTTCAATGCTTCTGTCACCAGTGAAAGCGCATTTTTCCCTCCACGGCTTGAGATAGGAATCGCACCAAAGAAACGAAAAAACGGCTTGAGGTACCATATCTCATAATAGCTGCGCTCCATCACGAAACGGATCTGCTTGGGATAAGCAATCTGCAAAATCGCCCAATCTAAAAACGAAACATGATTCCCCAGTAGCAATACGCCTTTTTTCGCATCAATATGCTTGAGCCCCTCAACACTCAGACGGTAGCGGAAACTGACGATCATCCGTACGATATAGCGGATCAGCGACTGCGGCAGCCTGATCATAGTACCTGCTGTTGCGATCAGCGCCACGATAGTAATAAGATAAAAAAGTCCTGTCGAGGAAAGCTGCCAATAGCCAAAAAGTGCTGTCATCACCAGCGCAATGAACATCACCACATTCTGCATAAAATTGTTACCGGCAAGCACTTTCCCCAATATAGGCGTAGGTGTAGCAAACTGAATAAGCGCATTCAGCGGCACCACAATCAGACCCGAAAAAAACCCAAAAGCAAAGAGTGCACTGCCGAGTGCTCCCAAAGTGTCGAGAGTAGGCATGATAAAAAGTGTTACGGTCACCCCCAGCGCACCCAATGGTACGATCCCTGTCTCAATAAAATTCCGGCTCACACGACCGACAAAGATGGAACCTGCCACCAGACCCACACCGGTAAGTGCCAGCAGTCCCTGTGCAGTGACCGTATCGGTAATACCAAGTTTACCCTTGAGGTACTCTCCAAAAATCGCCACCAGTATCTGTGAGATCCCCCACAGAAGGCTCAATCCCAGAATACTCGCCCAGATCACCTTGTCTCTGCGCAGCACAGCGAAGTTCTCTCTGAGGTAGTGCAGGTTCTTGTATTCGTTCACCTCGAAGTGCATCTCTTCCTCTATCTCCACCTTTTTGAAGCGTTTTGCAAGACGGCGTGCCAAAAGGAACTCAACCACACTCGCCCCGATCAGCATGAAACCAAGCGGTGCGATATACTGTAATATCTCCGCAGGGTGTGTGCTTCTGTCCTGCAGCAACTGTTCAAAGAAGATGGAGTAGATCACTGCCCCCGCAAGAATGGAGACGATGGTCACTGCCTGCACCACAGCATTTGCCTGTGCAAGATGTTCGTTACCTGTCATCTCCTTGATGAGCCCATATTTCGCAGGGGAATAAATGGCACTCTGCGCAGCGAGGATGAAAGTAAGGATGAATGCCGCCCAAAACCAGCCCGCCATATAGGAGAACAATATCATCGTCGTGATCCCGATGGCTGCGGCTGAAGCATATTCCACTACCTTGACCTTGGGGTATTTGTCCGAGATGAATCCCGCAGGCGAGAAGAGGAAAATGAACGGCAGCAAGATTAGTGCATTAACGAGTGCGGTCAGAACGATCAGCTCCGAACCTTCATATGCTTTGAAAATCGTATTCTGCAAGACAATTTTGTGACCCAAATCAGTCATCGCATTGAGGAAAACAATCAGAATATAGGAGCCGAACCCGGCGATCTTGAAAAGTGATTTCATGCCTCTTCCTCCTTATTGCTGTAGCGGTTCTGATACTCTCTAACCGTATGCATATTGCAAAGATAGGGCTTGAGGGTCAAAATAAGATCGAAAAATAGTTCATAGTGCTGTATCTGATTGTCCGGGTCGGATCTCATCAGTTTCGCACCTGCCTCGAACTCCTCTTTGGCAAGCCTATGTGCTGCTTCGATGTAGTGGTCGAACAACACACCGTCCAATCCCAAAGTCTCTGCACGTTTCAGGATGTCGGCAATCTCCAGCTCCTTGCTGCCAAAGCCTTTCGCACGTTCAAAAAGTAGTCCACGTTCATGATAGTCCTGCAGCTGTGCTTCGCTCAGCCCGGCGATCTCAAGGAAATCCTCACGACTGTACCACTGCTGTTCTTTCCCTCCGGAGATGAGTTCCAGTGCATTGACCATCATCTCGAAGTTCTCTTCGGCTTGAAAGTTATTTTCGGCAAAGATCGCTTTGATCTGTGAGATCGTGTAAGAGAAGTTGTGCTGCAGATATTTGATCAGACGAATGATCTCCACTGCTTTTTCATCATAGAGATGTACATTGGGTTTGGGTTTGGAGGGAGGAGGAAGCAAGCCCTCCTTGACATAGTAGAGTATGGTCGATTTGCTCTCACCGGTGGCGAGCATCAACTCTTTCATTTTGAGTGCCATCACATATCCTTTGACTTGATATGTAACAGTATAGAATAATTAAACTTAAAGTGTAAAGTGACACTTTACACTTTGTGTACTTTAGGCATCGTCGCTGGCTGCAATTTCTTTCTCGTCCATGCCAAGCGCTTCACCAAAACCGAGCGCCTCTTTGATCTTCGCTTCGATCTCCGCCTTGAGCTCAGGGTTCTCTTTGATGGTCATCTTGGCATTCTCTTTTCCCTGCCCCAGTTTCTCGGCACCGTAGCTGAACCACGCACCCGATTTGTCAATAATGTCGAGTTTGACCCCATAGTCGATAAGCTCACCTTCAAACGAGATCCCTTCACCGAACATAATGTCAAACTCTGCCTGCCTGAACGGCGGTGCCACCTTGTTCTTGACCACCTTCGCCTTGACACGGTTCCCGATCTGAGACTCTCCCTGCTTCAGTGTCGCAATACGTCGGACATCGATACGCACCGAACAGTAGAACTTCAGCGCATTTCCTCCTGTCGTCGTTTCTGGAGAACCGTATCCCATCGTACCGATCTTCATACGGATCTGGTTGATGAAGATGACTGTAGTGTTGGTCTTGTGCAGCAGTCCTGTCAGCTTTCGCAGTGCCTGGGACATCAGGCGCGCCTGAAGTCCCACATGCTGATCACCCATGTCCCCCTCTATCTCGGTCTTGGGTGTCAGTGCTGCTACGGAGTCCACGACAATCAGGTCAACCGCTCCCGAACGCGCCAGTGTTTCAAGCACATCCAACGCCTGCTCTCCAAAATCAGGCTGAGAGACCAAAAGATTGTCTGTATCCACACCCAGGTTTTTGGCATAGACCACATCGAGTGCATGTTCAGCATCAATGAAGGCACAGATCATATCTTTCTTCTGCGCCGATGCGATGGTTTGCAGTGCCAAAGTCGTTTTACCCGAAGACTCCGGACCATACACTTCTACAATACGCCCCTGCGGGATACCGCCGATCCCCAGTGCCATATCTAGCCCCAAAGAACCCGTCGAGATCGACTCGATCGGTTCGAACTCTTTGTCGCCCAGACGCATCAGTGTACCCTTTCCGAATGTCTTGTCGATCTGCTTGATCGCCATATCGAGTGCTTTTTGTTTTTGCGGATCCATTGCCATTGTCATATCCTTATCCTTTTGATTGGAGTAATTTTATCTAAATATAGATTATTTAGAGTCATGGTGCCATTGTAAGATAACTATCAAAAGAGGTGGAAAAATATGTCATATTGTCATATTTTTTCTCTATCGCTCTTTTGTGGCTGCTTATGCTAAAATACTTCATTATTTTCAGAAGGTCAGAACCATGCCCAAAACCATCCAGTTAGCCCATTCTCCCGATGCGGATGATATCTTCATGTACTATGCCATCAAGTTCGGTTGGGTCGATACCAAAGGGTTGTCGTTCGAGAATATTGGTCTGGACATTGAAACGCTCAATGTGGAGGCACTCAAAGGCACCTACGACGTCTCTGCTATCAGTTTCGGGATGTACCCGCTCATTAAAGAAGAGTATGCCCTGTTGCGTACGGCGGTCAGTTTCGGTGAAGGGTATGGACCCAAACTCATCAAACGCAAAGGCGAAAAGCTCAAACGGCGTTTCAAGGCAGCACTCTCCGGTCGTTACACCACCAACGCCATGCTCTTTCGTATCTACTATCCCGACGCCAGACCGGTCTATATGGACTTTCTGGAGATCGAACAGGCCGTCATAGACGGAGAGGTCGATGCGGGAGTGCTCATACACGAGTCAATCCTCGACTTTGATAAAAGCCTCGAAGTGCACAAAGAGATCTGGGATATCTGGGTCGAACTGGCAGGCGAAGGACTGCCTCTACCGCTTGGAGGCATGGCACTGCGAAGAAGCCTGCCGCTCAACCGTGCTATCGACATCGAAAACATACTGATCGACGGTGTCAAAAACGCCAATGACCGCAAAGAAGAACTCTGCACCAAACTGGAGAGCGACAACCTTGTACGAATCTCCGATGCAATGCTTAAAAAGTATCTTGCCATGTACGCTTCTGACGAATCAATCGAGCTCTCAGAACGCCAGCTTAAAGCGCTTGACAGACTCTATCAGATCGGTTTTGAATACGGGATGTGGGAGTGCCCAATTACAACAGAAGACTATTTGATACCCCGAGAATACAGTGAGATGAGGGCAAGGTAGAAGGTAGAAGGTAGAAGGTAGAAGGTAGAAGGTAGAAGGTAGATTGTGAACATACAATATATAAACCAAAGCTTACATATCATCAATAAAAGTTTTTTGCCCCAACAAAAAACTTATTTCGGCTCCTCATTACTCATTACTCATTACTCATTTGATTTTAGTGTACAAGGAGTGCTCCTTGTACACTAAAATCATAGATTTCTCCAAATACTCCAGTATCAAAGTGGGGCAACCTA
>JAJRRK010000082.1 GCA_024279555.1 Campylobacterales bacterium
CCGCTGAAGAACTCCAACGCGGCAGTGGTGCGCGCCAAGATCAAACCATTGCTCAACAAGAATGACAAGATCATCTCCTTCAAGGAGAACAACGTACTTGCCATTACTGCCACCCCGCGTACCCTCAAGTCTATCGCCAAGCTTATCAACGCCATCGAGAAGCGTGGCACCAAGCGTTCGACGGTGATTCGACTGAAGAACTCCAGCGTTAAGGATATCTACTCCAATGCCCAGAACATGGCGAAGAAGCTCTTTCCTCAGACCATCGAGAGTGAGAAGGTAGACATCTTTAAGGACGATGCGACCAACTCCATCATCCTCGTAGGAAAAGAGGACAACATTCACCGGATGATCCGCTACATCAAACAGCTTGACATCGAGGGGGAGGATCAGACACAAAAGATGTATGTCATTCGCCTGAAGAACTCCAATGTCGAAGAGATGGAAAAGATCCTCTCCAAACTGGTTGCACAGATGAACAATGTAGCGGTAAAGATGCCTAAAAAAGGCAGTAAGCCTCCTAGTAAGGCGATGGTGGTTTCCGATGTAGAGCGCAATGCACTCATCGTTCTTGCGACAGGAGAGCAGATTAAGAATATCCGAGAGACAGTAAGAAAAATTGATATTCCCAAGGTACAGGTTTATGTTAAAGCGCGCATTGTAGAAATAGATAAAAATCTTGCCGAGCAAGTAGGGCTGAAGTATGGAATCAATGGCGGCGCGATTACCAATACAGGTCTATTTACTTTAAATGGAACGCTTGCACAAGGAACGGGGGCACTTCAAATGTCCAATGATCTGTTAAGTTTCCTAAATACAAACCAGACCAGAACAGTGTATGATAGCAATGGAAATGCTATTGGAACAGAAACAGACCCAGCCTTTAAATTTGATAATGTTAATCAGGTTTTTGCTTTAGGTGCGCAGCTCGATCTTTTGTCATCCAACGGAGCCGCTCATATTCTGAGTGAACCCTCTATTCTCTGTACCAACAACAAGGAGGCGGAGATCTATGTGGGACAGACCCGTTCTGTTCTGACGCGGGCACAGCAGTCAGCACAGGGGAATGCCCCAGTGGTCAATAATTACAGCCGTGAGGACATTGGATTGACACTTAAAGTCAAACCGAGACTCTCGAGCAATAATAAAGTTACGCTTGAGGTGGAAACTACGATAGAAGATGTGTTGCAAAATGAATCTCCCGATGCCGATCGTCCGACTACAACGAAGCGTAATGTTAAGACTACCGCTATTGTGAACAACGGTGAAATGATTATTCTTGGAGGGCTCATCAAAAATTCCAGTGGGAAAGGCGTGACTAAAGTACCTTTCCTTGGGGATATCCCTGTATTGGGAGAGCTTTTCTTTACTGATACTTCAGATCTTAGCCGTGAGACCAATGTGGTTATCTATCTTACGCCTTATATTGTTAGAAGAAGTGATGAGCTACAGAAGCTTAAACGTTATCTTGATAAGCTTGAACAAGTACAGCATGAGTATAGTCGAGTGGTAGGAAAGATGCTTGAAGCCAGAGCGGAAGGTAAGCCTCTCAGTGAAGTAGCGCCGGTGGCAGCGCCTCCGGCAAGCCGCCGTATCAAGCACAAAGCTCCTTCTGGTCCCCTCAAGATCTACTCCGCACCCAACAAAGCGCTGGAGGCGTTCTGATTATGCTGTTCCCCAGACTGCAGGATGTCAACCTTGAACCGCTCTGGGAAGAGGAGATCAACCACAAACTCGCACTTAAACACGCTCTGCTTTTCAGTGAAATAGAGGGAGAGAAGCGTGCCGTTGTCGAAGAGGCGAGTATGGGGGAAGCACTCAACCATCTGGCAAAACTGGGTATTGACTATCCTGTGACCATTGTTGATGCAGAGAGCTTCGAGCGGTTACGAAACAAGTTTCTTGAAATACAGACTGGATCAGACTTTGAAGAGATGTCCACTGCAACCGAAGAGCTTATCGAGGTCGAGTCGGATCTACTGGAGTTCATTCGCAATTCGCAGGACCTTCTCTCAAACGAGGAGTCCGCACCCATTATCAAGCTGGTCAACTCTCTCTTCTTTCAGGCGATCCAGAAAGGGGCGAGTGATATTCACATCGAGAGTGGTGAACGCAAAGGGGAAGTACGCCTGCGTATTGACGGGGCACTGAAAAAACATCTTGATTTGGAGAAGATGATCATCGGACTGGTGATCAACCGTATCAAGGTCATCTCAAATCTCGACATCTCTGAAAAGCGTGTTCCACAGGATGGACGGACGCAGATCTCCATCTCGGGCAAGACGCTTGATGTAAGGGTCTCCATTCTCCCCACCTACCATGGTGAACGGGTGGTCATGCGTATTTTGGCGCAGAGTGACCAGATTCCGACACTGGAGTCTCTGGGCTTTCATGAAGACATCACCAAAAGCCTCTACCGGCTGCTGACCCATTCGCACGGAATGTTTCTGGTGACCGGGCCGACAGGTTCGGGTAAATCGACCACCCTGCATGCCTGTCTGCAGCACATCGCCACACCCGACAAGAACATCATCACCGTCGAGGATCCTGTGGAGTACAATGCCGACAATATTTCACAGATACAGGTCAACGAAAAGGTAGGACTGACCTTTTCGGCGGGACTGCGTTCCATTCTCAGACAGGATCCTGATATTATCATGGTCGGGGAGATCCGGGACTCGGAGACCGCCGATATCGCACTGCGTTCGGCACTGACAGGACACCTGCTGCTTTCAACACTGCATACCAACGATGCGACCTCTTCACTGAGCCGTCTGATGGATATGGGGATCGAGAACTTCCTCATCTCCTCGACACTGCTGGGTGTGCTGGCACAGCGGCTGACACGTAAGCTTTGTGTACACTGTAAAGCGCAGACACCACTGCCTCATGCGGTGACAGAAGAGCTCAATATACCTTCGGACAGACTCTACTTCTCCGCAGTGGGATGCAAGGAGTGTGATTTTACCGGATACAAAGGGCGTCAGGCGATTGGAGAGATATTTATCATCGATGATGAGGTGAAAATGATGATGAAGGACAACTTCACCGACCATCAGATACGCGAGGCGATGAAAAGACGCGGCATGGAGACCATCGCAGACAAGCTCAAGAAGATGCTTCTCGCAGGAGAGACAAGCTACGAAGAGGCGATCCGTGTAGGGTTGATGGACGGCTGATGCAAAAACGC
>JAJRRK010000001.1 GCA_024279555.1 Campylobacterales bacterium
ACCCCTCGATGACCTTGTTAAGATTGCCAAAGAAGTCGGTGTAGAGAACCCCAACGAATATCAGCGTAAAGACTTGATTTTCGAGATCCTGAAATCTCAAGTGAGTCAAGGCGGTTTCATTCTCTATACCGGTATTTTAGAGATCATGCCTGATGGGTACGGATTCCTCCGTTCCATTGACGGCAACTTCGCCAACTCCAGTAACGATACCTATGTCAGCGGGACACAGGTCAAACGATTTGCCTTGCGTAACGGGGACATCGTTACCGGACAGGTACGCCCGCCCAAAGATCAGGAGAAGTACTACGCACTGCTCAAGATCGAAGCGATCAACTATTTGCCGCCGGAGAAGTCCAAGCAGCGTCCGCTCTTTGACAATCTTACCCCTCTTTATGCTTCAGAGCAGCTCAAGATGGAGTACCACCCCATGAAGATGACCGGCCGTGTGCTCGATCTTTTCGCCCCTATCGGTAAAGGACAGCGTGCGCTCATTGTTGCACCGCCAAGAACGGGTAAGACAGAACTTCTTAAAGAACTTGCGCACGGCGTGACTCACAACAATCCCGATGCTTCGCTTATGGTACTGCTTGTTGATGAGCGCCCCGAAGAGGTGACCGATATGCAGCGTTCGGTCAAAGGAGAGGTGTATGCCTCCACCTTCGACCTGCCTGCACAAAACCATGTGCGTACCGCTGAGATGGTCATAGAAAAAGCCAAAAGACGTGTGGAAATGGGGAAGGATGTTGTGATTTTGCTTGATTCTATCACCCGGCTAGCGCGTGCCTACAACACTGTTACCCCAAGTTCGGGCAAGGTTCTCTCAGGCGGGGTCGATGCCAATGCACTACACAAGCCCAAGCGTTTCTTTGGTGCGGCAAGGAACATCGAAGAGGGTGGTAGTTTGACCATCATCGCCACGGCACTGATCGATACGGGAAGCCGTATGGATGAGGTGATCTTCGAAGAGTTCAAGGGCACGGGTAACTCTGAAGTGGTTCTCAGCCGTCATGTCGCTGAACGCCGTATCTACCCTGCGATTGATGTGACCAAGTCGGGGACGCGAAAAGAGGAGCTGATGGTCGATCCTGAAACCCTCCAGAAAGTTTGGGCATTGCGAAACGCGATGCAGAATATGGAAGAGGTCGAAGGGCTCAAGTTCCTCTACTCCAAGATGATGAAGACCAAGAGCAACGAAGAGTTCCTCTCGATGATGAACGAGTAGATGAGGGTTGGCGTTTTTGATTCCGGCTTGGGTGGCTTGACAGTTGTAAAAGCTATTCAAGCACTTATCAAAGGCGCTGAACTTTTCTACATTGCTGATACAGCACACGCTCCCTATGGGGAGAAAACACCAGCAGAGATCTTGCAATACTCCATTGACATTACTGACTATTTTATTGAACGCCATCAGATCGATGCGCTCGTTATTGCCTGCAATACAGCGACATCCGCTGCGGTTAAAACACTGCGTGAACAATACCCTGAACTGATCATCGTCGGTACCGAGCCTGCGATCAAGCCGGCGATCGAACAGACTCGCACAGGCAATATAGGGGTACTGGCAACACCTGCAACACTCAAAGGTGATAAGTATCAGCAGCTTGCCAATGACCTTGCTTCGCAGAAGGATGTAACACTTTTTGAGCAGGCATGTCCGGGATTGGTAGAGCAGATCGAGGCAGGAGAGATAGACCATCCCCAAACCTACCAGATGCTTGAGGCATGGTTGCACCCCATGAGGGAAAACAGTGTCGATACCATTGTGCTTGGATGTACGCACTATCCGCTTGCAGCAGATGTAATCAGGAAAATCATGCAAAAAAAAGTGACGCTGCTGCATACCGGTGAAGCGATTGCGAAGCGACTTTTGGGTTTGGCAAGAGAGCGAGGTCACGAGAACAGAGGAGATATTCGGGTCACACTTTATGCAACCGGGTCGTTGGATCACAATGCGGTCACTCTTCTTCTGGGGTATTCTCCCCAAATAAACACAGTCACGATCTGAAAAATAATCTATGCAATTAAGATAATACGAATTAATTTATTAAATTTTATAATATCACTCTTGTTTTTACTTCTTTTTAAACTCAAATTATCTTACAAATATCACAAAACTAATATATTCATAAGTCAAATAGGCATAGAATTGTCCTATACGGTTCATCTGTATGAAATTTATTTGCTTAAGAGTTTGTTAACAGATATTCGTCCCTTGTCCAAAACTTGCGGGTATCCATGCGATCGTGGTCGTTGTCAGACTCTTTAGCGGTAATCAGAAGGAGATTACATGAGGCTAAAATGGATATGTGTTACACTCTTTACCGGTGTAGTGCTTCAGGCGCAAGTGGTAGAGATCACCAAAGGTGTTCCCTATATTGAAGTTACTGATAAGAACGGACATACATACAAGATTGAGCGTGAGAGTCGTCCTGGTAGCTATTTGACCAATACGTATGCTTTGACATCGAGACCTTCACCTCCATTTTTTATAGAACCTTTTAAGGCGGGAGAAAAGGTAGAGACATATGGTGAATTGGAACTGCTTGATTTCATTAAACATAAAAAAGGGGTTTTTATTGATGCGCGACTGCCAAACTGGTATCAGAAATCAGCGATCCCTACAGCGAGGAATATTCCGTTCAAAATATTTTTGACCGATACTCCCGAGCGTGAAGCAGTTTTGAAATCGCTGGGGGTCACCTATGATAAAAATGGAGAATATGATTTTTCACAAGCCAAAACATTGCTGTTTTATTGTAACGGTGCATGGTGCGGGCAGTCCCCTACAGCGATTCATGCCTTGATGGAGATTGGGTATCCTCAAGAAAAAATGAAGTATTACCGTGGCGGTATGCAGGCATGGCAATTGTTGGGGTTGACCACGATCATACCTGGAAAGGAGAAGTAAAATGAAGTTGCTATTTGTGTTGATTGCAAGTGTGTTAGTGCTGTATGCCGGTAGATATGACAAGGTAAAAATTACACCGGAGATCTCCTATATGTATGTCTACCATAAAGGAAAGGCGGTTAAGATACACCGTATACAGGATACCAAGAACAAACTTACAGGTGAATATGCCAAAACCTATCGACCTGGGAAAGATATTCAGCCCATTGAGATGAAAAACGGTGTACAGACGATCGGTGAAGTAGAGTTGCTTCATTTTCTCAAGGAGAAGGTCAATAAAAAGCAAGGTATTTTAGTGGATCTCCGTTCAAAAGAATATTATAAGAAGGAGTCGATACCTGGAGCGGTGAATATTCCATTCAAGGTAAAAAATGATCATTCCAAGATGGAGAAGATCATTAAAGTTTTTGGTGCCAAGCGACGTGCAGATGGGACACTCGATACTAAAGATGCCAGAACCGTAGCTTTTTACTGTCATGGTCTATGGTGTGGAAAGTCGGCGGAATTTATCAAGGCTTTTGTGGAGCTTGGATATCCACCTGAGAAGATTCTCTACTATCGTGGTGGATTCCAGATGTGGAAAATACTCGGTTTCACGACCGTAACAAACTAAGGAGACAGATATGATTAAAACACTGGGAGAAAATTTTGCCGTTATGATGGTGGTTCTGCTCTTTGGCATCGTTATAGCACTTGTAGTACATTACAATATGATCGAAGAAACAGGTACAGTTGCATTTACGGCTATACCTGAAGAGAAACCTGCCAAAGCAAAAAAACAGACAAAAGCATATCTACAGAGCCTGGAATCTTATGGAGAAGATATTGATGTGAAGGTCGATCCAACCAAGGAGACACAGAAAAATACAGTTAAAGTTACTTCTGAGCTTATCAAGGATGATCTGGAGAAAGCACTGAAAACGGATGAAACAAAAAATTATCTTAAAAGTCTTGAGAACTACAGTGATGGTAAGAAAAGCAAAATAAAGACAGAGAGACTTGAAGATATCAAACCTGAAAAGGTGCAGAATGACGATACGATTGGAGATGAATTGGAGGATATTGTAGGGGAATAGGGACTACAGCAGTCCTATTGCCTCTTTAACCTGTGCTATCTTCGCCTCGGCGATCGTGCCGGCCTTTTTTGCTCCCACAGCTAGAATGTCTTGCACCTCGTCCATATGGTCGAGATAGTAAGCACGCTTCTCTCTGGCCTCTTCCAGTTCTTCCCAGATCAGCTCTTTGAGATATTTCTTGAAGTGGCCGTACCCCTCTTTACCGCTTTTGTATCGTTCTTGAAGCGCTTTTTTGCCCGCATCGTCAAGGAAGAGGGCGGCGAGGTTGTAGATGTGGCAGCCCTTCCACTCCAGCGGTTCACCCAGCGATGTAGATGAGGAGATGATCTTGTTGCAGCGTTTCTGCAGCGGTTTTTCATCCATGAAGAGGTCGATGGCATTGCCGTAGCTTTTACTCATCTTCTGCCCGTCTATACCGGGGATGGTGGCAACCTCTTCTTGAACCATATGTTCGGGTAGAACAAAAATCTCTCCATATTCGTTGTTGAACTTTGTGGCGATGTCGCGGGTCATTTCCACATGCTGTATCTGGTCTTTCCCGACAGGTACCTTCTGGGTATCGAAAAGCAGAATATCCGCTGCCATCAAGACAGGGTAGCTAAAGAGGGCATGGGAAGCGGGGATACCCTTGGCGACCTTGTCCTTGTAGCTGTGCGCGCGTTCGAGCAGTCCCATTGGTGTAAACTTGGAAAGGATCCAGTAGAGTTCGAGTACCTGCGGTACATGGCTCTGTACCCAGAAGGTGGTCTTTTCCGGGTCAATACCCACAGAGAGGTAGTCCACTGCTGCATCGAGGGTATACTGTTTGAGTGTCTGGGCATCTTTGGAACTGGTGAGTGAATGGTAGTTGGCGATAAATGTGAAGAGTTCGTGCTCTTCCTGAAGCTCTATCATCGGTTTCATCGCACCGAAGTAGTTTCCGATGTGGAGTTTGCCTGAAGCTTGGATCCCTGTGAGTACACGCATGTTGATTCCTGCTAAATTTTTTCAAAATTATAGCAGGAAAATGAGTAATGAGTAATGAGTAATAAGTAATTTTGGTTGCTTTTCTGCGAAAAGCTTTTATCTACTCATCCTCTTCAAACCGCTCCCCGCGTTTGCGTGCTACAATGTCCAGCGGTACACCCTCGAAGTCAAATTTGCTTCGGATGTAGTTGGCAAGGTAGCGTTTATAGCTAAAGTGCAGTCCGTCGGGGCGGTTGGTGATGAGGGCGATCTTGGGCGGTTTGGTTTCGTACTGCGTGGCGAACTTGATCTTCACTACTGCGCCGTTATGACTGGGAACATGGTGGCGGTTCATCGCTTCACGCAGGGTGTCGTTGAGTTTGGAGGTGGGGATACGCTGCTTGTATCGCTCGTAGATCGCGGTGATTTGGTCGAGTATCTTGTGTACCCGCATACCGGTCTTTGCCGAGATGGTGATGAGCGGTGCGTAGTGGAGGAACTTCAGCTCATCGCGAATGTCATCAACCATCTCTTCGTATGTTTTTTCGCCTCTGATATCCCATTTATTGGCAACAATGAGCGCACCGAGGCGGAATTTCTCGATGAGTCCCGCAATGCGCTCGTCAAGCTCCAATACCCCTTCGGTCGCATCGATCATCAATAGGGCGATGTCGGCCTTTTCAAGCATCGCTTCGGTACGACCGAGCGCATACTTCTCGATCCCTACGATCTTCCCGCGGCGGCGTATACCTGCCGTATCGACAAAGGTGATCTTGTAGCCGTCGTGCTCGATACCCTCATCGATGGGATCGATGGTAGTCCCGGCGACATCGGAGACGACTGAGCGCTCTTCACCGAGTAGGGCATTGAGCAGTGAACTTTTTCCGGTATTGACCCGTCCGATGATGGCGACATTGATCTCTTTGTCCTCCTCCTCTTCGGTGAAGTGAATGTCGGAGACGAACTCTCCGAACGGGTCTGCCTCATCGGCCGCTTCGAGTTCCAGTTCGGGCTTCTCTTCCCGCTCGGGAATATACTTCTCCAGCCAGGCATAGAAGTCATTGAAGTATCGGTTATGGCTGACCGACATCGGGAAGGTTGCATCGGCACCGAACTCCAGAAATTCCCAGTAGCGCTCCTCCTCCTTGTCGTTGTCGATCTTGTTGACCACGAGGGCAAGCGGTTTTTTAAGCTGCTGTAGGTCGTAGAAGAGCTTCTTGTCCTCTTCACTGGGGATGCTCTTGCCGTCGACCATATAGATGATCACATCGGCCTCTTTGGCAGCACGAAGTGAAAAATCCGCAACTTTGGAGAAGAGCTCGGAAGTGTAGTCGATCCCCCCGGTGTCTAGTACTTCGAAGTCCCGGTTGCCGCTGATGGTGACGATGCGTTTTTTGACATCGCGTGTCGTACCGCTCACATCGGAGGTAATGGCATCCCGCTGTCGTGCGAGACGGTTGAAAAGGGAGGATTTTCCTACATTGGGACGCCCGAGTATGGCGACTTTCTTGAGTGATTGTTCTTGCATAAAATTGTACTTTCTTTACCGTAGGGTCAGTTTACCGACCACTGTGTCTAATAGATTTGAAATGCGATTATACCATAATTTGAAGATCACTGAATATCTTGTGTCAAACCCAAATCTCGAAATAGAAATTCATGCCTTTACACTATCATCGCATTCATGGGCTTTGCTTAAAATCATCATCGAACCTTCGGGTGCGATTCAAATTTTACACAAACCCCCTAAACACGAGCATAGCATAAATACAAAGAATGCTATTTCGATTTTTGGGTTAAACGCTTCTCTTCAGAAGGCAGTGACTCCACATAGATACTCTGTGACGGGAAGGCAAAACTGCTGCCGTTTTGTTCGACGATCTGCATGATTTTGATGTGGATATCCTCTTTGATCTCAAGATATTTTGCCCAGTTTGCTGTAGCGGTGAAAGTATAGATGAAAATGTCAAGCGATGAGGCGCCAAAACTGTCAAAATAGACAAGAAGGGTCTCTTTTTGGCTGATGCCTTCATGGTTTCGTAGCATCTGTTCAATGTCATTCTTGATCTTGACGATCTGTTCGGAGGTGGTGCCGTAGGTCAGACCGATGTGCATCTTGATACGCCTGACACCGCGGCGGGAGAAGTTCTCTATGGGCTGATTGGCGACCAGTTGGTTGGGAACAGTAATGAGACTCTTTTGAAACGAACGGATCTTGGTGGTACGCATACCGACATCTTCGACTACGCCCTCGACACCGCCGACCTTGACCCACTCTCCGATACGGATGGACTTGTCTGCAAGCAGTGCAAATGAGCCAAAAAGATTGGAGGCGGTATCTTTGGCTGCCAATGCAAAGGCAAGACCGCCAAGTCCAAGCGATGCGATGAGGGCAGTCACGTTGATGCCCCATACGCTTAAAATGGCACCAAGCCCAATGCCACCCACGAGGATCTTGAGCAGTGTCAGAATGAAGTTCCCCATCTCTCTGGAGAGATCGGGATTGAAGCGTGCGGTAGTACTATAAATAAGATCACGCAGGGCATCCATAATGTTCAACAGCGCCCAAAAGAAAGTGTAGACCAGCATAGAATTGAGTATATTCTGAACCATTGGTCCCTCTTTGTAGATAAGAAGGAAAAAAAGGTGCAGTGCAAAGATGATGAACAAAAATCGTATAGGTTGCTTGAGCGCGGAGATAATGCGGTCATCGTAATAGGTTTTAGTTCTAGAGGCCATTTTGTGCAACAGTGTTAGCATGATGTGCGTAAAGCCCTTACGAAGCATCAAAATTAGAAAAAAGACAGCGATCGCGGCGATCAGGTTAGCAAGCGGGATCCCAAGTACGGTTTCTGCCATAAAAGGATACTTTTCATAAAGTGGTGTCAATCCTTTTTGAATCTCCCACAAGATACTATAGTCAAATGCATTGATCGCCTCAAGACTTTTGTCTATCATGTGCGGTGCTGTGGTATTGATATCGGAAGCCATAATGCATTTTCCCCTTTTTATACACAATTTTGATGTACAATAACCTTTTGAAAGGATCGATATGTTGAAAGCAATTATAACGGTTTTGGGCTTAATGGCTTTGTTGCCGTTCGGAGGGTACGCGAAGACACTTCATGCAGAGTATAAAGTCTCCTATGGGATTGTCGGTAAGATCGGTGTGGCGCAGGCAATACTTAAAACGGAAGGTAACCACTATCATATTGATATTGCACTTGCAGCGACGGGATTGGCAAAAACACTCAGCGGTAACCGTACTGAGAGACATATCTCAAAAGGACATATCGTAAACGGTATGCTTGTGTGTGATACCTATGAGGTTATCCGTAGGTACCGTAAGACCAAAGTGGTGAAAACCTATACCATTGAGCATAAAAAACACCGTGTACAGAAGTACTACAGAAAGTACAAAAGCGGCAAATTGGCTGATGAACAACGGCAGATACTCGATTTTTATGCGACCAACGACCTTTTGACACTCTATTTTAACCTTGACCGCCTGATACCGGACAAAAACAAAGCAGGCACTTATGTATTCAACGCGGTTGGGGCAGAGAAACAGAAAGGGAAGGTGGATATTGTCATTCCCTCATCTGGACAACTTCCGCAATACCGAGAAGAGTTGGGAGCCAAGGCAGAATGGTATGCGACGGTGGTGATCCACCAGAAAATATTTATGAGTAAAGAGGGTCGCTTGCAGATTGCTGTGGGTAAAGACGGCATTACCCAAACGGCGCTGCTCAAAGACCTTATTCTCTTTGGAGACATCAAGGCTGAGCGGGTACGGTAGCCTTGAGCACAAAGTCGATGACCTTCGCATCGCTCATCTCACAGGGCTTGAGGATACCGGCTTTGATCGTAGGGTAGTAGTTCCCACTGACGATGTCATTGCCGCCAAGCTCTTTGGCGTATATCTTTACAAGTTTGCCCTCTAAAAGCGTCTCTTTGCGCAGCAGGTAACGCCGTTCTTTGTACCAGGCATCGTTTGCTCCGTCAGGCAGCTTTAGCAGTTTTTCATAAAAGAGAGTCTCATTCATAAAGAAAATTCTACCCAAGTTTTCCTCAACGCTCAACGCTCAGCACTCAACGCTTCTCTATTTTATTGCCATATGGTCGGTAAACCGACCCTACTCTCCACTCTTCATTCTTCATTCTTCACTCTTCACTTCTTTGTGCTACACTTCCACAAAAAAATGAGATAGTAACGATCAGCAATGAAAGAGACAATTAAAAATATGGATCGCGGCATCCTTCTGATGCTGCTGGCCTCCCTTACCTTTGCAATGATGGGAGGGTTCGCCAAGCTGCTGACCCAGCAGCTGCCCGCGCTTGAAGTGACTTTCTTTCGCAATATCTTCGGGGTGGTCATTATCGCCTTTGCCATTTGGAAAGTCCCGCTCAAACAGCAGGGTGGCAAACCGCTGCTGCTCTTTTTTCGCGGGGCGATGGGTTTCTTGGCACTGCTTGCCTACTTTTACATCATGGGGCACATTCCGCTGGGAGAGGCGATCACCTATAACAAGACCTCACCGCTCTTTGTAGCGTTCTTTGCATGGATTTTTCTCAAAGAGAAGCTGCACTGGAGCGCGATCATCGCGCTGATCCTTGGCTTTGCCGGTATTATCCTCATCGCTCAGCCTCAAGGGGGTGTGTTTGACAAGTACGATATGCTTGGGATCTTCTCGGGCATCGGTGCGGCGCTTGCCTATACTTCTATTCGTGAACTGCGCCGGTACTATGACACCCGTGCCATCGTCATGAGTTTTATGCTGGTAGGTACGCTCGGCCCACTGCTTTTCATGGCAATAGGCAGTGTCTATCAGGCGCCTGAAGGGTGGGACTGGATCATCGCGCCGTTCGTGATGCCGCAGGGCGTACAGTGGTTTTACATTGTGGCGGTGGGTACGAGTGCAACGGTTTCGCAACTCTTGATGACGAAAGCCTATGAACTGACCAAAGCGGGGATCGTCGGTACCATCAGCTACACCAACATCGTCTTTGGAATGTTCATCGGCATTGCACTGGGCGACCCCATTCCCTCATTTTTAACCATTTTGGGTATAATCTTGGTAATTGTCTCAGGGCTCATCGTCGCTCTGGTGAAAGAGAAGTCATAAGGAGCTGATATGGGTGCATTGAAAGCAGAGTATTTGCCGCACTACACTTACGACGACTATATCCAGTGGAAAGGTGACTGGGAGCTTATCTATGGCGTGCCCTATGCCATGAAGTAGCCGATGTCAATGAAGAGAAGATCGATTTTAAGTTGAGCAAGTGCGAGATCACATTCGATTTTGCCGCCATTTGGGAATAGAAAGGATAGAGATGATTTTAATTGCCGGACCATGCGTACTGGAGAGCCGTGACACTGTCATGCGCATTGCCGAGTCGCTTGGTAAGTACCATGAGGAGTGCACCAAGGAGTTCTACTTCAAAGCCAGTTTTGACAAAGCCAACCGTACCTCACTCGACTCTTTCAGGGGACCGGGACTTGATGAGGGGCTTAAGATGCTTGACGAGGTCAAAGCGCAGTTTGGGTATAAGATACTCACCGATGTGCATGACTACACCCAGCCTGCAGCTGCGGCGGAGGTGGCGGATGTGCTTCAGATACCGGCGTTTTTGTGTCGCCAGACCGACCTGCTGGTTGCCGCAGCCAAGACCGATGCGGTTGTGAACATTAAAAAGGGGCAGTTCCTTGCCCCCGCGGCCATGGAGCATTCGGTCAAGAAGGTGCTCAAGACCCGCGGTTTTGACGGTGAGGCGAGCTATGAGAATGCTCAGAAGTACAAAGTATGGCTGACTGAACGCGGTACGACTTTCGGGTACGGCAACCTTGTGGTCGATATGCGCGGATTGGTAACCATGCGCGAGTTTGCCCCGGTCATCTTTGATGCAACTCACTCGGTACAGATGCCCGCAAGTGGTGGTGCCAGCAGCGGCGGGGACAGCTCATTCGTACCGTATCTCTCCCGTGCGGCAGCCGCAGTCGGTGTGGACGGTTTCTTTTTTGAGACCCACTTCGATCCGAGTATTGCACTCAGTGACGGTCCCAATATGATCGAACTGAAGAAGCTCGATGCCCTGATAGAACAGATTGATGCGATCAGGAGTATTGTCGAGTAGCTTCGGCAGGCTCGGATACTGAATGGTCGGTAAACCGACCCTACGGATAATATGATGTAGGGTCGATTTATCGACCAAAAAAAGTAAATTAATCGTCATTCTAAATCAAGTTCAGGATGACTAAAAGTAAAAGGATAAAAATGAAAATCGTAGAAGGAAATCTCTCTGTAGACAAGAGCAAAAAGGTGGCGATCATCAATGCGCGCTTTAACCACTTCATTACCGACAGACTGGTAGAGGGGGCTAAAGATGCCTATGCCAGACACGGTGGTAACCCCGAAGATCTTGACCTTATTTTAGTCCCGGGAGCATTCGAAATCCCCTTTGCACTGGACAAAGCGCTCGCTTCGGGTAAGTATGATGCCGTCTGTTGTCTGGGTGCGGTCATCCGTGGTGCGACTCCGCACTTTGACTATGTCTCTGCCGAGGCGACCAAAGGGGTGGCGAATGTCACCCTCAAACACGGCAAACCGGCAACCTTTGGTGTACTGACAGTGGACAGCATCGAGCAGGCGATCGAGCGTGCGGGTACCAAAGCGGGCAACAAGGGTGCCGAAGCGATGGTAGGGCTCATCGAACTGATGAATCTTTACAGCGAGATGGAGCAATAATGGCGACACGACACCAAGCCAGAACAGCGGTTGTCGGACTGCTTTACGCCTACGATCTGGGTAATGAAAATATTGCCAAATTCTCTGACGAGATCCTCGAAGAGGACAAGATACGCAACAAACAAAGAGAGTTCTCCCATCAGCTTTTCGACGGGACGGTAGAGAATCTCGAGATGCTAGATAGCGAGATCAAGAAGCATTTGACCGACTGGGATTATGACAGTATCGGCAAAGTAGAAAAGGCGATCTTGCGACTGGGAGCCTATGAAATACTCGTTGCCAAGACCGACAGAGCGATCATCATCAATGAAGCGGTGGAACTTGCCAAGGCACTGGCGGACGACAAATCGCCGAAGTTTATCAACGGCGTGCTGGATGCCATAGGAAAAGAATAGGTATTGCTGTCATTCCCGTGAAAACGGGAATCTTGGACCAAGATCTTCCAATCAAGTTGGAAGATGACATAAATAGAGAAGTCATCATAATGGAGAAAATACCATGACCGCACCGAAGACAAAACGCATGACCATCGACGAAGCTGTTGATCTCATCGAGAATGCCGACCTCAAAACCCTTGGAAAAATGGCGCTGGAGAGGAAGCGCCAACTGCACCCCAAAAAAGTAACGACCTTCGTGGTGGACCGCAACATCAACTACACCAACATCTGCTGGGTGGACTGCAAGTTTTGTGCTTTTTACACACATGAGAAGAAAGAGGATGCCTACATTCTCTCATTTGACGAGATCGACCAAAAGATAGAGGAACTGCTTGCCATCGGCGGGACGCAGATACTCTTTCAGGGCGGGGTGCATCCCAAGCTGGAGATCGAGTGGTACGAGGATCTGGTGGAGCATATCCACCAGAAGTACCCGCAGGTAACCATTCACGGCTTCTCTGCCATCGAGATCGACTACATTGCCCGTCGTTCGAATATCTCTATCTCTGAAGTATTGGCGCGCCTGAAGGCAAAGGGACTCAGTTCTATCCCCGGTGCGGGTGCGGAGATACTCTCTGACCGTGTGCGTGACATCATCGCTCCCAAGAAGCTCGACAAGGATACTTGGCTGGAAGTGCACAGAGAGGCACACAAACTGGGCATCAAGTCCACGGCGACGATGATGTATGGTACGGTAGAGACCACCCGTGAGATCGTGGAGCATTGGGACTATGTTCGACAACTCCAAGATGAGACAGGCGGATTCAGGGCGTTTATCATGTGGAGTTACCAGAGTGACAACACGCAGCTCAAACGCGAACTGCCCACCATCACCAAGACCACTTCCAATCAGTACCTCCGCTATCTGGCAGTTGCAAGGCTCTTTTTGGACAATGTGCCCAACATTCAGAGTTCATGGGTCACGCAGGGCAGTTATATCGGGCAGATGGCGCTGCTCTTTGGTGCGAATGACCTTGGTTCGACGATGATGGAGGAGAATGTCGTCTCCGCTGCAGGTGCGAAGAACGAGATGAATCAGGAAGAGATGATAAGGCTTATCAGGGACATTGGGGAAAAACCGGCAAAACGAAACACGGCGTATGAGATACTGGAACGCTATTAATCTTTTTTGATTAAACTGCCTCACGATTTCTAGTGAGGCGTTGTTCCTCTCTTCATTTTTTTAAAAAAACGAAGCAAAAAAGCGTTGTGGCTCTCGAATCGCTTCGCTTTCAAGGGCGTTCGTCACAACAAAAGCACACTTCGTGTGATTATGAGAGGCTTTAGAATGAAAAAAATAATTTTATTATTAATTGTATTACAAGGACTACTAATGGCAG
This sequence comes from Campylobacterales bacterium, assembly GCA_024279555.1. Lineage (GTDB taxonomy): Bacteria > Campylobacterota > Campylobacteria > Campylobacterales > Sulfurovaceae > Sulfurovum. The sequence goes on from JAJRRK010000001.1 coordinate 13,453, forward strand.
AAACCGTACAGAAACTACACTATAAAGATGCAGAAGTCCCTATGGTTTTTGAGACAGGCGATTTTGTGCCTATTGTCTCGATGCAGCTGGTCTTTACCAACGCCGGACACCTCAGTAACGAAAAGGATGGACAGGCAGATATGACTGCCAAGCTGCTCAACGAGGGAACGAAGAAGGATGGATCGGTCGGGTTTGCCGAGAAGCTTGATGCCCATGCCATCGAACTCTCCTCGCATGTGGGGCG
>JAJRRK010000083.1 GCA_024279555.1 Campylobacterales bacterium
ATTGTTGGGTTTTTCCTTGAATGATTCATCTGTTTTGCTGCGTATCTCCAGTCCGCCGAAACGTTTTTCAAGATAGTACGGACTGTACTTCTGTACAAAAGTATAGACATGCTTGTTCTTGCTGCTGGGTTTGCTCTCTATGAATGCACTCAAACCCAAAATAAAAAAACCGACAAAAAGCGCAAGAGGCAGATATTTGGAGTATTTTTGCATAGGTATATAGCCTTTTATGACGTATAGGAAATTGATCGTAAGTATAAACTCTTTTTGCATCACGATGCTTGACACACATCAATCGTAGTATACCCGAAGATATGTTACACTGTAGCCAATAACAACAAAGGTGAATACATGGGAACGTTTTTTTATCTTGAGGGTGCTTACCTTATATTGGCGGGGATCATACTGCTTATCACGCTTTTTGTCACCACGCGTCCCTTTATGGCAAAAGGTGCTGTGAAAAAAGGGCTGACTGGGGTCTTTGTTGTCCTTGCTGTGATGATCGGCGCACATTACTACATGACAACCAGCCGTATGGCGGAAGTCAAAGAAGCATTTGGAGCAGGCAAGACCATTCTCTGTGAAAGTCGCATGCAGCGCAAGGTGTCGCAGGTCGTACGTATTTCACGTCAAAATGAGTGGCGGCTTGAAGGGGATGATTTCGTCTCACCCAACTATGAGCGCCCCTTTTTCTCTGCCCGCTGTATCGTCGAGTAGGGCAGGGGTGGTACATAAGTAAAACTTCTATATCTTTTTTATCATTTAATCTTATCATACATATCAAAAAATCTATATTTCAATCCTTTTCTTGACATAAGTCAATCAGAACATTTTCTGAAGCTGTCATAATACCCTATGCTCTAAGGACTTTGATCCCTTAAGCGAACAGAATAACCAACAGGAGGACACAGTATGGAACCGTTGATCGTAAGGCCGGAGATCGCGCTTGACCAATTCTTGCCGATCTTTGTCGAATCGACACTTGTGCTTGTTTTCGGTGTAGGGTACGCAGCAATCATCACCCTGTCGAAAATGGGCTATTTTTCCAAAAAGTGGATGCCTGTAGGGTATCTGTTTTGGGCATTACAGACATATTTCCTGTATGACTTCGCAGTGTTGATCCAGAGTAACCATTTCACCATGAAGGTGCTGATGGTCACGATGGTCGCATACCTCTTCGTCCCACATCTCTATTTCCATCTGATCTCATCAGCGGATAGGCGATATGAAGGAGAGGATGAAAGTCTTCAGGAACACAAACACTAAAGGTGCGCCCACGGGCGCTTGGATCAAAAAGTATCGGCAGGGTTCAATAGCGAATCCCAGCCGATATAGCCGGTACGGTTTGTCCGTACAGGCGTTCCTACAGAACAACAAAAAAAGGAGGAGACATGGCTAACGAGAATAGATCAGTCTGGACCAGTATCTCATTCTGGCGACGTTCGGCGGCATGGGTAACCGGTTTTGCAGTGATACTGCTTATCTGGCTTACATTCGATACGCTCGGGCAGATCAGTATGGGTACAGATGCGGACCTCAAGAACAAGGTAACCAAAAGGGTACCGGCACCAACAGTGATCAATTATCATATCGATTACAAGTATAATGCCAAAAGAGGGCATGAGGTACCGGTAATCGGTGATAAGCAGCCGTTCTTCGGAAAAGAGTGGAGTGAAGAGGAAGCAGCAAAACTATTACACCTTGGAAAACTCACTTCTCAGGCGAAGAACTGTATGGACTGTCACACGCTGCTGGGGAATGGTGCCTATTATGCGCCGGATCTGACCAAAGCGTGGCTTGATCCTGCATGGCAGAACGGCGGACCGCTTCAGGGAATGACAGGTAAAAATACAGTAGAGGAAGCGATGGCAGAGTTCCTGCAGCATCCGTCACAGTATCCGACACACGCACGTATGATGCCAAACCTCGGTATCACAGCGGAAGAGGCGAAAGGTCTGGTAGCATTCCTCAAACATATGAGCAGCATCGATACGAACGGTTTCCCAAGAAACTTCTCGCAGGCTGCGAAGAGAGAACAAGGAGGTACCTATGCTCACTAGTATCAAAACAAATGAATTTGCCGGAAGCGAATCGAAAAAACTGGCAATGATGTATTTCAGGGTGGCAATCGTACTTTTTGGTGCGCAGCTTCTCATGGGTCTCATTGCCGCGATCCAGTTTCTTGCACCCGGATTCCTCTTTGAAGTATTCGACTTCTCGGTAGCGAGAATGGTACACATCAACGCGCTGGTCGTTTGGATGCTCTATGCGATGATCGGTTCGGTCTACTATATGCTTCCTGATGAGACAGGAATCGAAACGGTCAACATCGGGGTCGGGAAACTTGCCTTTTGGGTACTGACAGCAGCGGTTACGGTCGTTGTCCTTGTTTACATTTTCATTCAAGTAGGTTCCGGTACGGAAGCGACTATCTGGCTGATCAACGAAGGTAGAGAGTATCTCGAAGCACCAAGATGGGCCGATATCGGTATTGTCGTGGTTGTATTGACATTCTACTGGAATGTATTCGCCACCTATATGAAAGGTCAGAAAACGGGGATCATGACAGTTATGGTCGCCAACCTTATGGCGCTGGCCGGTCTCTATCTGGCAGGGATGTTCTTTACAGACAATATCTCCATGGATCAGTACTGGTGGTGGTGGGTTATTCACCTTTGGGTTGAAGCGACCTGGGAAGTATTCGTCGGTACGCTTGCGGCATACGCACTGATCAAGATTATCGATGCCAAGCGTGAGATCGTCGAGATGTGGCTCTGGATCGAAGTGCTGATGCTCTTTGGATCAGGTATTCTCGGTCTGGGTCACCACTACTTTTGGATCGGTACGCCTGAGTATTGGTGGGAGATCGGTGCACTCTTCTCCGCACTCGAGCCGGTACCGCTGGTAGCGATGTTTGTACATGTCCTCTATGACTGGGGAAAAGAGCAGGGGATCGCCAAAGCGGAAGGAAAACCTGGTTCTGTTATGAAAAACGGACCTGCCATGGCATGGATCGTCACCAATGCGTTTGGGAACTTCCTTGGGGCAGGTATCTGGGGATTCTTCCACACACTGCCGCAGGTGAACATCTATACGCACGGTACACAGTTTACCGCAGCACACGGACACCTGGCATTTTTCGGTGCCTATGCGACTATCCTGATTGGAATGATGTATATGGGTATTCAGGGTGCATACGGCATTGAGAGACTGAAGGCGACCTTCAGGTCCAAGATGGCGATCTTCCTGATCACCTTCGGGGTGGTAGGTATGACCGTAGCACTGACCATTGCGGGATATGAGCAGGTACTGGTAGAAAGAGCTGATCTTGGCGGTGGCTGGGAAGCGTTCTTCACCGCACAGAATCTACCTTGGTATATTCAGGCACAGGTCTGGAGAACCATTATGGGTGTTGTGACCTTCGTAGGGTTTATCTACCTTGTGTGGGATCTTCTTACTATCGGTAAACAGGCTAAAGCGGCACAGTCCGCCTAACAACAAAGGTATGGATGTGGAAACATCTGTACCATATTGAAAAGGAGAGAAAATGGGAACTTTGTTTGAACCGTTCACAGATGTTGTCCCGAGTTTTTTCGGGTGGTTGAATCAGGGACCGTTGACACTGACGATCTTCCTGCATACGGTCATTATATTGCCAATGTTCTGGATCTATTTCCAGGAAAAGAAAAAGTTGAACAAGTAATACTTCATCAATATATATGATGAAAAGAATCTGTTTTAATTAAGTAAAATAGTGATACACTTGTTTAAGACAATTTGGAGTCAGATTGTCGTGCGAGGGTATCGGAGCGTATGAGGGCTGGGTAGCGCCCTCATCAAGATGTCTGTTATTGTCTACAATAAAAAGACACGAGATTCTATTCACTTGATGGCTAAATCAAGCTAAAAGAGTGAATGAAACTTTTAAAAAGGAGCGAAGAATGAAATTACATAAATTTTTGAGCATTGCAGCTGCAACCGGCTTGATGATGACAATGTCAATGGCAGGTACATCGAAGATGGATTTTGCCCAAATGTATGAGAAAGAGTGTCAAGGGTGTCACGGACCGATCCACCAGGGTGGTGTCGGATCAGACCTTAGACCTGCTGCGCTGAAGAAGAAAGAGCAGTACCAGCTGATCGATACGATTCTAAACGGTAAAGAGAATACAGCAATGCCGGCATGGAAAGACAAGTTCTCTAAAGATGATGCACAGGGTATGGTCGAGTGGCTGATGAACTGGAAGAATACCGTTGAGCTCAAGCTCGACCTCGACAAGGTCAAGCAGACATGGACGAAACTGGCGGATGTGGATGCATTGGCGAAAAAGTATCCTGTCGATAAAGACGGAAATCTGAAGTACAAAGGTGCAGAGGTCAAAAATGTCAAGGACATTACATTCGCGACAGAGCGTGATGCCTCTTTGGTTGACTTTATCGATTCTACAAATGGAAAAGTACTTTCTCGTCATAAAGCAGGTTTCGCGGTTCACGTAACAGTGACCAATAAAGCTCAGCCGCGATATGCCTACTCTATCTCCCGTTCGGGTAGACTGACAATGTTCGATATTGGTGCTCCGGGACAGCCGGCTGTTGCTTCTGTACAGGTAGGTCAGGAGTCAAGAGGTCTTGCGGTTGATCCAGGTGGAAAATATGTACTGGCGGGGAACTACAATCCAGGCGGTGCCGTACTCTGTGATGCGCATACACTGGAGCCGCTCAAAGCATATGATACCAGCCGCGTGATCGATCCTGACGGACAGATCGGGCCATCAAGGGTTGCCGGTATTGCCGATACTCCGTACGGACCATACTTCGCGATGGCGCTTAAAGATGCGGGTCA
>JAJRRK010000084.1 GCA_024279555.1 Campylobacterales bacterium
CTGGTCGTGACAGTGACATGGCTTTACCTGATGAGTTTCTCCTATCATGTGTTGGGGACAGACAAGGTAGGGGGAGATGTGCTCTATGCTTCACTCAAGAGCATCCGTACCGGCGTGCTCATCGGTATTCTAACCACGCTGGTGACCCTGCCTTTGGCGATCTTCCTTGGGGTGAGTGCAGGGTACTTCAGAGGATGGATAGATGATCTCATTCAGTATCTCTATACCACGCTCAGCTCTATTCCCGGAGTGCTTCTGATCGCCGCTGGGGTACTGATGATGCAGGTGATGATGGACAACCACCCCGACTGGTTCACTTCGACGATGGAGCGCTCCGATCTGCGTCTGCTCTTTCTTATTTTGATCTTGGGAGTGACAAGCTGGACGGGGCTATGCCGTCTGCTGCGTGCAGAAACGCTGCGCATTTCGCAGATGGACTTTGTGACCGCCGCCAAAGCGTTCGGCGTAAGCAGGTGGCGTATCATGGCACGGCATATCGTCCCCAACCTGATGCATATCATCCTCATCTCGGTGGTGCTTGACTTTTCAGGGCTGGTGTTGGCAGAAGCGGTACTCTCCTATGTGGGGGTCGGAGTCGATCCGACGATGTACAGCTGGGGGAACATGATCAATCAGGCGAGGCTTGAGATGGCGCGCGAACCGATGGTATGGTGGTCGCTCTTCTCCTCGTTTGTTTTCATGTTCATTCTGGTGCTTGCTGCCAATCTCTTCTCCGACAGGGTACAGCATGTGCTCGATCCTAGGAATGCCACATGAACAGATTGCTGGAAGTAAACGGGCTCACACTCGATGTCGGGGGAAAACACCTCCTTGAAGATGTCAGTTTCACGATAGAAAAAGGGGAGGTTTTCGCCCTTGTCGGAGAGAGCGGCAGTGGCAAATCGCTCACATCGCTGGCGATCATGCGGCTGCTTCCTGCACAGATCAGTGTCAGTGGGGGCGATGTGCTGCTAAATGGTGAGTCGCTCTTTGCGTTGCCCGAATATGCCATGCAGAAGGTACGCGGCAGACGCATCGCGATGATCTTCCAGGAGCCGATGTCCGCACTCAACCCGGTGATGACCATCGGGGCGCAGGTAGCTGAAGTGCTCAAGCTGCATCTGAAGCTGGGTGACACAGAAGCGAAAGCGCGGGTGATCTCACTTTTTGAAGAGGTGGCACTGCCTGATGCACAGAAGCGTTACGATTGGTATCCCCATCAGCTCTCCGGTGGACAAAAACAGCGGGTGATGATCGCCATGGCGCTGGCGTGCGAACCGGAGCTGCTGATTGCCGACGAGCCGACTACGGCGCTTGATGTGACCGTACAGGCGCAGGTGCTTGCACTGTTAAAGAAGATACAGCAGGAGCGGAAGCTCTCCATCCTCTTCATCACCCATGACATGGCGGTAGTCTCCCAGATCGCAGACAAGATCGCGGTGATGCGTTACGGGAAGATTGTTGAAGTGGCACAGAAAGATCACTTTTTCACCGTACCTTCACACCCCTATACGAAAAAGCTTTTGCAAGATGCGCTTGGACAGGCAGGGAACAGGGAGCAGGGAGCAGGGAGAAGGTTATTGGAAGTGCAGGATCTCAAGGTGCATTTCCCAATCAAAAAAGGGCTCTTTGGGCGAACGGTCGGATGTGTCAAGGCGGTGGACGGTATCTCCCTCTCCATTCCCACAGGGAAAACAGTGGCGCTGGTAGGGGAGTCCGGAAGCGGAAAGAGCACGCTGGGGCAGGCGATCCTCTCACTGGTGCCAGTGACGGCAGGGCGCATCTACTATGAGGGGGTGGATCTTGCCACATTTTCAGCCAAAGAGCGACAACGCTACAGGCAGAAGATACAGGTAATCTTCCAAGACCCCTTCTCCGCACTCGATCCGCGTATGAGCATCGCAGAGATACTGCGTGAAGGGATGGAGAGTCTGGGGGTTGAACCCAAAACAAAAGAGGCACAGGATGGCTACATGAAGCAGCTTCTTAAGACAGTGGAGATGGATCCCGAGTCGATATACCGCTACCCGCACGAGTTTTCCGGAGGACAGCGCCAGCGTATCGGGATTGCCAGAGCGTTGGCGGTCGAACCGGAGCTGATTATCTGTGATGAACCTACCTCCGCACTTGATGTTTCGGTCAGGGCACAGGTGCTTACATTATTGAAAAAGTTACAAGATGAGCGTGGCATCTCCTATCTCTTTATCACCCATGATCTCTCCATCGTTCCTGCCATTGCCGATGAGGTAGCGGTGATGAAAGAGGGAAGGATCGTCGAGCAGGGTACGACCCAAAGCGTGATGCAAGACCCGCAACACCCCTATACGCAAACCCTGCTTGCCGCAGCACCGAAATTACCACATAAAGAGGAATTATGACCATACTGTTTGATTTAGACGGCACACTGATCGATTCTACCAAGGCGATACTGGAGAGTTTTGAAGTGGCACTGGGCACTTTTGGTGAAGTGTTACCAAATGAAGCTGCTATCAAATCGGAAATAGGGCATCCGCTCGATGCAATGTTCAGAACGCTGGGCGTACCGGAGGAGAAAGTGTGGGACCATGTGCATGCTTACAAGGCGCACTACCGTACCATTGCCAACCAAAAGACCGTACTGCTGCCCCGTGCACGAGAAGCGATTGCACTGGCGAGAGAACATGCCGTTCTGGGGATTGTAACGACCAAGACGGCAGCATACTCTAGAGAGATGCTTGAGCACATGGGGGTGATGAAGGATTTTGAAGTACTGATAGGCAGGGAGGATGTAACGCACCCCAAACCGCATCCCGAGCCCATTTTGAAAGCCATCTCAAAGTTAAATGCTGATAAAAAAGAGTGTTGGATGATAGGCGATACCCCTATGGATCTCGGTGCGGCAAACGCAGCGGGCATCAGGAGTGTTGCCGTCACATGCGGCTATGCGGCGGCAGAAGCGTTGCACGGTCACACCGAATTGCTTGCTTCTGATGCACTGGAAGCTGTGAAGATTATCGTCGCATCATAACGTGAAGTTAAAAAAATTGTAATTTCAAGCACAATTTAAGAGTCACACCATTACAATGGGTTTACATTTCAGTAATTTGGGTGTATACTCAAGTTACTTAACCACTACAGAGGAGAAACCATGATAGAGATCAGATGGCACAGCCGTGCGGGTCAAGGTGCCGTAACCGGTGCGAAGAGTCTCGGCGACATCGTTGCTACGACAGGGAAAGAGGTTCAGGCATTCGCGCTGTACGGATCGGCAAAAAGGGGAGCGGCGCTCAGAGCGTACAACAGGATCGACGACAAGCCTATCATCACCCATGAGAAGTTCATGTACCCTGATTATGTTCTGGTCATCGACCCGGCATTGGCAATGACCGATGATATTACCATGAACGACAAAGAGACGACCAAATACATCATTACAAGCCACTTGAATAAAGAGGAACTTATTAAAGAGATCCCTGCACTTGAAGGCAAAGAGGACAGAGTGTTTGTCGTTGACTGCATTCAGATCTCTCTCGATACGATCGGAAGATCGATCCCCAATGCTCCAATGCTCGGTGCATTCGTCAAAGTATCGGGAATGTTCGAACTGGACTACTTCCTCGAGAATATGAAGCGCGTTCTTGCGAAATTCCCACAGAAGATCATCGACGGGAACATGCAGGCAATCACCAGAGCCTATAATGAAGTGAAGTAGAAGGAGCGAACAAATGCAAGATCCAAAATTATGTGCAACAGAAAAAAGAGGTCTCCACGAGCTGGAAGCCGGTAAGGACTTGATGGGCTGGGATGAGGTGACACAGGGAAGCGTCCTGCCTTCATTTGAAGGGGATGCATCCAATATTGCCCACTTGAAACAGGAAGAGAGAGACTATTCCCACTTCAACTCCTATACGGCGACAGTCGCTTCATGGAGAGTCCAGAAACCGGTCTTCAATATCGATGTATGTATCGACTGCCAGAACTGCTGGGTATGGTGTCCGGATACTTCGATCATCTCCAGAGACAAGCAGATGTTGGGAATCGATTATGACCACTGTAAAGGGTGTGAGGTATGTGTGGAAGTATGTCCTACCAACCCGAAATCACTTTTGATGTTCAGTGAGCAGGAAGACCTTGAGACCGCGCTGTCTCAGTGGCCGGAAAAAAAGAAAAAAGAAAAGTAAGGGGCTGACATGGCAGAAAAATTTGATTTAAATGAAAGAGAAGTCTGGGACGGTAACTATGCCGCTTCCCAGGCAATGAGACAGGCAAAGGTCGATGTAATGGCGGCTTACCCTATTACACCGTCCACACCGATTGTTGAGAACTACGGTGCCTATGTAGCCAACGGATACATTGACGGAGAGTTCGTCATGGTCGAATCCGAGCATGCGGCGATGTCTGCGTGTGTCGGTGCTTCCGCTGCAGGTGGCCGTGTCGCAACGGCAACCTCTTCACAGGGTTTTGCTCTGATGGTAGAGGTGCTCTATCAGGCATCGGGTATGAGACTTCCTATTGTACTCAATGTAGTCAACCGTGCACTGGCATCTCCGCTGAACGTACGTGGTGACCATGCCGATATGTACCTTGGACGTGATGCAGGATGGATACAATTTGGTGCCTTCAACTCCCAGGAAGCATATGACCTTGCACTCTGTGCCTTCAAAGTGGCGGAAAACCACTCTGTAAGACTGCCGGTCATGATACACCAGGACGGTTTTATCACATCACACACGGCGCAGAATGTCTATCCTCTTACGGATGAGGCAGCCTACAACTTCGTAGGTGACATCGATCCGGTCGATGATATGCTTGACTTCTCCAGACCTGTCACCTACGGTGCACAGACAGAAGAGGACTGGCACTTCGAGCATAAAGCCAAGCAGCACAAAGCGATCATGGACTCTGTACCGGTCATCGAAGAGGTATTCGCCGAGTTCGAAAAGATCAGCGGCAGAAAGTACAAGCGTGTCGAAACCTACATGATGGAAGATGCGGAAGTGGCGATCGTAGCACTTGGTACGACAGTAGAGACTTCCCGTGTCGCAGCAATGAAGATGAGAGAGCAGGGGATCAAAGCGGGTGTGGTTGCACCAAGAGTCTTCAGACCGTTCCCGTTCGACCTTATCAGAGATGCGCTCGAGAATGTCAAGTCTGTAGCGGTACTTGACCGCTCAAGCCCGGGCGGTGCTATGGGAGCCTTCTACAATGAGATTTCCGCGGCACTTTATACCACACCAAAAAGACCGCTTGTAACCAACTATATTTACGGTCTTGGTGGACGTGACTTTGCGGTACAGGATGCGATCGATATCTATAACGAGCAAAAAGCGAATGCCGATGCAGGCTATATTACAACGGATATCCAGCAGTTCTCAGGGCTTAGAGGTCCTAAGCTTGGATTCTTCCAGACTAAAAGGAGTTAATGATGGCAATTACATCAGTCAAAAACCTAAAAGAATTTTCAACGGCAAATGACCGTTTTGAAGGTGCACATACGCTTTGTCCGGGATGTGCCCACTCTATGATCGTTCGTGAACTCATGAACTGTACCGATGACAATCTTGTCGTTACGACAAACACAGGTTGTCTGGAAGTATCGACTGCGGTCTATCCTTTCACTTCATGGGATACTTCATGGATGCATATCGGATTTGAGAATGCGGCTTCAGCGGCAGGTGGTGCCGAAGCGATGTATAAAGCGCGTAAGAAAAAAGGTACGCTTAAAGATCCGGACGCGCCGGTAAAGTTTGTTGCATTTGGCGGTGACGGTTCCACATTCGATATTGGTTTCCAGTGGATGTCAGGGGCGTTTGAAAGAGGGCATGACTTTACTTACATCTGCCTTGACAACGAGAACTACGCTAACACAGGTGGACAGCGTTCATCTGCAACACCAATCGGTGCAACTACTTCTACCGCACAGGCGGGTACACACTCTTACGGTAAGAAAGAGAAGAAAAAGGATATCGTAGCGATTATGGCGGCACACGGCGCACCGTATGTGGCACAGCTTGCTCCGAACAAATGGAAGTCCATGGCAAAAGGATTCCAGAAAGCACTCGAGACTGAGGGGCCGTGTTTCATCAACACGGTTTCTCCATGTTGTACAGAGTGGCGTTTCGACCCTAAAGACACCATCGGCATCACCGATCTGGCGACAGACTCTTTGATGTTCCCGATCTATGAGATCATTGACGGTCATGAACTAAACATTCTCTACAGACCAAAGAATGTCATTCCTGTAGAGGACTATCTTGCGGCACAGGGACGATACAAGCACCTCTTCAAACCTGAGTACAGACATGTCATCGACGAGATCCAGAAGGGTGTTGATGAGTATTGGGAGATGTTGCAGCGTCGTGAAGAAGCACGCGTATAAAAGTACAGCTTCAGCACATCTTCATCCGATCGGCTTCGTGCCGTTCGGTCACATACGATAGAGTATGCTCCCTCTCTCTACTCACACCGATCGAATAAATCTGTACTAAATCTGAACTTTTCTATAATTATTTTTAACACTTTCCCCGATACTGTAAATCAACAGAAATCTTTAAACTCTCATTGTGTAAAAACAAATTCCCAATGGCAATTTTTCCAAAACACTTCACTCTTCACTCCTCACTCTTCACTTTTTCCGTTATAATTTGAAAAATGATAAAAGGAAAAACAATGCCACTGTTAGACAGTTTTACCGTTGACCATACCCGAATGATCGCACCTGCTGTGAGGGTTGCCAAAAAGATGAAAACACCGTGTGGAGACAAAATCACCGTATTTGATCTGCGCTTTACCATACCCAACAAAGAGAGGCTTTCGGCAAAGGGTATCCATACTCTCGAACATCTCTTTGCCGGTTTTATGCGGGATCATCTCAACTCCAAGAAAGTGGAGATCATCGACCTCTCTCCTATGGGGTGTAGAACAGGATTTTATATGTCTGTGATCGGTACACCGAGTGAGAAGAAGGTTGCCAAAGCATGGGCACAGGCAATGCAGGATGTGCTGAATGTCAAGAGTGAAGCGGATATTCCGGAACTGAACATTTACCAATGCGGTACATGTAAGATGCATTCGCTCAAGGCCGCGCAGAAGATCGCTAAAAAAGTGCTTAAAAGAGGTATTGGAATCATGAGCAACAAAGAACTGCAATTAAGCAAAAAAGAGCTTGAAAAGATCGCCAAGGAGGGTAATGTATGCTGATCTGGATCCCCGTAGAGAGTGAAAATGGGATGGACTCGAAGATCGTCCCGCAAAGTGAAGCAAAAAAATGGGCATTGCTTGATTTTGACGCAGGCGAAGTAAAATCGGTGCGCTTTTATGACAGCAGGGAGGACTCGGAAGAGGCTTGGGTGGATTTTGTAATCCTTATCAACAAGTATGAGAACTATCTTGATTTCATGAACGAGGGAATGATGGTGCTGGTGACCAGAGAAGAAGAGACACTTGAAGATATCATCAATGCTTTCAAGTTCAAAGAGCTTGATGAGATTGGATTGTAATGCCGTTAACATTCCAAAATGTGTAATGAGTAACGAATGATGTCGGTATGCATTGATTTGCAATGCTTTTATTTTGTATTGATATTGGGTGATGCGTGACATGGAAGCACTTTATAACGAAGATATTCGCAACGAAAAAGAGATTATCACCACCGAAGACGGCAGCATCACACTCTACTCCAAAGAGTTCAACGAGTCCTACCACTCCCCCAAAGACGGGGCGCTCAACGAGAGTCTGCAGAAGCATGTGCTTCCTGCCTTTGACCTACACAAAGAAAAAACCGAACTTACCATTCTCGATATCTGCTATGGGCTAGGATACAATACTCTTGCAACGCTTTACCATGTGAAAAAAAACGATCTACCAATCAAACTGCACATCATCTCCCCGGAGTTCGACGAAGCACTGGTGCGTTCCCTTAAAGATTTCGACTATCCGTCTGAATTTGACGATCTAAAGCCAATCATTCAAGCTATCAGTAAAAATTTTCACTACGAAGATGAACAGTTTAAAATTGAAGTAGTGATTGGTGATGCTCGAGAACTATTAAGTCGTTTGGCTGCAAAGCAGCCTTCTACCCACTACCCACTACCCACTACCTTCTCTTTTGACATCGTCTATCAAGATGCCTTCTCCCCCAAGGTCAATCCGCTGCTCTGGACACGTGAATGGTTCGCCGATATCAGAGCACTGTGCAGTGAAGATGCCGTCCTGACCACCTACTCCACAGCGGCAGCGACGCGCATGGGGCTGCATGAGAACGGCTTCGAACTCCACTATTTCGATGCACCCGATACACGACGCTCACTCATCGCCTCACCTCGGTGCATCGAGAGTCTGGAGTGGATCGATATGGCGCTGAAGATCGAGCGAAATCCCAACGGAAGAAGTCTGAGAGATGCTGAAATACTTTAGTATCATTGCCATACTGCTTCTGGCAGGCTGTCAAAAAGATGCGACGGTCACAATATATGACAAGCAGGTGACAAGGACACCCATAAACTGCCTTGCGCTGCGTGTGGTTCCTGAGAACAAAGAGATCACACAAACCCTGCGATCGCTCTATCGCTTTGACCCTGCGTGCAAACAGCGTTTGGAGGTCAGCTATAAAAGCGGCATTGTCTGCAATAGCCCTTACAATGCACCGCAAAAGACGCTCTCGACCTTTCCAAGCAGTTACTTGAACATGGAGATACGCAAAGGTTTCATGCTGCAGTACAGTTACTATGTCGATCTTGATCACAAACCTGATGCATCGGATGTCAAAGAGGGTTTTGAACGTATAGAGAGTGACCTGAAACTGATCTCTCAGTAACTCATTGCGATCGCATCGACCTCTTCCCATCCCATCACTTTTTTCTTGCTTCTGTGGGAGAGAATGTGGTCGATATAGCGTGCGAACAGATCTGTCTCGATGTTGACCTTGGTGCCGACTTTGTAGGTGTGCATGAGTGTCTGTTCCAGTGTATGGGGGATGATGGTCAGCCTGAAACTCTCATTGTACACATCATTGACTGTCAATGAGATGCCGTCAATGGTGATGGAGCCCTTGGGGATGATATGGGCGATATATTTAGGATCAACCTCGATGATGAAATCGGTACCGTTCTCTCTTTTGGTAATACGCGCCACTACCCCAACGGCATCGACATGCCCCTGTACAATGTGTCCCTCAAATCGGTCGTTCATCTGCATGGCAGGCTCGATGTGCACCTGACCTGTAAACTTTTCAGGCGGTACGATGCTGCGTGTTTCATCTGCCACTTCCAGATCGAATCCGTCGGGGTTGACCTTGATGACCGTCAGACAGACACCATTGACGGCGATAGAGTCGCCCAGCTTGGCTTTGTGTGTTGATTGGACGGTCAGGATGTTGTTGGCATAGCGTTTGACAGTAGCGATTTCACGGATGAGTCCTGTAAACATAGTACCTCAATTTATTTGGATATAATTCGCTTAATTATAGCAGAAAAGCGTTGAGCGCTGAGCGCTGAGCGTTGAGAAGAACTTCTCTCATCACTCATCACTCATCACTCATCACTTTTTTCAAGCGGAGTTTGAAAAATGAATTATGATGTGATTGTGATCGGCGGTGGACATGCAGGGATAGAGGCGGCACTGGCCTCGGCACGCATGGGTGTAAAGACGCTGATGGTCACCATACTGGTAGAGCAGATCGGGGCGAGTTCGTGTAACCCTGCCATTGGGGGACTTGCCAAGGGGCATCTGGTGCGCGAAGTGGATGCGCTTGGCGGAGAGATGGGATTGGCAACCGATGCAACGGGGATACAGTTCCGTACGCTCAATGCTTCCAAGGGACCCGCCGTTCGGGGTACACGTGCGCAGATCGATATGGATGACTACCGCGAATATATGCGTACGGTGGTGCTCAATACGCCCAATCTCGATGTTAAGCAGGAGATCGCTGAGGGATTGATCATCGAAGAGGGAGAGGTCAAGGGGGTGACGACACAGCTTGGAAACCGTTACAGCGCCTCCAAAGTGATCATTACAGCGGGTACCTTCCTCAATGGTCTGATCCACATCGGGGAGAAACAGCAGGTTGCCGGCAGGCAAGGGGAGTTCGCTTCCATCGAACTGGCGGAGTATCTGCGTGCTTTAGGCTTGAATATCGGTCGTCTCAAGACGGGTACCTGTGCACGTATCGACGCAAAAAGTGTCGATATTTCGGTCATGGAGGTGCAGCCGGGAGATACCCCGCCGCCACCCTTCTCGTTCCGTACTGACCGGACACACTTCAACCCCAAGCAGCTGCCGTGCTATGTGACTTATACCAACGAGACCACGCATGAGATCATTGAGAGTAATTTCTACCGCGCACCGCTTTTCACCGGACAGATCGATGGGATGGGACCGCGTTACTGTCCAAGCATCGAAGACAAGGTTAACCGTTTTAGAGACCGTCCGCGTCATCAGATATTTGTAGAGCCACAGACGATGGATGAGACGGAGTATTACATCAACGGCATGAGTACCTCCTTGCCCACCGATGTGCAGTTGGAGATGATCCACTCAGTCAAGGGTATGGAGAATGCGAAGATCGTCCGCTACGGATATGCGATCGAGTATGACTACATCGATCCTCTGGAGCTGAAACATACGCTTGAGACCAAGAAGATACCGGGACTCTACTTTGCCGGACAGACCAACGGAACGACCGGTTATGAGGAGGCGGCGGCACAGGGGCTGGTCGCCGGTGTCAATGCCGCACTTTCGGTCAAAAGGGAAGAGCCTTTTGTGTTGCGTCGCGATGAAGCCTATATCGGGGTGCTCATAGACGATCTGGTTACCAAAGGCACCAAAGAACCCTACCGGATGTTCACAAGTCGCGCGGAGTACCGCCTGCTGCTGCGTGAGGATAATGCCGACAGAAGACTGCTGGGGCATGCCAAACGGCTTGGGTTGCTCGATGAGGCGTATCTTGCCAAGGTGGAAGCCAAAGAAGCGGCGATCGCAGAAGCGATGGACTTCCTTAAAAAGCATTACGCCACCCCGACCAAGGAGTTCCTTGCCAAACTCGAAGCCATCGGAGCGCAGAAGATCAACGACAAGACCCTCTGGGTTGATGTGATCGCCAGAGGGGAGTTTGACAGAGAGAAGCTCATTACCCTGCTGCCGGAGTTTGACAAGTATGACGATGAGGTGATGGAGCAGATCCTGATTGAGGCGAAGTATTACCGCTATATCGAGAAGCAGGCTCAGCAGATCGCACAGATGAAAGATATGCTCAAGATCAAGATCCCCGAAGGGTTTGACTTTGCCAAAGTGCAGGGATTGAGTAACGAGATCGTCGAGAAGCTCGAGAAAGCGACACCACAAACGCTGTTTGCGGCATCTCAGATCAGTGGCGTGACCCCTGCGGCGCTGGAGATCATCCATGTCTATATCAAAATGGCGCAAAAAGCAAAATCATAGCCAACTATAAGAAAGTTGGGTTATAACTTAGCTAAAAAGGAAAAAGAGATGTTGTACTACTATGCACATACGGGACACAAGATAGGACTTGAGCGTGCCAGAAGAGGCGTGACGGTGATGAAGAAACTTGCCGAGAAGGGCATTGAGACGCAACTGCTTGTCAATGATTTCCGTGCGGGTGTGGCGATGAAGGAAGAGCAGGGGCTCAAAGAGTATGTCACCATCGAGACCATACAGGACATCGATGCTATTGCCGTCATGGGAGACAGCGTCATCATAGACTCCAACGAGGATGATCATGGACGGCTGGTCAAGTATGTTGCCGACTTCAAACAGGTATGGCGTTTTGCGCATGATGCCGAAGACAGAAGTGTGCATGGAGAGATACTTTTTAAAACGGGCTGTGATGACGAAACATGTGAAGAAGCAGTGATCATCGATGACTTTTATTTCAAAGAACATGCTAAAGAGGAGAGAACCTTACTCTTTTTAAGAGACCACGACCATGACAAAGTGATCCTCAGCAATCCTGAATTCTTCAACTCCTTTGATATGGAACTACTGTTGGGACACTATTTCTTTGTTAAGTATGAAGATGATCTTGCCAAACTCTTTTCCACACTGCATGAACCCGAAGAGTATATGGAAATTATCAGTAGTAGCAGCACGGTGGTGACTGCCTCTTCCCAGGCAGCTTTGGAAGCACGTGCGGGAGGAGCCAAAGTGGTTTTCATCCGTCTACAGGAAGATCCGATCTACCCCGAAGAGATATTGACACAGCACGGTGTTGAGGTCGTCGAGGGACTGGATGCCGGTATGCTTGAAAAGGCACTGGCAACAGCCACGGATGCAAAACCCGAAATGCTCAAGCCGTTCAATGTGGACGGATTATTGAAAAAATATTAACAACTTCCTTAAAGATACCGGTAAAATAAGATAAAAACACTCCTAATTTACCGGTTGTAACACATGCAATATATCCACAAACTCTTGATATAAATCATTCCTTTTTTAAAACATTTGCCATATAATTAAGGGTTAAAATTATCATTAAGAAAGGAAATTGCTATGGCTGACAATACTAAAGGTCGTCGTGACTTTATGGGTATGGCATTGGGCGGGTTCACTGCGCTCGGTGGTATCGGTGCACTCTATGCAATGAAGCGTACGTGGGATCCGTTGCCAAGTGTCAAAGCGGCAGGTTTTACTACGCTGAACATGAAAGACTACAAAGACGGAGAACTTGTCGTTGAGAAATGGAGAGGAAAGCCTATCTTTGTTCTCAAACAGTCTCCTGAGACAATCGAAAAGCTTAAAAAAGAGAAGCCGGACGATTTGAAACGTTTGATCAAAGTTGGAGACGGACACTATACGGTCTGTGTAGGGCTCTGTACACACCTTGGGTGTATTCCGGGATATCGTCCAGAGAGTGAAGATTTTCTTTGTGCCTGTCACGGTGGGATGTATGACGTAACTGCTCAGGTGACCAAAGCGCCACCGCCAAGAGGGCTTGATATTCCTCCATTTAGAATTGACGGTGACAAGCTTGTTCTGGGTGAAACAGGTCCGGAATATGAAAAAATGTTGGCCGACGGCATTACATTGAAAGTATAGGGGGAGTAAATGGCACATTTTGATCCAAACGCAAAACCGTTCAGCCACAAGTGGCTGAATGAAAGACTGGCGATCGACACGCTCAAGCGTGTTCTCTCTACCGAGTACTGGATCCCAAAGAATATCAACTTTCTTTGGGCGATGGGGATGGTTCTCGCGGCAACGTTCGGACTTCTTCTGATCAGTGGTATCATGCTGCTGATGTATTATCAGCCAAATGTCGATCTGGCATTTGATTCTGTAAACTACACAATTATGAGTGAAGTAGGGTACGGATGGCTCTGGAGACACATTCACGGTGTCGGTGCATCGGTGGTGTTCCTGATCATCTATATCCACATGTTCACCGGTATCTACTACGGTTCATACAAGAGAGGAAGAGAGCTGATCTGGCTTTCAGGTATGCTTCTTTTCGTTCTCTTTTCTGCAGAGGCCTTCTCCGGATATATGCTTCCGTGGGGACAGATGAGTTACTGGGCAGGTATGGTTATTACCAATCTCTTCTCCGGTGGTTCACTGCATGCTGACGGACTGGTAGAGTGGATCAGAGGAGATTATGTTCCCGGACAGGCGTTCCTGAACAGATTCTTCATGCTGCATGTACTGCTCGTACCTTTGGCGATCATCGGTGTGATCGTACTGCACTTTGGTACACTGAGAATTCCTCACGTCAACAATCAAGACGGTGAAGAGTTTGACTTTGATGAAGCAGCGGAACTCTACAAAGCAGGTAAGATCAAAGAGTCCAAAGTTATTCCGTTCAACCCGGTATTCCTGAGCAAAGATATCTTTGTAATGGGTGTCTATTTCATTCTCTTCTTCTATCTGGTATTTTACCATTTCGAATTTGCGATGGATCCGGTCAACTTCGACCCCGCAGATCCGCTCAAGACACCGACACACATCTACCCTGAGTGGTACTGTCTGTGGAGTTATGAGGTGCTTAGACCGTTCCCGACAGATCCGGGTCTGATCGCGTTCGCATTTGCACAGGTGATCTTCTTCCTGCTTCCATTCTTGGACAGAAGCCCGAATGTGGCTCCTGCAAGCAGAAGAGGTCTCTTCAAGTACTGGTTCTGGGCATTGTTGATTGACATGATCATCCTGACATTCATGGGTAAACTGCCTCCGGAAGGGATCTGGAGTACGGTAGGATTGGTTGCGGCACTGACTTTCATCGGTCTTTGGATCGCACTGCCTATCATCACATCTAAAGAAAAAAAGCTGTAAGGAGTAAAGAATGAAAGAATTGAAAATACTTGGAATCGTAGCTGTCTTTACTCTAATCCTCTACTGGGGTGTCGAACCGTTCGCACACTCTCAGATGCATAAGCATGTAGAGGGGGATGATTTTAAATACAGC
>JAJRRK010000085.1 GCA_024279555.1 Campylobacterales bacterium
ATAAAAAGTGATCGCATTTTCATCCTTGTTTACCTAAATTCATAAAATTTATGTATACTATCTGTAAACAGACAAATTAATGAAGGAATAGTAACATACCTATGCCAAAGATTGAAGAAGAACTCGACTATGCCCTGGAACTGCAAGAGCCGCAGATGTTCAGAGTGCTGTTGCACAATGACGACTATACGAGTATGGATTTCGTGGTGGAGGTGTTGATGGATATTTTCCACAAAGACCACCTTCAAGCTGAGCAGATCATGCTGCAGATACACGAAAAAGGCAAGGCGATCTGCGGGGTTTACACCTATGAGATCGCACAGATGAAAGTGGAGCAGGTCAGACAGCTTGCCAAGAAGAACGAGTTTCCCCTGCTCGCAACGATGGAAGAGGATAGTTAAAATGATCAGTATAGCATTGAACGATGTATTTAAACAAGCGGTGGGGTATGCCAAAGAGAACCGTCATGAGTATTTGACCGTAGAGCATGTTTTTTTGGCGATTGTGCGTTCACAGGAGGGAAGAGAGATATTGAACCTGCTTGGCGCGAACCTTGAGAAGTTGGAAAAGGGGATTGTGACCCATATCCATAAAACCATTCCGCAACTTCAGGAGGCAGTGGAGCCTTTTGAGACGGTTGCGCTCTCACGTGCCATCAACGATATGATGACCCATATCCACTCCGCAGGTCGCACCGAAGGGAAGGTGGGAGATATGCTTGCGGCGATTTTCATGCAGGAGCACTCCTATGCGGTCTACCTGATGAAAAAAGAGGGGATTGCCCGTGTGGATATTCTTGAAGTGATCTCTCATGCGCACTCCGATGGTGATGTGAAGTCTTCGCAGGAGAGCCAAAAAGAGGAGACGCTGCTCGATCAGTTCACGATGGAGCTTGTCGCATTGGCAAAAACGGGGAAGATCGATCCGGTCATCGGACGCAAAGATGAGATAGACCGTGTGATGCAGACTCTCTGCCGCCGAAAAAAGAACAACCCGCTGCTCGTCGGTGAGCCCGGTGTCGGGAAAACGGCGATCGCCGAGGGCCTGGCGCTGAAGATCTCCGAGGGAGAGGTGCCGGACATTCTCAAAGATGCGAAGATCTTCGCACTTGACATGGGAGCTTTGATCGCCGGTACGAAATACCGCGGTGATTTTGAAAAACGGCTCAAGGGGATACTCAAAGAGCTCAAGCAGGTGCCCGATGCCATCATGTTTATCGATGAGATACACACGATGGTGGGCGCGGGTGCGACCAGCGGCGGGAGTATGGATGCAAGCAACCTGCTCAAACCGGCTTTGGCAAGAGGGGAGCTTAAGTGTATCGGTGCGACCACCTATCAGGAGTATCGTAACTTCTTCGACAAGGACAAAGCGCTTAGCCGTCGTTTTGCCAAAATAGATGTGGAAGAGCCGAGCCTTGAGGATACTTTTACGATCCTCAAAGGGGTACAGCACAAGTATGAGAACTTTCACAAGATCAACTTCACCGATGAAGCGCTCAAGAGCGCCATCGATCTTTCGGTGAAGTATCTGCATGACCGTTTCCTGCCGGACAAGGCGATGGATATCATCGATGAGGTGGGTGCACACTTCATGCTGCAGGGCAAAGAGGATGTTACGGTGACGCCAAAGGATATCGAAGAGAGTGTCGCCAAGATGATGAAACTGCCCTCAACAGTGGTAGGTACGGACGATACGAGAAAACTGAAAAATCTCGAAAAAGATCTTAAAAAGCACATTATCGGTCAGGATGAAGCCGTCAGTGCCCTGGCAACAGCCATCAAGCGCTCCTATGCGGGGCTCAACGGAGATAACAGACCTATCGGTTCATTCCTCTTCGTAGGTCCCACCGGGGTGGGTAAAACAGCGTTGGCAACCCAGCTTGCCGAGACGATGCATGTGCATTTTGAACGGCTTGACATGAGTGAATACATGGAGGCACATACCGTCAGCCGTCTGGTGGGTGCCCCTCCGGGCTATGTCGGGTATGAACAGGGCGGATTGCTCACCGAGATGATCAAGAAGCATCCGCATACCGTACTGCTGCTCGATGAGATCGAGAAGGCGCACCCTGACATCATGAACATACTGCTCCAGATCATGGATGGGGCGAAGCTTACGGACAACAACGGTGTGGTGAGCGACTTTAAAAATGTCATTCTCATTATGACCTCCAACCTCGGCACCAAAGAGGCGAATGTGATGGGCTTTAACAAAGACAACTCGATGAAGACCGATAAAGCGATCAATGCCTTCTTTGCACCGGAGTTTAGAAACCGTCTAAATGCTATTGTAGAGTTCAATCCACTTAAGCTTGATGCACTTATCGAGATCGTTGACAGAGAGATCGCCAAACTCAATGTACTACTCGAACCCAAAGGGATCAAGGTTAAGGTCAATAAAAAAGCCAAGACCTATCTGGCACAGGAGGGCTACGACGAACGCTACGGCGCACGCCATATTGCCCGTGTGATAGACGAAAAGATCAAAGAGGCGCTCACCGATGAGATCCTCTTTGGGAGACTGAAAAAAGGTGGTACAGTCAAGGTGGGGATGAAAAATCAGACGCTGACATTTGATTTTTCCAGTTAGCGATGTACAGCGTACAGTGAAAATGGGTCATGCAGTAATGGATATGTTAAACAATAAAAGCGTTGCAACGCAACGCATACTAAAACGCTTCACTCTTCACCCCAAGGGCACTTGTCACTTCGTTCGGGCGCACGCTTCACTCTTCACTCAAAAGCTCCAAAGGAACTTATAGTGTCCTCTATTTACGATGAAGATTTTATTTTGCCGGTATTGAGCCGCCACTCTTTTCTCTTCCCCGATCCGCATGAAGCGCCGGCAGAGGGGCTGCTCGCATACGGAGGTGACCTCTCCCCCAATCGGCTTCTCATGGCATACCGTCAGGGGATCTTCCCCTGGTACAGCGAAGGAGATCCCATTCTATGGTGGTCTCCTGATCCGAGATTGATCCTCTATCCGCATGATTTTAAGGTACGCAAATCGTTTCGCCGCGTTCTGCGTAATGCAGGCTTTAGCGTCTCGTTTGACCGTGCATTTGAAAAGGTGATACACCTGTGCGGGAGCGTTCCCAGAGAGGGGCAGCGGGGATCGTGGATCCTTCCTGAGATAGAAGAGGCTTACAGTGTGCTGCACCATCAAGGCTATGCACACAGTGTTGAAGTGTACCGCGACGGTGAACTTGTCGGCGGACTCTATGGGATCGCACTGGGTAGGGCCTTTTTCGGGGAGTCGATGTTTTCGTTGGTTAAAGATGCCTCCAAGGTCGCTTTCAAGGCGCTCAGTGATGTTTTAGCAGAGAAAAGTTATGATTTTATAGACTGTCAAATGGAGACGGCACATATGATGAGGCTCGGTGCGCAAACGGTGAGTCGGGAATATTTTCTCGATGCGCTTGAAAAAACACTTAAGCACCCTGATGAGGTAGGAAGTTGGCGGCATCTGAAATGGGAATACAAGGAAGAAAAGAATCATGGTAAATAGAGAGATAGGTTTTTCCCTTTGGCTCGATTTTGTCGAGAGGGACTACCTCAAAAACGAATTTGGCAAACTGATAGAGAAGAGTATTATCAACGGAGCGACCAGCAACCCGGCGATCTTCGCTTCAGCGATCACCACTTCACCCGCCTACAAGGCACAACTGGAAACACTTGAAGGTAAAAGCCCCAAAGAGAAGTATGAAGCTTTGGCGGTTGAAGATATCCGTACCGCAGCTCAGGCGTTGCGTCCGCTGTATGATGCGAACAATGACGGCTACATCTCCATCGAGGTAGATCCGTTCCTCTCTAACGATACACAAGGGACTATTGAAGAGGGCAAACGACTTTTTGAAATGATCGGTGAACCCAATGTCATGGTGAAAGTGCCTGCGACCAATGCCGGATACGATGCGATGACGGCACTGTTAGCCGACGGGATCTCGGTCAATGCAACCCTTGTATTCTCTCCTACGCAGGCACAGCGTTGTGTCAAGGCGATGCAGAGAGGGATGGAACAGACGGACAAAAAAGTCGATGGGGTCATCTCTATATTTGTCAGCCGTTTTGACCGTATGCTTGATGCCGATCTGGCGCAACACGGTATCGAGACCGGATTGACCGGTGTCTATAATGCGGCGAAGATCTATAACCTGATCGAAAAAAGTGAAGAGTCTCGTATCCGTACACTCTTTGCGAGTACCGGTGTCAAAGGGGATGATCTTCCGCCGTACTACTATATGCGAGAACTCCTGGCGGCACATTCGGTCAATACCGCACCGTTGGCGACCATAGAATCATGGCTGAAGGTGAAAGAGACACCGCCGAAACTTCCATTGGATGAGGCTGTCATAAACGGGTATTTTACCAAGCTTGCAGACAACGGTTTTGATATGGAAGCGGTTTATGCTACACTTCTAAAAGAGGGGCTGGAAGCGTTTGAAAAAGCGTTTGAAGAGATGCTTTCGGGTTTGAAATAGAAAAGGAAGAATGATGGAAGAGAAGCTCAAGTTGTATCTGCGGACAATGATCAGCAATGAAGGGAGCGACCTTCATTTGAAATCAGGTTCGAATGTGCGTGTGAGGATACATGGTGTTCTCAAGATCCTGGGAAAAGATGAACTGACTGCCCAGCAGATGGAAGAGCTTGCTAAAGAGATCACGACGACCGACCAGTATGATAAGCTTAAAAAAGAGCGTAACCTGGACTTCTCCTATGCGATAGGCAAGGAACATAGATTCAGGGTGAATTTCTTCTATCAGATGGATGGACTGAGTGCCGTTTTTCGTATTATTCCGGTAGATATCCTCAGTATCGAACAGCTCAAACTTCCTGAAGTGGTGAATGAATTTGCTGATGTCCAGCGTGGACTTGTACTTGTCACAGGGGTTACCGGTTCGGGTAAATCGACCACCCTGGCAGCGATTCTTGACAAGATCAACCGTGAGCAGAAAAAGCATATTATCACGGTAGAAGACCCGATCGAATTTGTCCACAAAGACAAAGGGTGTCTTATCAACCAAAGAAGTATCGGACAAGATGCCCACTCCTTTGCCGATGCACTCAGGGCTGCACTGCGTGAAGACCCCGATATCATTTTAGTCGGGGAGATGAGAGATCTTGAAACCATTGATATTGCCATGCATGCTGCCAATACCGGACACCTGGTCTTCTCGACTCTGCACACGCTCGATGCCAAAGAGACCATTGACCGTATTGTGGGTATGTTCCCCAATGATGAGCAGAACCGTATCCGAATGTCACTGGCATCAGTGCTTGAAGGTGTACTCTCCCAGCGTCTGATTCCAACCGTGCGTGGTGGAAGGGTTGCCGCGATCGAGATATTGAAGAAAACGGCACGTATCGAACAGCTAATTGCGGAGAACCGAGACGCAGAGATCCTCGATGCACTTTTTGACGGAAAGGAGATCTACGGTACTCAAACTTTCGATCAGGCACTGCTCGATCTGCTTAAAAAAGGTGAGATAGATAAGAAAACCGCACTTGACTACGCGACAAACCCTGCAGATATGAAACTGAAAATGCAGGGGGTCGGTAAAGGGGCCATCGTCGATGAAAACGTTGGGAAGAAAGAGCTTGATTTCTTTGAGTTCAAAGACGAGGAAGAATAGTTTAAAATTATTTCGATATAATCCGTTCCTATTTTAATTTAAGGACATACAAATGTTAGAAGGTATCGTTAGAGAGAGTATCGGAAAGACGACTGCAAAGAAGCTTAGAAGAGATGGTTATCTAACTGCAAACCTTTATGCCAACGGTGTAGAGAACATTCAGGCTGCGTTCAAGCGCGGTGAGTTTGTAAGAGCAGTGAGAAAGAAGGATAGCCTGGCATTCCCGGTTAAAGTGGGTGACAAAGAATTGAATGTCGTGATCCAGGAGTATCAACTGCATCCTATCCATGGCGAAGTAGTACATGTGGACCTTAGAATCGCTGTCCCCGGTCAGGTAACTGACTATCTTGTACCTGTTGTGACACACGGCACACCGATCGGTCTGAAGAACAAAGGTGTTCTTGTCATGTCAAAAAGACGTCTCAAAGTAAGAGGGGCGATCGAGAATATGCCTGCAAAATTCGACTTGAACGTTGAACCACTCAACAGAGATGAGTCCATTCTTGTGAGAGATGTGGAAGTTCCTGAAGGTTGTCGTCTGATGGATAGACCGGATGTTGCTGTTTGTGGTGTGATCAAAGCGAAGTAATCCGGTCGATGAAAGTAAAGTCGTGACACTCTTTGTAGGTCTTGGAAATCCCGGATCACAATACGAAGAGACACGTCACAACATCGGCTTCAAGGTCATTGACTCGCTTGTCAGAGACTTTGATGCCAGAAATATATCCAAAACTGCATTTTACGGTGAGCTCTACCGTACAGCCTCCACCCTTTTTTTGAAACCTACCACCTATATGAACCTTTCAGGTAAAAGTGTACTTCCTGTCAAACAGTTCTTTAAAATCGATTTGGAAGATATCATTGTCATTCATGATGATATAGACCTTCCTTTTGGTGCGGTACGTTTCAAAAGAGGGGGCGGGCATGGCGGACACAATGGGCTCAAGTCTATCGATGTAGCAATAGGGAAAGAGTATTTACGCGTGCGTATAGGGGTAGGGAAGCCTGAACGGAAGTCCCAGGTAGCCGACTATGTACTGCATAATTTCACTGAAGCGGAGCAGGCGGTGCTTCCGGCACTGGTAGAATATGTGAAAGATGCCTGTCGGGCATTGATGCAGTATGAACTCAATGAGGTGAAGTCACACTATTCACTCAAGTCGATCGAGGCTTTGACCTCATGACATGGACACCTCCTCTCTATTTTCGGTATCTGGCAAAACACTATTTGCGCAACCTGCTTGCCATTCTCTTTGGACTGGCATTTGCTTTTGCCGCTATTGACTATTTTCAGCATATTCAGGAGCTGGATGTGTCAGGCAACTACAAGATACTCTATCTCTACTATATGTGGCAGGAGGCACTGGGGCTTCTCTACCCTTTGGCAATTGTTTTTGCTCTGATCATGACAAAACTGAGCTTTGTAAAACAGAATACGATGGGAGCACTGCATGCTTTTGGATACAGCAAGAAACGTCTGCTGGCACCGATCATGTTCGTAGCGGCGCTGACCTATGGTATTTTTATTGTACTCCACACAACGAGCTTCTCCTATGCCAAGGACAAAGCAGCCGTACTGCTTGAGAATCAGCTCAATGCTTATGATGTCAATAACCTTTTCTTTAAATACAATGATACTTTTGTCTATATGAAAAAACTCGATCCTGTTCATAAAAGACTTGAGGATATTACAATATTCAAAGTGGAGAACTACAAGGTACTCTATACTATCCATGCCCCTTATGCAATCTTTGACGGGGAGGGCTGGGAAGCGTATAATGCACGGATAAAGCATCATATTTACGAAAAAGGGAAACTTGTACGGTATACGATCGAAAAGAAGAAGCATATTAAGACATTGAAGGGATACAAACCCAAGATCATAGAATCTCTTTATGAAGGGAAAGCGCTCAATATTATTGATGCCTACAATACATGGAAACTGTTACAGACACAGCATTTGAATTCTGAGAAGATACGCGCCGTATTTTATGAAAAGACCATTATGCCGCTTTTTGCATTGGCACTTGTGATCGTGCTTTTTTTCAAATTGCCGTTTCATGCAAGAATGATGCGTTGGGGACTGGTCATCGCCTTGGCTCTGGGATCGACATTTGTGGTATGGGGGCTGCTTTTCGGACTCTACCAGATCGGCTCCAATGGTGTACTCTCGCCGGAAATATCTGCAGTGCTTCCGGTTGCACTGTTGTGGGTCTATGCCGCTTACATCTTTTTTACGGATGAGAAGCGCATCCGATAGCACCCTGCGAAACACTGTACCAGCAGTCGAAATCCCCCTTTTAATCAACTTTTAGATAAAATCACTCCAAATTAGCATAGGATAACAGTATATGTCTATAGACTACAAAGCATTGGTGGAGAAATACGGTTCTCCACTCTATATGTACGATTTTGATTATATCGAGAACCGTTACAAAACGCTCAAAGAGGCGTTTGCAGGCAAAAAATCGCTGATCAACTACGCAGTCAAGGCCAACTCCAACCTTTCGGTCATTCAACATTTGGCAAAACTGGGTGCAGGAGCGGATTGTGTGAGCATCGGCGAGGTTTACCGTGCGCTCGATGCGGGGGTGGACAAGTACAAGATCATCTTTTCGGGTGTGGGCAAACGTGATGACGAGATCGAAGAGGCGCTCAACAAGGACATCCTGATGCTTAACCTCGAGAGTGAAGCGGAGATGAAGCGGGTTGAACTGGTGGCAAAGAGGCTGGGTAAAGAGGCGCGTATCTCCATTCGTGTCAACCCCAACATTGACCCGCAGACCCACCCTTACATCTCGACAGGGCTGCATGAGAACAAGTTCGGTGTCGAGATCGATATGGCAAAGCGGATGTATATCTATGCCAACAAGTCGGAGCATCTCAATCCGGTGGGAATTCACTTCCATATCGGTTCACAGCTGACCAATCTTGACCCCATCAGGGAATCTGCCGTGATCGTTGCCGATCTGGTACGCTCGCTCAAAGCAATCAAGATCGACATCAAGTTCTTCGATGTAGGTGGCGGACTGGGGGTAGTTTATGACGATGAAACGACTATCAAAGAGACTGATTACACCGCAGCGATCTTCGAGGCGACTAAAGGGCTTGATCTGACCATCATGTGCGAACCGGGACGCTACATGGTTGCCAATGCGGGGGCTTTTTTTACGAAGGTGCTCTACGAGAAGAACAATGACGGCAAACGCTTCGTCATTGTAGACGGTGGGATGAATGATCTGATCCGTCCCAGCCTCTATAACGCGTATCACAAGATCGAGGCTTTGGGTGTCGAGGGTGAGACGACCCCGGCTGATGTCGTTGGTCCGGTCTGTGAGAGCGGGGACTTCTTCGGCAAGAACGTACCGCTGCCTCCATTGAACCATAAC
>JAJRRK010000086.1 GCA_024279555.1 Campylobacterales bacterium
AGAATGATAGAACAGATCATTACAACACACAGCATTTTGGTAAAAGTCTTTTTGGGCTTTTTGGTTGCGGGCTTTTTTATCCCGTTCATGACAAAGAAGAACCCTGCAGGGTTCAAAAAAGCCAGTTTCATCTATACAATGGCCTTTCAGGCGATCGCAACGATGATTGCATTTACAGGTGCGGTTGCCTGGGCTATGGGTGATTTTGGTATGAGTCTGAGCATCATCGTTATGATCATCATCTGGGCACTGCTGATGTTCATCGAGATCAAGAAGTACAAGCTTATCAAAGTGGCAAACATCAATAACGAGGAAGTACACTCCCTGTTACGCGGTGCTTTCATCAAGATTTCACTCGTACAGGTAATGCTGGTTGTGATGATGGTCGTACTCAAAGTCATGGAAGTCAAGGGTGTTATATCTTTATCATAGGGAAGCAGGCGCTTCCACACTGACTCTCACCGGTGATGAGCATCGATACCTCTTCAGGGTGCGCAGACACAAAGCTTCGGACATTCTATATCTGCGTAACTTGGAAGACGGATTGCTCTACCGCTACGAAGTCCTTTCCATCGACAAACGCAGTGTCATCCTTTCGCTTCTCTCTTCAGAAGAGTTGGAAGTCAAAGCCCCCCGCCCACTACATATCGGGTGGTGCATCATCGACCCCAAGAATATCGAGAAGGTACTCCCTTCCCTCAATGAGATGGGGGTGGAGAAGATTACCTTCATCTACTGTAAACGCTCCCAGAAAAGTTTCAAACCCGACTTCAAACGACTCGAAAAGATACTGCTCAACTCCTCACAGCAGAGCGGACGCAGCGTTATGATGCAGCTTGGAATCTCAGAAAGCCTCGAAGCCTTTCTTGAACAGTATCCTGAAAGCTACCTACTAAACTTCTCGGACAACCGTCTGGATGATGCTGCCGATATGGTAGAAACGATCGTTATCGGATGTGAAGGGGGACTGCACACGGAGGAATGTGCGCTTTTCAAGCCGGAGAAGATCGTCGGTTTTGCCACCCCTCTGGTACTCAAAAGCGAGAGTGCCGCCTGTGCAGCAGCAGCCAAACTCCTGTTGTGATTATGGTAAAATACCGTTAAAAAAGGTCTGCTATGTCCCAAACGCTTCTAAAAGCCAAAGCGATCTCACACAGTTTTGATACGCTTCTTTTCGAAGGGGTGAACCTCTCCCTTTATGAAAGACAAAGTGCTGCGATCGTCGGACGAAGCGGTTCGGGGAAATCGACGCTTTTGCATATCTGTTCTACTTTCATAGAACCCAAAGAAGGCAGTGTTTCTCTTTTTGGCAAGGAACTCTACACCCAAAGCACTTCGGCGATCGAAGAGATACGCCGCTATGAGATAGGCATTATCTTCCAGTTCCACTATCTTTTCAAGGGAATGAGTGCCATGGAAAACGTGGAGATCGCCACTATTCTCGCGCGGGAGACCATCGATCCGGCACTGCTCGAGAAGCTGGAGATTACCGATGTGATGGCGCAGAAGATTGGTGAACTCTCAGGCGGACAGCAGCAGCGTGTCTCCATTGCCAGAGTATTGAGCAAAAAACCGCGCATCATCTTCGCTGATGAACCTACTGGTAATCTCGATAACGAAACCGCTACACTGGTGATGGATGTGCTGATGGATTACATACAAAACAACGATGCAGCACTGATGCTGGTCACACACGATGAGCAGATGGCTGAACGTTGTGATATATGCTACCGGCTTGAAGAGAAGTCGCTCAAGGAAATCGTGTGAAAATAGACCTCATACAGATACTCTACACTGTCGTCATGGTCATACTGGCATTTCTAGCAGCTGTCCTGGTGACCAAGACACTCTCGAAGTGGCTCAAGCTTGATGAGAAAGCCAATGCATCTGAAGAGGAGGAGCAGTAGGCTACTTCGCCTGTGCGATTAGCACACCCTCCAGCAATTTGTCGATATCCCCATCCAAAATAGCATCGACATTGGTGAATGCCTGACCGCTGCGGGTGTCCTTGACCTGCTGGTAGGGTTGGAGGACATAGGAGCGGATCTGGTGACCCCAACCGATGTCGCTCTTTTCTACCCCGTCTATCTCCGCCTGTTTCTTCTCCATCTCATATTCATACAGGCGTGACTTGAGCATCTTCATGGCAGAAGCCTTGTTTTTGTGTTGGCTGCGGTCGTTCTGGCATTGGACGACGATGCCGGTAGGGATGTGGGTAATACGGATGGCAGAATCGGTGGTATTGACGTGCTGCCCGCCCGCACCGCTGGAGCGGTAGGTGTCTATACGGATGTCCTTCTCTTCAACCTCGATGTCGATGTCATCGTCGATCTCGGGGGAGACCATGACCGAGGTGAAGGAGGTGTGCCGTTTGGCATTGGAGTCAAAGGGGCTGATGCGCACCAGACGGTGGATGCCGTTCTCGACCTTGAGATAGCCGTAGGCATTCTCACCCTTGATGATGAAACTCACATCTTTGATGCCTGCCTCTTCGCCCGGTTGGTAGTCAAGCACTTCGGTTTTGAAGCCGTGGCGTTCCGCCCAGCGCAGATACATACGGTAGAGCATGCTTGCCCAGTCTTGACTCTCTGTACCGCCCGCACCCGGGTGGATGGAGACAATGGCGTTGTTGCCGTCGTGTTCACCGCTGAGCATCATCTGTACTTCAAGTGCCTTGATGTGTGCTTCGAGGTTCTCTGCATCTTCAAAGAGCATCTCGAGGGTCTCTTCGTCTTTCTCACTCTTTGCCAGTTCAAAATACTCCTGCGCATCGGCAAGGGCATCGTTGGCATTGTTATAGGTTTCAAGTATGCGCTCGGTTTTGGTCTTCTCTTGCGAGATTTTGCCCGCTTTGGCGGCATCGTTCCAAAAGTCGGGGTCTTGTTGCATCTGCTCTATCTCATCAAGGCGCTTTTGGAGTTCGTTCGGTTTGACGATGTTGGTGATGTTCTCCATCTTTGTCTTGAGGGATTTGAGCAGTTCGCTGTATTCGTAGCTGTCCATCGAAAAGTTCCTTTTCGAAAGTGGGTAGTGGGTAGTGGGCAGTGGGTAGCAAAGGTACCCGCCCTCTATTGCGCTACACGCACTTTTTAGTGAAATTCTACCCAAAATTCACCAATAAAGAGTATATTTACTTCAATTTCTACCCTCTACCCTCTACTCTCTACCCTCTTTTTTGATAGAATACCCTCAAAAACCCAAAGGCGAACAATGATTATTGCACGGACAATAGAGGCGCTACAGGAAGCAAAGAGGCAGTTTGACGGCAGTATCGGCTTTGTGCCGACCATGGGGGCACTGCATCAGGGACACCTCTCTCTCATACAGCAGGCACGGGCGGAGAATGATGTGGTGATTGTCTCTGTGTTTGTCAATCCGACACAGTTCCTTGAAGGTGAAGACCTCGATGCCTATCCGCGCAGAGAGGAGGCAGATGCCAAGATCTGTGAACTGGCGGGGGTGGACATACTCTTTATGCCGACGATAGACCAGATGTATGAAGAGGATGAACTCTGTATCGGTGCACCGGCAATTCGCGGATATATTTTAGAAGGTGAGAAGCGCCCCGGACACTTTGACGGGATGCTGCAGGTGGTGATGAAACTGCTTAATCTCTCTTCTGCAACCCGTGCCTATTTTGGTAAAAAAGATGCCCAGCAGCTGGCACTCATTACCCAAATGGTCAAGAACTACTTTATGGATGTGCAGATCGTCCCCTGTGAAATCGTACGCGATGAGAAAGGGTTGGCACTGAGTTCACGCAACGCCTACCTGAGCGATGAGGAGAAACAGCGTGCATTGGCATTGTCACGTTCACTCAAACGTGCGACCAAAATGGTCATGGCGGGGGAGTATGATGCCCAAACCATCAAAGCCGAAATGCTCAAAGTACTGGAAGAGACTGACAAGGTGGAGTATGTGGCGATTGTGGACAGGGAGTTCAATGCATTAGAGAGGGTAGAGATAGGCAATACGATCATCTTGGTCGCCGCATGGGTAGGCAAACCGAGACTCATTGATAATATTTGGATTTAGAAAAGGTCCGTCGCTTCATCTACTGCGGAGGGTCTGTGCTTGACCGGTCGGTGTACTGGTCTGGGTTTCCTTCGTGGTACAGGAATGACCTTCTGAGGTTTTTCTTTTGCCACTTTTGGCGGTGTTTTCTCTTTGGGGAGCGGAGGGAGAATAGGGGCAGAAACTGTTGCTTCTCCCGGTTTTTCTCCGTAGAGTGGTGCATCGTGTGCAACCTTCACCTCGACCGTCGGATCAGGTTCCAGATAGCCTTGTTCAACAAGGATACGTACGGCATTCTTGAAGGTTGGTACAGCTGATTGTGATGCAAAATACTTATGGTATTTCTTTGCACGGATGACGAGGACACCTATGGTATATTTGTGCCCTTTTTTATCATTGACAAAACCGTAAAAGCTGCTGTGGTACTCCCGTACATAGCGGCCATGTTTGGCAATGTGTGCCGTACCGGTCTTGCCACCGATCTCCAGACCCGGATATTGTGCTTTGACCCCTGTTCCGCGTGCAACGACCTCTTTGAGTATCTCATGGATCTGCCGTGCCGCTTTTTTGCCGACAGGGTGGAGGTCTCCTTCTGTAGGAGGGAGAATATAGTGATTCCCTTTGGTGTCTTCAAGATAGTCGACAATGCGGGGAGTGACTGCAATGCCGTCGTTGTTAAAGGCGGAGTAGGCTTTGAAAAGCTGTGCAAACGTCACGAGCATACCGTAACCGTAGGAGCTGTTGGCACGGTGCATCTGGTTGTTGAGCAGACGCAGCGGCTTGATGCGCCCGGTAAGTTCCCGGGAGAGGTCGATACCGGAAGGTTTTGAGAAACCAAAAGCAATGAGTCCGTCACGAAACTCTTTTCCTGTCAGTTTCCATGAAACCTGGGAGATACCGACGTTGGATGAATGGACAATAATGTCAGTGGTAGTGAGTGATGCAAATTTCTCATCATCGGTGATGGTACGGCGTTTACCGATCTTCATTTTTCCGTTGAAGGTATTGAACACGGTATTGGGTGTGACATAGTGGTGATCCAGTGCCAATGCCAGTGTGACAGGTTTGAGTACGGAACCTGCTTCATAAGGGTATTCTGCAAATTTCAGGTCAAGTTTGGGAATGTCTGACTGTGTGATGTGTGACGGGTCGTAACGTTCACTTGAAGCGAGTGCGCGTACTTTCCCCGTATTGCTTTCCATGATACCGATGATGATTTCGTCCGCATCAATGCGCTGCTTCATTGCATCGACCATCTTTTCGATACGCCGCTGCAGGGCAAGCGGGATGTTCAAATGCAGATCCATACCGTCTACACGTGGTTTGATGATGGCGTTCCTGTCAAGAATGAGATTGCCTCCTACATCACGTTTTCCTCGGAAATAACCATCTTTTTTGGAGGTGATATGTTTGTCATATTTTCTTTCAAGTCCTTTTTGACCCAAAGGACGTGTGTAGTGCCCGTCGCTTTTTTTCCTTACATATCCCAGCACGGGGCTGAGTACATCGTGGAGCAGGAACTGCCGGCTCTCACCGATCTCGATGATGTCAAGCCCGTAAAGTACATCATATCCTGATGGGGTCTTGACCGGACGGAAGACTTTCATTTGGCGAAGTTTATAGGCGAGGGCTTTGAGCTGCATGGCCTGTTTGGCATTGAGTGTACGGGAGAGTACGATATTTTTTTTGATGAAATGTCCGTGTTTGTCTCTGAATTTCTTGGCGATCTCTTTTTCGGGAATACCACTGTAGATGCTGAAGAGTTTGATAAAAAGGGCTTTTTTATCCGGGTCGATACTCTCACCCCGAATGACTGCTTTGTAGGTCTTGTATGAACGGCTGAGGGTGTAGCCGTCTTCGGAAATGATGTGTCCCCTGAAGGAGCGGTCATGTTTGGTGACCGTTTTACTGGGAAGCTTTCTGTCGGATGTGATGGTGCCAAGTACGGAGAGCAGCAGTAGACCCATGGCCAGTACTAGAATAGTAAAGAGCCAGATGATCTTCTTGCTTCTCTGCTCCGGTACTGAATGCGTTTGTGCTTTATCCATCTTTTCCCCGTTTCGTTGTGAAATTTTATCAAAGTTATCTGTTAATTCTGATAAAATACAGCCAATTGATATTCTATACTATGGAAATGCTATGATAGACAAACCGCTGCTTGCCGCTGTGATCGCACTGTTGACCCTGTCGCTGGTGATGGACTATTCACTTTCGGTCTATACTGTGCAGCATTTTGGCTACAGCAATTTCCACTTTTTTATCCGTCAGGGGATGGCGGTTATGATCGGACTGATGGTGATTGTGGGGCTAAGCAAGCTCGACCCGGACAAATGGTTTGTCCGTATCGGCATGGCACTTTTTATTCTCTTTTTCATTCTGATGATGGTGATGCCTTTCCTGCCCTCTTCGCTGGTCACAGCAGTTGGCGGTGCGAAGCGATGGATACACCTGGGACCGCTCTCGATCGCACCAGTGGAATTCTTCAAGGTTGGTTTTGTCTTTTTCCTTGCCTGGAGTTTTGAACGGAAGTTTGCGGGTAGGGAGCAGATGGGTTTTATAGAGGAGGTACGCACTTTCGGCCCCTATCTGATTCTTTTCATACTGGCAGTTGTATTGATCGCTATTTTTCAGAAAGACCTTGGACAGGTACTTGTCCTGGGGGCTACACTGCTGACACTGTTTCTGTTTGTCGGAGGCTCCTATAAATTTTTCTTTACCTTGGTCTCCAGTGCGTTTGTAGGGATTATTGCACTGATCTTTCTCGCACCGCACCGTATGGCACGGATCAAGAGTTGGTGGAGTACAGTGCAGGATTCCATCCTCTCATGGCTGCCTTTCGAACAGCTTCAGGCACTGCGTGTGGATCTCGCGGTCAAAGAACCCTACCAGATCTCCCACTCGCTCAATGCAGTCTATAACGGAGGTATCTGGGGAACGGGACTGGGGAACGGACAGTTCAAACTGGGGTATCTTTCGGAGGTACATACTGACTTTGTTTTGGCGGGGATTACCGAAGAACTTGGCTTTGTAGGGTTGACAGCGGTGGTTTTGACCATGCTTTTTATTGTCTTTCGTATCTTCAAGATCGCGGCGAAGGTCAAAAGCAGGATGTACTATCTTTTCAGTATAGGTACAGGGCTGCTTATCGCTTATGCCTTTTTGCTCAACTCCTACGGGGTGTTCGGTATCACCC
Source organism: Campylobacterales bacterium (assembly GCA_024279555.1). GTDB lineage: Bacteria > Campylobacterota > Campylobacteria > Campylobacterales > Sulfurovaceae > Sulfurovum. Next base: position 7,208 of record JAJRRK010000086.1, read on the forward strand.
CCATCAAAGGGATCGCCGTACCGTTTTTGAGTTACGGAGGATCGCATATCCTGGCTGTCTGTATCGCTATAGGGATGGTTCTGATGATCTCCAAGAAGGTTCCGAGGAATATTCACGGAAAGATGCTATGATGAGTAAAAGGAAATAGCGCATGAGTATTGTAATGACAGGCGGCGGGACAGGCGGACATTTGGCGATTGTGCGGGCGGTCAAAGAAGTGCTGGTGAGAGAGCCGGGAGCCGGGAGCCGGGAGCAGAATGGGGCATCGCAAAGCGATGCAAACAATCACTCATCACTTATTTACATCGGTTCGACCAAAGGGCAGGACAGAGAGTGGTTTGAAGATGATAAGGATTTTACTGCGAAATATTTCTTCGAGACCGAAGGGGTGGTCAATCAGCGGGGGATCGGCAAGCTCAGGTCACTTTGGAAGATGTTCCATGCGGTGCGTCAGGCACGGAAGCTGTTGAAGCAACATGATGCCAAAGTAGTCTTTTCTGTAGGTGGATTTTCGGCAGCAGCGACTGCTATTGCCGCCAAGACCATGCGTATCCCGTTAGTCATTCATGAACAGAACGCGGCGCTGGGGTCGCTCAACAGACTGCTCAAACCCTATGCGGAGGTATTCATCTCCTCCTATCTTGAGGAGAGCCCCATCAAGGCGTATCCTGTCAAGGAGGTCTTTTTCGACAATGCCCGAATCAGAGACAAAGTTGAAACAGTCATCTTCTTGGGTGGTTCGCAGGGAGCGCGCGCGATCAATGAGCTGGCGCTTTCGCTTGCCTCTGAACTGAAAGAACGCGGTATCAAGATCATTCATCAGGCGGGGGTAAACAACATTGAAGCCGTTGAGAAAGCCTATGCTGAACTTGGCATTGAGGCAGAGGTATTTGGATTTACCACAAAGCTGGCAGATTACATGAAAGAAGCGGACTTTGCTGTTGCGAGAGCAGGGGCTTCGACGCTGTGGGAGCTTGCTGCAACGGCGCTGCCGACACTCTTCATCCCCTATCCATATGCGGCAAGTGACCATCAGTATTACAATGCGAAGTTCCTTGTGGAAAAAGAACTCGCCTGGCTGATGCGTGAAAATGAAATAGACAAAGAGAAGGTACTGGCACTGCTCGATGAGGATCTTTCTGTCAAAAGCAGAGGATTGATGGCGGTCGTTGAGAAGGACGGCAGCCAACAAATAGCACAACTGCTTCAAAAATACATCAATCGGTAATATTACACAATTTTTCCACGATCACTCCCTTTTCTCCTCACAATTTTCTTTTATACTCCCTATGTTTAAAACCACTTAAATAGGGCGTGAATGATGAAAAAATGGATAATGTTACTGGTAAGCGGATTGGCAGTGGTGGCACTGAGCGGATGTGGTGGCGGCGGTGCCGCTTATGATGAGGGATATACTGACGGTTATGATGACGGATTCTATGATGGAGCAAGGGTGCCTGGAGAATCGATGACGACCCTTTTCCTTGTCGATGTAGATAACTTCTCGCTGGGTGGGGTTCCCTACTACTGTGTCGATCCTTCAGGGGCAGTGAGTGCTGATTATGTCACTGCACCTAACGGAGAGTTCAGTTTCTATCCCGGGGAGCGGTGCACCTTTGATCTTCTTGGATTCGGCGGCACACCGGATGACCCGCTTTTCATTCAGGATGATATCGGTTTTGGCAAGTCTGACATTCCGTATGCCTGTGACGGTGGAGATAACGGCATGACCAACATCGATGGGAATTTCGACTATCTGCCGGATGATATCTGTACTTTTTATCTTTGATCTGCCTGTTTTCTTCCCACTTTCGGAAGCGTTCCGGTGGGAACACTAATGGCTTCACCTCCTAATAACCACATTTTGGCTAAAATATGGGCACCTCTAATAACCCTGTATGTCCATAACATTGCAAGCTTGCGTTCAGGCAAGGCACTCACTTGAAGGACTAGCCGTAGCTAATTCGAAAGTGAGTAACGCCGCATGGGCGGAAGCTTGCATTGCCCGAAGGGTGGGCTTTGCAAACGCGATCTTGCACAAGATGCTTCCTTCATCGTAGCTTCAGCTATGACTTGAAAGCTTCTTGCACAATCTCACATTTGCAAAACCCATTATGGGCATGCAGGGTTTTTAGATGTGCCCATACCCAATTTATTACGCAGGATATTTTTCCATGGATATTAGAAAAACATTTTTAGACTATTTTGAGAGCAAGGGACATCAGGTCGTGGAGAGTTCTCCGCTGGTACCCGATGATCCGACGCTGCTTTTTACCAATGCGGGCATGGTACAGTTCAAGAACATTTTCACCGGTGATGCGCCTATCCCCAATCCGCCGCGGGCAACCTCTTCACAGACCTGTATCCGTGCGGGAGGGAAGCACAACGATCTTGACAATGTCGGCTACACCGCACGCCACCACACCTTCTTTGAGATGCTGGGGAACTTCAGCTTTGGTGACTACTTCAAGAAAGAGGCGATCGCTTATGCATGGGAGTTCGTTACCGGCAAGGAGTACCTTAACCTGCCTGTGGAGAAGATATGGGTAACAGTGCATGACAGTGATGATGAAGCGTATGAACTCTGGAAAGCGCATGTTTCCGAAGATCGCATCATGCGTTTTGGCGACAAAGACAACTTCTGGCAGATGGGCGATACCGGTCCGTGTGGTCCCTGTTCGGAGATCTTCTACGATCAGGGAGCAGAACACTTCAATTCTCCTGAAGATGTGATGGGGGGAGAGGGAGATCGATTCCTTGAGATATGGAACCTTGTCTTTATGCAGTATGAGCGAGACGAAAAAGGCGAGCTTCATCCGCTTCCAAAGCCGAGCATTGACACTGGTATGGGATTGGAACGGGTGGTTGCCATCAAGGAGGGTGTGACCAACAACTACCACTCTTCTCTCTTCAAGCCACTGCTGGATGCTATCGGCGACCTGGTGGGTAAACCGTACGACTACGATGCCCCAAACTCCGCCAGTTACCGTGTTATTGCCGACCACCTGCGTGCGGTCAGCTTCCTGCTGGCACAGGGTGTGAACTTCGACAAAGAGGGGCGCGGGTATGTACTGCGCCGTATCATGCGTCGTGCGATCCGTCACGGGTACCTGCTGGGATTGAGGGAACCGTTCATGTACAAGTTGGTCGATGCGCTTATTGAGGTGATGGGCGGGCACTATACTTACCTCAAGACCAAAGAGGAGGCCATTAAGGCCTCCATGAAACTTGAAGAGGAGCGCTTCTTCGACACGATCGAGGCGGGGATCAAACTCTTCAATGCCGAGCTTGAGAAGACTACCGATACCTTCAACGGTGAAGTGGCGTTCAAACTCTATGACACTTTTGGTTACCCACTGGATCTGACCGAAGATATGCTCCGAGAAAAGAGTATCAAACTCGACATCGATGCCTTCAATGCCAAAATGGAGGCGCAAAAAGCGCAGTCCAAAGCCAACTGGAAAGGGACGGGCGACGCGGCAACGACAGGGGACTTCAAGCAGCTCAAAGAGCAGTTTGGGGTCAATGAATTTGTTGGATATGAGACGACCCAGACCACCACAAAAGTGCTGGCGCTGCTTGATGAGGACTTCAAACAGGTCGATGCCATTGACGGCAAGGGCTGGGTGATGCTGGAGAAAACACCGTTCTATGCAGAATCGGGTGGTCAAGTGGGAGATGCTGGAAGCATCAGCGTTCAGCGTTCAGCGCGTAGCGTTCAGGTTTTGGATACCAAGAAGTTTCTTGATATGAATCTCTCTGAGGTAGAGGGACAACTCTCTGTAGGTGATGAGGTGGAAGCTGTAGTTGATACTAAGCGTGCGGAGATCGAGAAGCATCACTCGGCTACCCACCTGCTGCATGCGGCACTGCGTGCGGTACTGGGAGACCACATTTCACAGGCAGGATCGCTCAATGATGACAAACGTCTGCGGTTTGACTTCTCTCACCCCAAAGCCTTGAGTCCCGAAGAGCTGCAAAAAGTGGAGGATTGGGTCAATGACAAGGTGCAGCGTGCCATTCCAAGAAAAACCGAGATCATGAGCATCGACGAAGCGAAGCACTCGGGTGCACTGGCGCTCTTTGGAGAAAAGTACGGGGACAAGGTGCGTGTGGTCAGCATGGGAGATGCGTCTGTGGAGCTGTGTGGCGGGACGCATGTGGACAATACTTCGCGTATTGGGCTTTTCATGATCACCAAAGAGAGCGGAGTGAGTGCAGGGGTCAGACGTATTGAAGCGATCTGCGGCCGTGCGGCGGTCGAGAAGGTCAAAGGACTCCGCACGGAGATCGAGCAGATCAAAGAAGCGGTGAAGAACCAGAATCCGATCGCCGGTGTCAACAAGCTCAAAGAGGAGATCAAGACCCTCAAAGGTGAGCTTAAAGTAGCACTCAACGCTACCAAAAAAGAGCTGACACCGGTTGAGGTGAACGGTGTGAAGGTCATTGTCGATGAGGTACAGGCAGGCGACATCAAAGAGATGATCGACGAAGCGAAGAACAGGTATAACAACATTGCCATCATGCTCTTCCAGAAGAAGGGCGACAAGGTGCTGCTGGCTGCGGGTTCAAAAGAGACACCGGTCAAGGCGGGAGAGTGGATCAAATCCATCGCGCCGATCGTAGGCGGTGGCGGTGGTGGCCGTCCCGACTTCGCTCAGGCGGGAGGAAAGAAGCCTGAAAAGATCCCCGAAGCGATCGAAGAGGCGAAAACCTATCTGGCGGAGATGCTTGAGGGTGGGAATTGATGTCACATATAGTTGTTTTTTTGCATGTTTTGTCGGCCTTTGTCTGGATAGGCGGGATGATCGTTATCCGTATCGCAGTGCATCCGGTGATTTCCCGTGGTGGTGTGACGCCCAAGCAGATGCTTGAGAATGAGGAGGTAGCGAATATTCTTGAGCCTCAACAGCGTTTGGGGATCATCTTGCAGATTGTGGGACGGCTTTTTAATCTGGTTATTCCGTTCATCTTGACGCTGCTGATCACCGGATTGACTATGGCGATTGCAACGCAGGGGCACCACGGCACCCTTCAATCACTTTTTATCACCAAAGAGATCATCTGGACGGTGATGACACTCAATTTCACCTATATGTTTTTCCAAAGAAAAACGGCTTGGAAGCTCTTTAGCTACGGAAAGATCGCAGAGGCAAAAGCAAAAGTAGCGCTTATTCCGAACCTGCTGTTGCCTATCAATATCGTGCTGGGGATCGTGGCTCTCTGGCTGGGTGTCAGTCTGCGTGGAATGTAATGGGATATTTGGGTATAATCGTATCAAAAAGGTGCGTGTAATGGAAAATTTATTAGATCGTATCGTGATAGATCCTCAGATCTGTCATGGAAAACCGATTATTCGCGGCTTGCGTTATCCTGTTGAAACGGTATTGGAGTTGCTAAGTAGCGGAATGAGCCAAGATGAGATACTTGAAGATTATGAGGATCTTGAGGCAGAAGATGTTCTTGCGGTTCTACAGTATGCCGCCAAACTCTCTAAAGTTAAATCCGTTGTAGATATACATGCTGCCTAATGAAGTTTCTTGTTGATGCACAGCTACCGAAAAAATTGGCAGGCATGTTGATATATCGTGGATACGATGCGCAACATACCCTTGATCTTCCAAATAAAAACACGACGACTGATAGGGAGATCAATCTATATACAATAGCGCATGAATGTGTATTGATTTCGAAAGACAGAGATTTCGTAGAGTCGATGATTGTTTCAGGTATGCCTTATAAATTGGTGTATGTTAATACAGGTAATATCACCAATAAAGCGTTAATCACTCTTTTTGCGCATACTATTGAAATGATCGTTGATGCACTAAATGATAACCGTATGGTCGAATTGACATATAAACAGCTTATTGTACATGCATAGAAAAGGTTAGAATGCTTATATTGTGCTCTCAGTCCCAGTCCCGTGCCCTTCTTTTGAAGGAGGCAGGTATTGACTTTATCCAGAAATCTGTCGATTTCGATGAAGAGCAGATTGTGACAACGATCGCGAAGGATTTCGTCTATACTGCAAGCAAAGGAAAGATGGAAGCTGCAGAGCGTTTGTATGGTCTTGATATGCCGCTTTTGACCGCTGACAGTGTCATTGCTACCCAAAGCGGGGAGATACTGCGTAAGCCAAAGAGCATGGAGGAGGCAAAAGAGATTTTGCTCAAGCAGAGCGGCGCAACTATTAGCATTATCTCATCCATGCACTACAAAACCAAAAAAATGCTACTGGTCGATACCTCTGCAACGCACTACCGTTTTGCACCGTTTGATGAAAATGATCTGGAAGCGTATCTCCAAAGCGGTGAGTGGGAAGGGAAAGCCGGCGGCTGTATGGTTGAAGGGTTTTGCAAAAAGTATATAGAGTATGTAGATGGGCTGGAGAGCACGGCGCGCGGTCTGCAGGTAGAAGTGTTGAAGCCGTGGCTTTTTTTTAGTGAAGAGTGATGAGTGAAGAGTTGTGGTATGCTTTTCTGGCGAAAAGCTTTGATTGGAATGGGAGGGGCAGGTCTTGTGCCTGCCCTGATGGGGCTAACACAAGACGACTCCCCTTCAGATGAAAGATGTATAAAGGTTAACAATAATGTATGAAAAAGAGCTGGAAGCCTTGAAAAAGGCGGGGCGGTTCAGGGAGCGGATACTCTATTCGGACGCACTGGATGATTTTGCATCCAATGACTACCTGGGACTGGCAAAACGTAAGAAGTCGTTTCAAAAAGCGGTCAAGATGGTAGAGGAGTATGGCACTTTTGCGCCGCGTGCCAGTCAGCTGGTCAACGGCTATCACCCGATCCATCGTCTCTTTGAGCTGGAGATGGCGGAGCTGAATGGCTTTGAGGAGGGGATGGTCGTCGGCAGCGGTTTTTTGGCAAATCTTGCACTGATCGAAGCGCTGGTACGCAAGGGTGATATGCTCTTTCTTGATGAGGAGTATCATGCTTCGGGGCAGTTGGCAGCGAAGCTACATCCTGAGCAGGTAGTAACTTTTAGACACAATGATGCGGAGGATCTTAAAGCCAAGATACTTGCACATCCTGCCAAACGGCGTATTGTCGCAGTGGAGGGGGTCTACTCGATGGGAGGAGATCTCTGTGAGCGCGAGATCTTTAATGTGGCAGCAGAGACGGAAGCACTGCTGATCGTCGATGAGGCGCATAGTGCCGGTGTGGTAGGAGAGAACCTGCTGGGGATCTTCGAACATTACGACATCACCCCGAATGAAAGGCATATCAAAATGGGGACACTCGGCAAGGCATACGGCAGTTACGGCGCCTATATTCTCGCTTCCAAGACCATTATCAGCTTCTTGGAGAACCGTGCCAAGTCGGTCATCTATGCAACGGCACCTTCGGTGTTCGATACGGCACTGGCGTATGTCAATATGCGCTACATTCAAAAAAACGCGAAAAAACTGCGTAAGAAGATCGTGCAGCGGCAGGTGATTGCCCAGCAGGAGAGTGGGGTGACATGTGAAAGCCTCATTCTTCCAATTGCGGTACCGGACAACGATTTCGCGCTCTTCATGCAGAAGGGTTTGATGGAGCAGAACTATATTGTCGGTGCTATCCGCCAACCGACAGTCCCCCACCCCATACTGCGTGTGATCCTCAATGTCGAAGTATCAACAGACAAACTTCGTCACCTGTTGAGACTCATTAGACTTAACTTGGTACAATAATCTTTAAAAAAGCAGGTAAAGTGTGTTCAGTCTCATAAAAGGTTCGATCATCCTGGCGATGATCTTTATTGTCGCGTTCATCGCCGCGTTTATCTATGCCTACGAGGAGATATCGCTCGATGCGGACAAACTGATCAACTATAAACCGGAGATCTCTTCGGTTGTGCTTGACCGTAACGGTGAGAAACTTGCCTATGTCTTCAAAAAACAGCATCGACTCTATGCCCGTTATGACGAGCTTCCGAGTTATCTCGTCGAGGGGCTTATCGCCATGGAAGATACCAAGTTCTTCGAACACGGCGGGGTCAATCCCGATGCGATCCTCAGAGCCGTCATCAAGGATATCCAGGCAGGCAAGTTTGTAGAGGGAGGCAGTACACTGACCCAGCAGCTTATCAAGAACAAGGTACTTACCAACGAGAAGAAGCTGGCGCG
>JAJRRK010000087.1 GCA_024279555.1 Campylobacterales bacterium
CATATCGGCAATATCTCTGGGGATCGCCATATCGAACCAGTAGCGCGGCAGGGTCTCGTTCTCGATGAGCGCCTGCGTAATGACCGGATCCGGCGAAGAGGTCGCCGAAAAGAGCAGCCTGTATCGGTTGATATATTTGGGGAGATTGTCGATGCTGTCAGCCGAGACATTCTCTCCCAGTGCTACAGCCGCTCTGCCGGTCTTCTCCATATCTCGTCCGATAAGCACGACATCACACCCTACCCTGAGCAGATGTTTGGCTGCAAGTACGCCCATCTCACCCGCTCCGACAACAATGCCTTTCATCCCCTGTATCTCATCACCGAGTATCTTGTGTGCCTGTGCTACGGCAACCGATGCAATGGAGATGGGGTTTTGGGAAATATTGGTAGCGTTACGCACTTCGGCGGCGCACTTGACTGCATAGGAGATGACACGGTTGAGCTTGCGTCCCGCCGTACCGTTCTGGTAAGAGAATTTAAAGGCATCTTTCACCTGTCCGGTGATCTGGGACTCACCGATCACCAGCGAATCAAGCGAAGAGACCACCGAGAAGATATGCTCGATCGCCTCTTCGTCATCGTAGCGTTTGGCGGTACTTTTGAGCTCATAGAAGTTCAGGTCGCTCTTTTGGCTCATCAGCCCCAGTACCGCATGAAAACTGGCGAAGTTGTCACGGGTGGCAAGCACCACCTCTACACGGTTACAGGTAGAGACAACAAAGGCTTCATGAATGAACTCAAAGTGGGTCAGCTGCTCCAAAAAGGTCTTTTTCTGGGCATCATCGGCAAAGGCAAGCTTCTCCCGCATCGCCAGTTCGCAGTTCTTGTGTGAAAAACTCACTACCTGATAGTACATCAAAACTCCCTGTCTATCATTTCTGTCGCGATCTCGGAGAGCGCATCCTCTCCCAGTGCGTTCATCAGCTCCACCGCTTCGTCGATGAGCTCTTTGGCCTGCGCATAGCATTTGAGCAAAATCTGCCGCTCTTCGAACTGCACCTTGAGCCAGTTGAGCTCTTCGGGCTTGAGCACTCTGGCGTGCATGCTTTGAAGCTTCACTCTGCCTGTCTTATCCAACGCTTCATAGAGGTAGATGTAAGGCAGGGTCGTCTTGCCTTCGACAAAATCGTGCAGTGCCGGCTTGCCCAGTGTGGCGCTGTCCTGTGTGATGTCGAGCAGATCGTCTATCATCTGAAACGCCAATCCGAGATTGCGCCCGTAGATCATGAACGGCTCTTTGGGCTTGCCTGCCAGTACCGCTGCCGCACCGGCACTCGCTTCAATGAGTGAGGCGGTCTTCTGGTAGATCATCTTCAGATAGAGATCTTTGTCAACGTTGAAAGTTTTGGAGAGTGACACATCTTTAAGCTCTCCCAGACTCAGCTGTGTAACGGCATGGGAGATGAGTCTGGCAACAACCGGATCAATATTGTTGAGCTCAAAGAAACCCTTGGAGTAGAGAATATCTCCCAGCATAATGGCAGTCTTGTTCCCGTAAAGCGCATTGAGGGAGGGTTTGGAACGGCGCGTATCGGCATCGTCTATGACATCGTCATGCAGCAGGCTTGCCGCATGGATCATCTCCACGACCGCAGCGGTCTTGACCACGGGCAGGCTGCTGCCTGCAATCCGCAAAATAAGCTTGGCGCGCAGTCGTTTTCCGCGAGGCAGTTTGGCATAGAGTGCTGATACCTCTTTGTCTTCCAATTCACTGACAAACTGTCCTATTTTACGTTCTACGGCACCAAGCATCTGCATTCCTTTAACATCTATATAATAGTCATCGTTTTAAAAGGCAATAATTATAGCCAAATTTGGTTAACTTTTCGTTTTCTCGGCTACTTTGTAAACCACCGCATACATCAGGGGTACATAGAAAAGATTGAGCACGGTCGCCCAGGCGATACCAAAACCGAGTGAGACCGCCATCGGCTGAAGAATGAGTGCCTGCCCGCTGGCGAAGAACATCAGTGAGGAGAGTCCCAGTACTGTCGTGACCGATGTCAGGATGATCGGACGCAGACGCATGCCCGCTTTTTGTACTATCTCATCATAGTTCCGACTCCCTTTGATGAAGTCAAGCATAATGAGCCCGTCGTTGACCACGACACCTGCCAGACCAATGATTCCCATCACACCCGGCAGGGTCATATGGATGCCCATCAGCTTCGTACCTACCAGTGCTCCAAGGATAGAGAGCGGAATGGTCGAGAGGATGATCAGAGGGAGCACCAGAGAGTTGAACATCCATACCAGCGTGATAAAGATGAGAAAGAGTGCGATGATGGCTGCCTGCATCATCTCTTTACGCAACTTCTTATTCTCTTTCTCCTCTCCTTTGACGATGACACTTACTCCCTCTTTTTCAATCTGTTTAAGCAACGGATCTATCTTTTCCATCACTTCGGCAGGCGTAATAATGTGCTTGTCGACACGGGCGAAGAGAGAACGTACCTTCTTCCCGTCCTCTTTGAATATCTTCACAAAACTCTTCTGGAAATAGAAATCACAGATGTCACCCAGCCTTACCACTTCACGCCCGTCGGGTGTCGTTAGCTTGAAGTTGGCAATGTCGCCGCTCTTCTTCTTGTAGATATCTTCAATTCTGATGCGCACCAACCCTTTGTCATTGAACATCTTGCCATACTCCGCTTTGAGAAAAGCACCGCGCAGCGTATTGATGACATAGGTCTCCGTAAAACCCAGCTGCTGACCATACTCGTTGACACGCAGTTTGAGCTCCCGCTCGCCTTCATTGGCATTGTCAGAGAGATCCTCCACCCCCTCGATCTTCGAGAGATTCTGTTCTACCCTACTGAGTGCTGAAAGTACTTTCTGTCTATTCTCGGCACTGAAACCTATTTCGATATCATGACTGACGATCCCTGTCTGCTGTACATAGACATTGAACTCCTCATAAAGCTTCTTGCCGTTGACCTTCTGCTCCCTGAAATGGTCGATCACCTTTTTCTGTATCTCTTTGGCGATCTCCTGTGCTTTGCGTTTTCTGATCATGTCACTGTCATCATATTCCAGTGAAAAGAGGGGATTGATATATTTGTCAAAAAAACTCTCCGGTGCCTTTTCGTGAAGGTTGACAAAGATCTGGAAAAGATTGTCACCGATCTCGAAACTCGCATCCGGGTTGAATTTGAAACCGATCACCGATGTGACCGAATCGACATCCTGTCTGTCAAGTATTTTCAACAGTCGTTCCTCTATCTGAGTCACATAGGCTTCGGTCTCCTGCAGATCGTGATTGATATCGATCTTTCCGTTGACATAGATCTGCTGTGCGTCAAACTCCGGGAAGAGCTGAAACTTGGTGATCTTCATCATTCCAAAGGTAGCAACAACAATGAACAGCACCAAGGTCAGCAATGATTTTTTCTTCTTTATCAGCAGACGCTTGAGTGTGGCACGGTAGTCATAGATAAACTTTTTCCAAAAACCACCCTCCACATCCACCGGCTTGACCTTGCCCATACTGAAAAACTCTTTGGCATGCAGAGGCAGGAAGTAAAACGCTTCAAAGAGCGAAGAGAGCAGCAGAATACTGATCATTACCGGAAGTACCTGCATGAACATCCCCATCTTTCCGCTCATGATCAACAGCGGCAAAAAAGCAAAAACCGTTGTCAGTGTTGCGGTCAGTACCGCGGGGAACATCTCCACCGCCCCATCAATGGCCGCTTCTCGTGGAGGCTTTCCCATCTCCAAATGCCGATAGATATTCTCGGCGACCACAATCGCCTCATCAACCAACATTCCAAGGGCAATGAGCGCCCCAAGCATGGTAAGCATATTGAGTGAATAACCGATGGCATCCGCAGCAATGAGGGTGATGAAGAAAGAGGTGGGAATTCCGATGGCGACCACCCATGCAATACGGGCATTGACCGAGAGAAAAAGTGCCAGAAAGACCAGGATAAGCCCGAAAAGGATATTGGATGAGACCAGATTGAGACGGTTCTTGACCCAGACAGATGTATCGGTATAGGCTTCAAAAGTGATGTCGGGGTATTTTTTCCTATATATTTTGAGGATCTGCCGAATCTCTTTACTCAGAGCAATGGCATTCCCCTCTTTGGTCTTGTTGATGTTCAAAGAGATGTTAGGCTTCCCGTTGAAGTGTGAGATCTGAGTAGGATCTCCCAGCCCTATCTTCACCGTGGCAATATCTTTGATACGCACCCGCTTCCCGCCTATACTGATGAGTGTATCAGCAATCGCTTCGGCTGATTTCTCTCCGTTGATGGTAGAGATATAGAGGTGGTCACCCGCCTCATCGAGCGTTCCTGCCGGAAAAATGGAAGCGATCTGACCGAGGGCATTGTAAACAGCACGTTTACTCAGACCATAGGCATCGAGCTTTTTCTGATCAAGCGTAATGAGTACTTCTTCATCAGCATCCCCGCGTATAACAATACCACTGAGATCCTTGATGAGCGCAAGTTCCCCTTTGAGATCATCCGCCACATCAAGCAGTCTCTGCTTGGGCACATCACCGGAAATGGCAACCAGAAGCAACGGATAGTCGTGCACTACGATCTTTGCCACTGGTTCATCCATATCCGAAGGCAGATCACGCCGCGTATTGGCAATGATATCTTTGACATCAGAGAGGACCAGCTGTTTGTCATTACCCGGCTTGATATCGGCAGTGATCGTAAAAAGGCCACTCTGGATAGTGGTATAGATGGTATCGATCTCGGAGAGGCTTTTAAGCTCATCCTCTATCTGCTTAACCACCATTTTATCAAGTACATCGGCACTCGCACCGACATAGCCGCCGCTGATGCTTACCTCGTCAAGTGTAGAAGCGGGAAAGATCTCTTTGGCGATATTCTGGTAGGCAAAAACCGCCATCAGCAGCATGAATACCATGAGAATGTGGTTGAGGATCGGCCGGTCAACGGCAAACTGTATGAAGCCGCGTATCATCTGTTTTACTCTTCCTCGATAACGAAGATCGTATCGGTCACTCGGTTCTTGAACTTCAATGCTTCGACATTCTGTTCCAGTATCTTGTTCTCGGCCTTCAATGCCTGTACCTGCGCATACATTTTATTGACCTTTTTGCTTTCGTAATAGATCTGATTGCTCAGATATATCTTGACCAGTGCCAGTATCAGTACAATAGTCATTGCCATCAGTATGACACTGAGCATTCCTATGCTAATCCCGTTAGGGGCTTTTCTTTTTTTGGCAGCCATTATGCATCACCCTTGAAACAGAAACTTCTCAGCTTTGCCGAACGGCTTCTGGGATTTTTCCTGAGTTCTTCTTTTGAGGCAGTTACAGGTTTTCTCGAAAGCGGTTTTCCAAGCGCATGGTTCTTCCCGCAGGTACAGCGCATGGCATGCGGATCGCAGATGCACTCCGTCGACCACTTCTTGAAACGGTTCTTTACCAGCCTGTCCTCCAGCGAATGAAAGGTAATGAGTGAGACCACTTCTCCCGCATAGTGTTTCGCCTCTATCGCATCGAGCAGCCCTTCTATCTCTCCCAGTTCATTGTTCACTTCTATGCGGATTGCCTGAAACGGCAGGGTTGCGGGGTGGATCTTCCCGCCCTGAGGGATCACCTTCAGGATGATGGAACTGAGCTCTTTTGCACTCTCTATCGGTTTTTTCGCTCTGGCTTCGATGATGGCACCGGCAAGTTTCCGGTAGGAACGCACTTCGCCATAGGTATCAAGGATATACTCCAGTTTCTCTCTGGAATAAGTATTGACTACCTCATAGGCACTCAAAGGCGAAGAGGCATCCATACGCATATCGAGGGTCTCAGAGTCAAAAGCAAAGCCACGCTCCTTCTTGTCAAGCTGCAAAGAAGAGACACCAAAGTCGGCAAGCAGTGCTATCACCGGCGCTTCTTCAAGTGTTGGCAGCACTGTGGCGAAGGTTCCTTTGTAAAGTGTACTTCTATCGGCAAAAGGCAGCAGACGTTCTCTCGAAAAAGCCAATGCCTCATCATCACGGTCGATCCCAATATGCTTCAAATGCCCGTAACGCTTAAGCACTTCGTAACTGTGCCCGGCATACCCCAGTGTACAGTCGACGAAATACCCCTCCGCCACCTCACTGAAGCTCTCCAATACCTCATCCAACAATACCGGTATATGCGGACTCTCCACGCGTTTCCTTTCTTTACAAAAACATTGCCGGGCAATGCATCCAAAGACGACTCACCAAATAATGTTGTTATAATACCCAAATAATGCTAACTAAAGGTTGCCGCTCATGGACAAACATCTCATTGATGATATCCAGCGTATCTCCCATTCTCTTTTTGAAAAGAACTTTTTCGGTGTCTACCACGGCTCCATCTCCGCACGTGTCGCCTCGAACAGTTTCATCATCAACTCCAAAGAGACCATTCTCAATGAAGTCACAGAAGCGTCACTGGTCAAGCTAGACTGTCAGAAAAGAGACTACCGGTGGAGTCTTGCCAACAGTGATGTACACATTCATGAACACATTTACGAGACCATTCCCAACGCCAAATATGTCAGCTATACCATGCCGCCCTATGCTACTGCCTTCTCCCTTAAACACGGGAAGGTATCACCCCAGGACTATTACGGCAAACAGATTCTTGGCGAAGTCGTGGTCTACGATCCCAAACGGTTCAACAACTGGATCGAACGTGCCCCCTATGAGATCTCCCAGTTATTTCAAAAGCAGGATACATATCTGCTCCTCATCAAAGGGTTCGGGCTGATCGCCTATGATCGTGACATTACGGAGATGGCAAAGAAGATCGCCATTTTGGAAAACTCATGCCGACTCCTTGCGCTCAGTGCAACCATATAAATATATTATACTAAAATATTTAACTAAGTTCTATCTTGCTATACTACCTGACGGAATAAATACTTAAATAGTATGTCAAAGGAGAAAGAACATGATGGAAACAAAGAATATGATAGAGATCATAAAAGCAAAATTTGAAATGCTGCGTATTTTATTGAATGAAGAACTTCAACTTGAAGATTTACAGCACAACAAATATCTGCGTGCCCTCATCGAAGCAACGGAAAACACCTATATACATCTCAATGACTCTATTTGTGAAAGTCTGCATATGTGCCGTGAGTGCGCACAGAAACGTGAGCTTCTCATGGGCTATCTCAATCTACTTGACAATATTGAGAACGGTGCCGAGATCACCCCTGAAATGGCAACACAGATCACACAATATCCTCAAGCTGTGCGCAGTATTATTGACCGTATCAACACTGTACTTATTGAATATCACACACCATAAAAGCAAAGCCTCTCAAGTAATATGAAACTGTTGACACATTTGTAAAGCAAGCCTATGTTATACTTTTTTATTATACTTTAGGATGCCTGCATGAATCAGACCAAAAAACGTTTAAGTATCATCAATCTCGCTATTTCCATTGGTGATACGGAGACCATCCAGCTCCAGATACTCAAACTTTCCCCACTCAAGAGCGATGAAAAGATCCAGGAGATCCTTCACAGACTCCAGGCAGAGAACTATGCACAAACCCAGGCACTTATCACAGACTATATCGAAAATGCACCTGACGAGATTATCCAGCGTACCTCTCAGCACGAATCTCTCAGCCCCGAAGAGGAGGAAGAGATCATCGAGGAGTTCGATCTTTTCAGGGTCAAACCTGAAAAAGAGGAGGAGATCGAAGAGATCCTTGACCTTGAACCGTTCAAAACAACAAACGAACCGGAAACTGCACAGCAAAAAGCAGACTATGATGCTCTCTTGAACCTCAAAAGTGAGGATATTCTTCCTGACAACATCTCCATTGAGAAAAAAACCCTCGTCCAGCAGGATGATTTTTTCGATAGACAGGAAGAAAATACACCCTACAACTATACAGAAGTGATCGAACAGGATGATTTCTTCAGTGACACAGAAGGAGAAAAAAACGCTACCGCCGACGAAGCACTGGACGAACTTGATGATATGCTCTGGAACGGGGGAGAGAGAGGAAACCATGCAGAAGAAGCACTAACCAAAGAGAGACAGTCTCTGTCCGAGGAGACTCCGACCATAGTTCCCCCGATCAAACAGGAAATATCACAAGAACCCCGACCGCAATCGAACACCCCTTCTGCAAAAGAGGGACATAACAAAAAAGGAGAGAATCTTTCTGCACTTGACACCCTGAAAAAAAAGCAGAGAGAAGAGCCCTCTAAGTATGAACCTATCACCTATATCGATCAGAAGCTCAAGAATATGGTGACCCAGTACCCTCCTCTGGAGATGCCAGAAGGCAGTTATGCTTCCGTCGATGCCTGGCTGATGAAGATAAGCAATGAAGGATACACAGAAAAAGAGGTAGAGGAGATGATGGGCTATATCAGAAAACTGGGGGAAAAAGGGGAAAAGGCAGAAGCGGCTCAGCTGTTGCTCATCTCTGCTGCCACACAGTCAAAATTTGCCCAGTTTATGCTGGCACGTTCCCTTTTCAAAGGCGATCTTCTTGAGAAGAACCTGCCCGAAGCCTTCACACTTATCAACCATCTTGCCATGGATGATGATTATGCCGAAGCGATATGTGACCTTGCGCAGCTCTACGAGTACGGTATTGGTATTGACAAAGACAAAAAACGTGCCGAAGCGCTCTACAAAGAGGCCATGGAACTAGGTATCAAACGTGCCCAGGCACATTATGAGAGACTGAGCAGTGCCAACCGTGGTCTGCTGGGGAGGATCTTCGGCGCAAAGTAACGGTGCTCCCACACCACCGCAAAATCTTCAAGCTTCAATCTTTAATCTTCAATCTTCAATCTTCAATTTTCAATCTTCAATTTTCTAATTCCCTCATAGGCCACTTCCATCATCCTGTCTATCTCCGCTTCGGTAATGATATACGGCGGCATGAAGTAGATCACATTGCCCAACGGTCGGAGCAGCACTCCGTTCTCAAGCCCATACCTGTATATCTTCAGTCCGATACGCTCTTTGGAGTCATACCCCGAAAGTTCAACAGCAGCAACCATTCCCTGCTGCCTTGTCTCTTTGACATTGGGGAGGTTCTTAAAACGTTCAAGCCTCTGCGCGAGATAGGCACTCTTTTTTATATTGTTGCATATCACATCTTCTCTCTCGAATATCTCAAGTGTTGCCAGTGCCGCGACACAGGCAAGAGGGTTGCCGGTATAGCTATGTGAATGAAGAAATGCCTTATAATCGTTATAGTCACAATAAAAGGCCCGGTAAACCTCATCTGTCGTCATAACAACAGAAAGCGGCAGGTACCCGCCTGTCAACCCCTTGGAGAGTGTCATGAAATCGGGTGAGATATCCGCATGTTCGCAGGCGAACATCTTCCCAGTACGGCCGAAACCTGTCATGATCTCATCTGCAATCAGGTGAACACCGTACTTTTCCGTCAACATTCTTGCCCCCACAAGATAGTCGGGATGGTACATATGCATCCCCCCTGCTCCCTGAATGAGCGGTTCTACGATCAGTGCAGCGATATCCTCCGACCGTTCTTCCAGCACCTCTTCCAATACAGAAAGTGCCTCCTTGGCTGCTTGAGTACTCTGATCTCTGGGAACAGGTACCTGCATATTGGCAATGAGCAGCGGCTCGTAGGTCTCTTTGTAAAGTGACACATCTCCCACCGAAAGCGCACCGATGGTCTCACCATGGTAAGAGTTTGTCAACGAAAGAAAAAGCGGTTTACGCTTTCCCTCGTTGCGATGGTAGTGGTAACTCATCTTCAATGCCGCCTCCACAGCACTTGAACCGTTGTCAACATAAAAGACTTTTCTTAACATTCCGGGTGTCATATCGACCAGCTTGTGCGCCAGATTAACCGCAGGCTCATGGGTAAAACCTGCAAGAAGCACATGCTCAAGTCTGTCGATCTGTGACTTCACCCTTGCATTGATATGGGGATTGGCATGGCCGAACAGATTGACCCACCAGGAGCTGACAGCATCGATATAGCTGTTGCCTTCAAAGTCATAAAGATAAATCCCTTTGCCAGATTTTATCGGTATCAGCGGAAGGGTTTCGTGATCTTTCATCTGTGTACACGGATGCCATATCACTTCAAGATCACGCTGCATCATTGCATCATTGTTCATCCCCATCACCATTCCCCTTTGTTTCAATTGGTATTAACCACAACTTGACTAAAATATTATACAAATTTTACCTAAGAAGGCAGACAGAAGAATGATTAGTTGGATGCAGAAACACAATAAGTACCTCGTATGGACCATATGGATCGCCACCATCGCGTTCATCGGTGCCGGATTCGTTGGCTGGGGAAGCTACGATTTCGGATCGAAAGCAGGCAATGTAGCCAAGGTTGGCAATATTGAGATCAAACAATCCAGACTCAACATGGTCTACAGTAATCTCTACAACCGATATAATGAAATGTTTCAGGGACAGTTCGACGAAAAAAAGGCAAAAGAGATGGGTCTGATACAACAGGCATTTGCACAAGTCGCTACCCAGGCGAAACTGCTTAACTATGCTGCCGATATGGGTGTCATTGTTTCCGATGACGAGCTTGCCAAGGCACTTGAATCTATCAAAGGTTTCCAGAAGGACGGAAAGTTCGATCGAAGTGTCTACAACATGTACCTTAAAACCCAAAGACTTAAAGCAAAAGAATTCGAAGAGACACTCAGAGAAGAGCTGACCATCACAAAACTTCTTGGACTTCTGGAGGTGCCTGCACTTCCGCTCGAAGAGGAAGCTGTCGGTGCCGCCATGAGTACTGCGGACAAGATCAAATACCGCGTCCTGTCACCTGATGATGTCAACCTCACTGTAGATGATGCGAAGCTCAAAGCATTCTGGAAAGCACACAAAGAACAGTTCAAAACACCAAAAACCTATACTGTTGAGATCATCTGGACCCCCAGTGCACAGACAGAGGTCAGTGACGAGGAGATCAAGGCGTTCTACGACACCAACAGCTTCAACTACACCGATGCAACAGGCAAGCAGCTCTCGCTTGACCAAGCCAGAGAAAAGGTCATACAAGACCTGAAGCTTAAAAAGACAAAGAAAACCGCGCAGAAGGCATACATCGCTTTCAAAAAGGGGAAACGCGAAAGCAGCGAGACCAAAACGCTCCCCCTGGGTGACAACACCCTTTCCAAAGAGCTTTGGGATGAGATACAACAAAAAGAGAGTGGAGAGATTCTCAAACCAAAAGTTGTCAAGGATAGATATGCTACTGTCAAGATCGTTACTATTACACAGCCGAAGGTAATGAACTTTGAGCAGGCAAAGCCGATGGTGACTACTCTTTATGAAGCCCAAGCCCAAAAAGAGGCACTGTTGTCACTGGCAGAAACGACACTTGGACAGATCGAAGATCTCAATGCAACAGAGTCTGATTTCATGAATCTGGATAACTTTGACAACCTCGAAACACTAAATTCACAAGAAAGTTTACAATTTTTACAAAAACTCTTTACATCTTCAAAAGAAAAAGGTATTATTAGTGTATCGAATAAAGTTGTGGTTTACGCTATTATTGCACAAAAGCACCTGCCTCTGGACAAGGAGCAGACAGCGCTTATCAAAAAAACCGTAAACACAATCAAACAGAGAGTATTTGAATCCAACCTTATCAAGAGATTGGATGCCAAATATCCTACAGAAGTCTACATGGGAGGACTCACAAATTGAGTGATACAGTTTTAGCTATAGATATCGGTTCTACGAAAATCTGTGCGATCATAGCTGAAATTGCAGGCGAAAAAGCTCAAATACTCGGACACGGTATCGCAAAATCCCAAGGGGTCAAAAAAGGTGCTATTACCAATATCGAACTTGCCTCCAAGTCCATCAAGAAAGCGATCAACGATGCCAAGCGTATCGCGGGCAGCAACATCACTTCAGCCACTGTCTCCATCTCCAATGCCTATGCAAAGAGCCTTAACTCCACTGGGATCGTCAATATCCCGCACAAAGATATCTCCATCAAAGAGATCAACCGTGTCATGCAGACGGCACTTTACAATGCTAACGTTCCCAATGAATATGAAATAATCCATGTACTCCCCTACAACTTCAGGGTAGACGATCAAGACTTCATAGAAGATCCTTTCGGTATGAACGCCAGCCGCATGGAAGTAGATGTCAATATTATTATGACACAAAAATCAAACCTTTCCAATCTCAAAAAAGCCGTACGCTCCGCCGGTGTGGAGATTGACGGTATTGTATTGAGCGGCTATGCTTCGTCAATCGCCGTCATGGATGAGGATGAGAAAGAGCTTGGTGTCGCTGTCATCGATCTGGGGGGACAAACAAGCAACCTTGTTGTGCATGTGGGTAATTCCATCCGCTACAACGACTTCCTCGGTGTCGGTTCCAACCATATCACCAATGACCTCTCCATGGCGCTGCACACACCGCTTCAAGTTGCTGAGAATGTCAAAATACGCCATGGAAACCTCATCGAGACAAGCAATGAAGTGATAGAACTTCCGATCATCGGTGACGAAGAGAACCGTAACGGTGTTTCTCTGGAGATCGTCCACTCCGTTATCTTCGCACGGGTTGAAGAGGCACTGATGATACTTGCAAAATCACTGGAGAAATCGGCACTCAAAGAGCAGATCGGTGCGGGGATCATCCTGACCGGAGGAATGACAAAGCTCAAAGGGATCAGGGAACTGGCACAGTCCATTTTCCCTGCCATGCCCGTACGTATCGCCAGACCGATGGAGATAGAAGGTCTATTCGATGAGCTAAAAGACCCTGCCTATGCAACGGTCGTCGGTCTTCTGCTCTACCGGGCAGGCAAACACACACAATATGAAATCAACTTCAATAACGAGATGCTCCACTCCAAGTCGGTACAGACAGACAACCTGGACGATATCCGACTGGAGGATGACCATGAACCACAAGCAGCACCGGTACAGAACAAACCGGAGCTGCAAAAAGATAAGGAAGAGCCATCAACTATTGTATTTGATG